>NZ_CP120635.1:1667500-1872500 GCF_021353295.2 Pseudodesulfovibrio thermohalotolerans | reverse complement strand
AAACGCATCGTCAATGTTGACCTTTTCCAAGGAAACCAGACTCTCCTTACGGGCCTTGTCGGAGAGGGAAGTAATCAGCTTGATGATGTCCTGCGGGTCGGAAGACTTGAACATGAGCGTCTTCATGCCGACCTTGAAGGCATTGATGACCACGCCCATTGGAAACATCACGAAGGTAACGGCGAATGTGCCGCCGATAACGACGACGATGGAGGGAACATCAAGAAATCCCGCCGCGTTGCCACCCATAAAAATCGTGGTGAAGACAAGACCAAAGGCACCGGCCAGACCGATAAGAGTTGCGATATCCATATGCTATTTCTTCATTTTCCCGGTTGAAGCGCCATACTTCACTTCACCGTTATCGTAGTAGAAAAAAACGTCTTCCAAAAAATCATCCACTCTGTAATAAGCCGAGCCGATACAGATCTCCACGCCCGGCCTGACAACGCCGGGCACCAGAACCCGGCAATCATCCAGCCGTTCGGTGGCATAGATGCCGTCCCACAGCTCCACCTTCATATCCTTGAGCAATTCCAACTCACTGCGGGCAGACTCCAACCGAGGCTCGTACTCGGCCCGAAATTCCTCGCCCCTGTTCAACGCCTTCTCGAAAAAGGCGATGTCCTCATGCAGAACCTTGATTCTTTGATTGTAACGCTGGTCGGCATACAACAGCGTAGGCTGGTATCCCAGGATCAGAGACGTATCCGTGTCCATGCCGCCGCCGAGCTGCCCGCCCACGTAAATGTACTTGTAGGCACAGATACTCCCGCCGGTAAGCCGTCCGCCCACCGCCAGCCGTTTTCCAGCGTAGGCGTCGCTGTGCATCAACGCCCCCTTGACGAGTATGTCGCCGCCCGCGAGCAACGTGGCATATTCGCAAAAAGCAAGCCGCATATCCTTGGTGGCCCGGAGTATGGCTTCCTTGCCGCCCTTGACGCCACCTCGGCAGTCCAAATTCCCGCGAGCCGTGACAGCGGCGCCTTCGATCTGGGCATTGACCCGAACATCGTCCGCCGCCTCAACGGAAAATCCTGTCCGGACAGCTCCTTCCACCACCACGCTGCCCACGAAATCGACATTGCCGGTGTGGTAGTCGATATCGGAGTGAACTGTCAGCGGATTGCGAACGAGAATCCGACCTTCCTTGTAGCAGACATATCCGTCCACGGCGGCGAAGAGCTTGTCCGGCGACTCACGCCGTATGCCCGTGCCCCTTCCCGCCGGAAACGCCTTTTCCTCAAACACGAACCGCTCGTCGAGTTCTTCTCCCGCCTCCTCCAATGGAAGCCATTCGGCGATAAGATCCCCGGCGGACACGTTCTTGACGAACTGACGCTCATGATGATCCACACTCCCATCCGCCTGCTCCTCCGGCTTTAGCTTGGCCGGGTCCCAGTCCGGATCGAAGTAGTGCTTCAAAAAAAACGGCATTGCCCCTCTGCGGGGTTAAAGGAAAAACCAAATACGACCCGATGCTCGAATGACCTCGAAAGCCCCAAGCAAAACGGCATGTTACAAGCCGATTAAAAAACAGTGAGATCGTATTTGATTATCTACTTAGCGTCAATAACTAACACTATTTCTACCCCGCAAGTAAATTACGGGATGAATTCCTCCGGCGCTCTAAAGATTCCGAACATTACGCCGATATTAAACGTAAGAGGCAACCCAGGTAGGGATGATTCGTGCAAGACCAGGGAGGGAAACCATGAATATCCCCGTTATGAATATCGACATAAAGCAAGATTCGCGCTCGGAGAACGTCGTTCCGGGCCGAGCCGGGCCAAAGCAGAATGCTCCGGACGGCTCAATTCCGCGCAATGACACGGTCATGGCGCAGAGCAAGGCGCAGGCGGACAGACAATCGGAAAATCCAACCCGCGAGGAGCTGGACACCCTGATCGCCGAGGCCGAGGAACATTTGAAGGCGAACAACGTCAAACTCAAGTTCAACGTCTTGGAAAACAACGACACGATCCAAGTCGAGGTGGTTGATTCCGATGGAAAAACCATCCGCAAGATTCCGGACGACGAATTGATTAAGCTGACAAAGTCGCTGAAGGACCTGGGACAGGGGTTCCTGGACCGGATGTCCTAGCCGATTCCCGCACAGCCATAATTCCGCTTCCCGGTCAACCGGCCGGGGGCGTTTCGTACATCGGTCTTTTTCCGTAAGCTTGCCAACGCACCGGGGCTTGGGCATAGAGGAAGTACACACAGCCCAACGACGGAGGCCCCATGTCGGACATCAGCATTTCCACGGACACGGTACAGGGGATGGCTTGGGACAACCAGAGCCAAGGCCCGGAGTCCATACGGGACCACCATGACGAAATGGCCTCGGGCATGGACGCTTCCCAAGCCATTCACAACCGGGAACAGGCCGTTGCGGGCCTTGAGGTCGCTTCCCGCACCGAAGACTATATCGGAACCGGCCCGGACTTCAGTTCCACGGGAACGGACATCGACATCCAACAGGCCGTTCACGCAGCGGCTGCGGACACGGGCATTGGCGCCATCACCGACAAGATCGCCTGACCTGATCCATAGCAAAAGAAAGGCCCCGACCATTGCGGTCGGGGCCTTTTTTTATCGCGATTCAAGCAGTTGCTACCACTGCTTCTTGCGCTGCATCTCCAGGGCCGCTTCCTGCTCTTCGAAGGAGGCGAAACCGGCATGGTGCAGGGCGTCTTCGACAGTATTGCTCCAATCCCAGCTGGCGTAGATGACCGGCTTGTGGAAGGTGGAACGGAACTGCTCCATTTCCTGGCGGTAGAACTCTTCCTTCGGAGTCTCCATATGATCGCGGAGCTGTTCGCTGAACCTGTCGAGCTCACCCTCGTACCACTCCATGAAGTCCTCGGGAGACTTGTACTTCTTGAGAATATGGCCGTAGCTGTTCTCCTCAAGAAGGTCCTGCAGTTTGATCATGTGCTGCTTCTTGAGCCACTTGCCGAGATCACGAGTCTTGATGTTCTCGGCCTCGACCGCAGCGATGTCATGCTTGGTCTGGTGATAGGTATCGGGCACAACCGAAGCAGAGACAATGCCCGCAATGGTCACGAGGCCGCGCAGAATGACGCTGTTGGATACGCCCTGGCCGCAGAAGCCGACCTTCTTGCAAACCTTCTGGCCAGCGAAGATGGCGGACAGAATGGCCCAGATAACGGCCGGATCTTCCTCATCGTAGATGTGCTGAAGGCTGGCGTTGTCGCGGTCGGTGGCCAGAACCATCTGGGTCATGTCGTTGGAACCGATAGAGAATCCGTCCACTTCCTTGAGGAATTCCTTGCACAACACGGCGTTGCTCGGGATTTCGGCCATGAGGATGACCTTCAGCCCGTCCTTGCCGGATTCCAGGTTGTGGACCTGCTTGAGGTACCGCTTCATGGAGCGGGCCTCTTCCAGGGTTCGGACGAACGGGAACATGATGGACAAATTGGTGCCGCCGTAGATGCCGCGCGCCAACTTGAAGGCTTCGAGTTCCCAGTCGTGAATGTTGCGGGAAACACCCCTGTAGCCGATCATGGGGTTGTCTTCATGAGCTTCGAACAGGGAGCCGCCGAGCAGATTGCGGTACTCGTTGGACTTGAAGTCGGTGGTCCGGTAGACGATGTTGCTGCCGTAAAAGGCCATGGCGAACAGGGCCAAGCCCTGGGCCAGGGTCTGGATGTAGTTCTCCTTGCCGGTGGTGTATCCACGAGATTCCAACAGCTTGCGGATACGGTCGGGCAGGGTCGCCACCTCGTCCATCTCGGACTTCAGGCCCATCTTGAGGGCTACTTCCTCGCGCAGACGGATGATCTTGTCAATGTAGGCAACGAAATCCGGATCATCCTTGAGGCGATCCACATATTCGGCCACAGTCTTCTCATGCTGCTGGCGGATTTTCCACGCCTCGGTGCGAACCGTCGGAGTGGGCTCGAGCATGTCGTGGTAGCCGAGAACGACGGCCACGTGGGCCTCGGGGTCGATGGAGGTCTTGAGAACGTCCAGCCGTTCAGTGGCGTGAGAAATATGCTCGTCGAGCTTGTGGTCCATTTCGCGGAGGCGGCGGTGCATGGCAAGCACCTCGTCAGTGCTCCGGGCACCCTCCTGCTCGGCCAGGGACTCCATGCGATGGGTCAGGCCGGTAATCAAACCGACGTATTCGCGCAACTTGAGCGGCATGGTAATCAGACCGGAATCGAGTTGCTCCTTCATGACCTTGGTCAGATGATGGTCCATTTCCTGGAGCTTCTCTTCCACCAGATCATTCAGGGTGTCCTTGTCATAGGCTTCCAGGGCCATGGGATGGACCCCGATGTTGCCGAGCATGAACTCGGCGCGCAGGAGGCCGATCTCGAAATCGGGCACCCGGCGCAGGCGGGACAGGAACAGGGCCTGGCCCACGTCGGCCAGAATCAGGCCGACCTTGGTCTTGGTGGCAGGCAGTTCGCCAACGTTGATCTCGCCGCCCACTTCGACCAGGGGCAGTTCGCCCCGGTAGACCTTGCCGCGGGAACCGTCAACGGTGACCTGCTGTCCTTCCAGGGAACGCAGGGCTTCGAGACGCTGAATACCGATAATGGCCGGGATGCCCAGCTCGCGCGAGGTAATGGCCGCGTGGCTGGTGTCGCCGCCCACGTCGGCCAGAATGGCAGAAGCTATGCGCATACCGGGAACCATGTCCGGATCGGTACGATCTGCGGCCAGAATGTCGCCCTTATTGATCTTGTTCAGTTCCAAGGCGGAGCGAAGGTACTTGACGGTACCCTGGCCGGCGCCGCGGGAAGCGCCGTTGCCTTCGAGAATGACTTCGGCCGAATCAATGGCCTTCTTGTCCACTTCGAGACGGCGCATGAAAATGGTGTTGGGATGCTGCTCGAAATCTTCGTTCCAGCGGGTCTCGGGACGAGCCTGCACGAACCAGAGCCTATCGGTCTTGTCGATGCAGAACTCGGTATCCATAATCATGCCGCCGTAAGCCTTGGAAATGTTGCGCACTCCCTCGGCCACGGTCTCGGCCTGAGCGATGGACAACGCCCAACGGAAGACCTCGTTGTCGGGGACCTTGACCACATGGGTGCCGCTGCCGTCTTCTTTGTAGACGATCTTGCGTTCCTTGCAGCCCATGTAGCGAATGACCACCTCGCGGCCGCCCTCGCGCTGGAAGACATAGAACTTGTCGGGGGTGACCATGCCGCCGACCACAGCCTCGCCCAGGCCATAGCTGGCGTCGATGGAGACCAGGTCGTTGCGGTCCGTGCCCCGGCAGCCGGTGGCCGTATCCGCGCTGAACGCCGTGCCGGAAATAACCGGGTTAATCATCCGCATGATGCACACGGACAGGGAGGTGTGCTCGATGGCCCACTCCTTCTTGGCGCTTTCGGCGATGGAATCGTCGCCGGTCTTCTCGGCCTTGGTGATGGCATCGAGAATAGCCTCGCGGCGATAGGTCATGGAACGCAGGTTGTAGGCCGAAGCGCAATCCCAATGGTACGCCTCAAGGCACTCCTCCGCACCCACTATATTAAGGTATGTGTCCTGAAGACCGGCGAAAGCCTTCTTGCGGCTGTCCTCACCCGCCGCAGAGGAACGCACGGCCACGGGGACATCGTCCAGTCCGGCTTCCTTGCAGATGAACTTATAGGCGGCCTTGACTTCCTTGCCGACCTCCTCGGGCATCTCAACGGACAGGATTGCCGACTGAACCAAAACCGAACGCATACGCAGTTGGTCGATACCTTCGGGAGAAGTGGCGAAGCCCTCGACCACATTGTTAATGAATGTGCGCAGACGAATCAAAGTGCCGGACTGCTTCTTGGACTCCTCGCGAATCCGCTTGCCTACCTGGCGAACGAACTGCTGAAGATAATCGGAATCCTCGTTGACCGCGTCGGAGTACCAGTCGATCTTGTTGTATTCCTTATCCACAGTCGAACGGACAACGGCGGCGTTAACCTTGGTCTCGTCGAGAAGGATGTGGAAGGCGTTCGAAGAGATGGCCCGGAATTCCGGAGCCCGAATGCCGGGCACCTGGCTAATGATGGCCGTGTTGTAGTTTTTGCCGCCGACCAGCAGTTCGGCGTCCTCGCCGATCTTCTTGATCTCGGCACCATTAAGGACGAGCTTCTGTTTGAGGCTCTCCACTTTGGTATCGGCCTTTTTAGCTTTGGCCGCCGGTGCGTTTTCCGTTGCGTCATTCTTGGCTTTGGCCATCTCTTCCTCCTGGTATTACCGTGCGGATCGGACAGAATCTCAACCAGTTCCATCCCCCCAAGCTCACGGCGCTCTCATTTTTGAATCATCAAAAAAGAACAATCAAAACCTGAGTTTCGAATTCCCGCTTACGGGTTATCATCGACTTCGTCAACGAAACAATTGGCCCAACCATTAGACCAATCATTCCATTAAAAGAGTCATATATCTGTCACAATCCGCTGATTCGAGAATTATCCTTTCCCCAAAAAACAAAGGCCGACACGCCATTGCGACGCGTCGGCCCTTATATTCACCAGTTGTCCGCTCCGCAGTACGGAGGATGGACAATTCAGACCAATTTAACGGCCCTGATTATTTTTTTACAATTTCTGACCGCAGTTGGGACAGAAGTTGTAATCCTCCATGGGAACGTCGACCTTGCAGGTGGGACAGGTGCCCGCCTCGGGTCCGAGTTCCACGAGAAGCTCCCCTTCCACCACCGGAACCATCTTCTTGTCCTCGGTGTAATTGGCGGATTTGATGACCCGACGGACCATGCCCGCCACAGGAGCCAGGACGGCCTTCTCCTGCTTCATGATGGAGATGTTGAGCAGTTCCTCGCCCGCCTTGACGCGATCGCCGGGGCGGACATGGGTGACCCACAGGTCGCCGTTGCTGGGCGAACCCACCTGGAATACGTTGGACGGGTCCGCCATCTCGATGGCGTCCTTGCCCCCAACCTCAGCCTCGGCCACCTTGACCTGATGGCTCATGATCTCGGAGTCGAGCACGTAACGGACCACGGTCATACCGTTCTCATCCGGCTCGGAGATATCCAGGATGCGCATGACGTGCGGCTTCTTGCAATTGCCCTGGAACTCCAGGACCTCGCCCTTCTCCAGTCCCTCGAACCAGACATCCACGGGAAGGTTGTTGACGTTGCCGAACTTCTCGCAGAAGTCGACGGTCTTGATGGCATCGCCCGGATGATTGAGATACATGATGAACTCTTCCTCGGTGGGCTGGCGATGCAGCCGGGAACGCAACGCCTTTTTCTCAGCCGCAAGGTCCACATCCTGAAGAGTGGTCAGCGGCGAAGCCTCGGTGCGTTCCTTGACGGCCGTTTCCCAACCGGAACCGAAGGCGGACTGATAAACCCAGTCGGCCGGGAAGCCGAGGGGCAGCTTGCCGAACTTGCCGAGCAGCAGATTGCGGAAAGCGTCATTGGAATCGCGGTACAGATCGAGACGCGCTTCGCGTTCGAGATCGGTCAGTTCCTCCTCGCCGCACAGGGTGACGATGTCCAGGATGTTCAGCAACCGCCGCACTTCCCGCTCGCCGCCGCGCTTGAACGCGCCGGTCACGGCAAGGAACGCGGTGTTCCAGGTAATCTGGGAACCTGGCGTGACGTCATGGTAACGCACCACCTTGCGGGTGCCTTCCAGGAACTTGAGCATGTAGGGCAACAGCTTGATGTAGCCCTGCTTGAGCGCGCCCTCCTGGGAGGAGGAAGTCGCGCCGCCCGGCATTCCGTGACGGACCACGTCATGGTCGATCCCCTGGAAGTACGGAGCTGTGTAGCGGTCGTAGTACGGCATGATCTGCTTGAGCCGGAAATTGGTGGCCCGGATCATGTCCTTGTCGAGGTGGGTTTTCAGGCCCATCTCATCCTCGATGTACGCCGCCGTGGACAGGACTTCGCCCTGGCCGTACCAGCGGACACTCGCGCCGATGGCGACGTCCACGATGTGCGCTCCGGCCTTGGCGGCCGCGCCCATGGTCGGGACGAACAGACCATCGGTGTAATGGCGGTGGCTGTGGATGACCAGCTCGGGATATTTCTTGGCAATGGAAGTAATAAGCTCGCGCATGAACCGGGGCGGGCAAACGCCGCCCATGTCCTTGAGGCCGAGAATAATCATCTTCTCCGCCTGCTTCCTGGTGACGCCCGCAGCCTCGGAGCACATGCGGAGGATCTCGTCGGTCACGGTCAGGTAGCGTTCCACGTCGAAGCCCTTGGCCCAGGACAGGGAAATGGCGGGCTCGAAGATGTTACGCTTCGAAGCCATGGCGACTTCGGCAAATGGCCGCATGTTGTCGACATGATTGAGGAAGTCGAAACAGCGGATGATTTCGTAATGCTCGTTTATCATCTCGCCGGTCAGCCGCATGACATTCTTGGGCTGCGGCTTGTAGCCAAGGATGTTGGTGGACCGAATGAGAATCTGTTTAAGGGTATTGGGCGCGAACTTGTTCCACTCGGCCGCCTCGGTGAACGGATAGGTCATGTTGGCAAGCATGGCCACGTGGAAGTGCGCGCCGCCGCCATTCTCCAGGGAGAAGAAACCGCATTGATCGAGCGAGGGTCCGATGATGCGATCCTCGGCCAGACGGAATCTGTTGCCGCTGTTGGACTGCGTGATGTCGCGGGTCGTGGTGTCCGTCATGTGGATGATCCCGGCCTCGCGGTCGGTGCGCAGGGTATCCAGAATGGCTTCGCGGCCCATCTTGCGCGAGAAGCGCGGCTCGAACCAGGAGGAAACCTCGGGCGGCTCGGCCAGATGAAAACGGCCTACCCGTCTGTCCTCGCGTCCCCGGTATTCGCCGAGCTGGACATATTTGTTGTGGCCAAGAGCGGAAATCTCGGCCACCAGCTTCGTCAAGCGCAGGGAATCCGGCTCACGATCGGAATAATTCATCAACTCGGCGTAATTCTGGCGGACAAAATTGGTATCGTAATCCGCTTCGACGAACTTCTTGTGGTCGATGATCTTGCGATGGAAGGGAATGGTCGTCTTCACACCGCCGATCATGTATTCGCGCAAGGCTCGATTCATCAGAGCCACGACCTTCTTCCAGGTGTTGCCGTAAGCGATGAGCAGCGAGGCCGCCGAGTCGTAGTTGGACGGGAAGCGATAGCCGTCGCCCACGCAGGAATCGATGCGGATGCCCTGGCCGCCGGGGGACACGTATCGGGTAATACGCCCGGAGTTGGGCTCGAAATGCTTTTGCGGGTCCTCGCAGTTGATGCGGCACTGCATGGCCCACTGGAACGGTTTCGTATGTTCCTCGCTCAGGCGCAGCTTGGCGCCGAAGGCGATGGCGATCTGCTCCTCGACCAGGTCGATGCCGTAGCGGCACTCGGTGATGCCGTGCTCCACCTGAAGCCGGGTGTTGACCTCGATGAGGTACGGCACCCCTTCGCTGTCCACCAGGAACTCGACGGTGGCCAGGGAATAATAGCCTACGGCCGAAACGAGTCGACGGGCATATTCCTTGAGCTGCGCACGCAACTCGGGGGTGAACTTGGGCCAGGGAGACGGCGTGATCTCGATGAGTTTCTGGTGATTGCGCTGAACCGTACAGTCACGTTCATCCAGACAGAAAACATTGCCGTACTTGTCGGCGATGACCTGAATTTCGATGTGGCGGATCGAGGTCAACAGCTTTTCAACGTAGAGACGCGGGTTGCCGAAAGACGCCTGGGCCAGGGCCGAAGCCTTGGAGAAGGCGTTTTCGAGATCCTCCTCCTGGTAGACCTCGTAGATGCCGCGGCCACCACCGCCGCCTTCGGCCTTGAGCATCACCGGGAAACCGATCTCCTGGGCGATCTTGCGCGCCTCGGGGATGGATACGGCCCCTTCGGAACCGGGCACCACGGGCACGCCCTGTTCGATGGCCAGTTTACGCACGGCGACCTTGTTGCCGAGGATGCGCATGGGCTCCTGCTCAGGGCCAATGAAAATGATCCCTTCCTTGGCGCAACGGGCCGGGAAGGAGTCGTCCTCGGAACAGAATCCCCAACCGGGATGAATGGCGACCACGTTGTTCGCCTTGGCCTCACGAATAATCCTGTCCTGGTCAAGATACGCACGGGGATCGGAGCCGAGCATCAGGAGTTCGTTGGCCCCGGAGGATGCCGGAGAGGTTTTATCAACGTCGGTGGCGGTCATTATCGCCTTGGCGTTGAACATTTCGGTTATGGAACGGCAGATGCGCCTTGCCGGGATGCCCCGGTTGGCCACCAGTATCCGCTTCCCCTTGACCTCTTCGAGTACCTGTTCAAAGGACTTCGGCTGCATGAATCTCACTGGTCTCCTAGACAGAAATGACTGATATAAAAACCTGTTGGCCCGTCCCGCCCCATGCGGGACTTAAAGAGGAGAAATCGACCCTGAATACAGCACCGATTCTTCTCCCCCACGATGTAAAACAAGTCCACCACTCAAGGAGAGGCCTGCCAAGACAGCCTCATAGGAGTTATCGTCTCCTTCCCTGACCAAGATAGTTCGTCCGAACCAGGCGAGTTTGCTCTCGAACATAGAGATGAATCGAGGGGGTGGAATCTCGTCGAGTATTGCTGCATACACGCTTTTCCCATGGTTTACAAGCCGACTGAGGAGAGATACGGCCCCCCCGGAAAAGAACGGCAGTCGGACTTTTGCGGCCGGAACCGAACGATCTTCGCGCATCCTCGCATCGTCAGGACTATCGGCGAGATTGAGGCCCACGCCGACAATGGACGTGTTATTTCGCTCCTCGATCAGCATCCCGCCAACCTTTCGGCCTCCTTGAAGAATATCGTTTGGCCATTTGATCTGAACATCCGCCCCGAGGTCCGTCAGGACCTCGCTGACCACATGGCCAATGACGAGAGGAAGAAGGTCGGACATGGCGTCTGCCCACATTCCTCCGGCAGGCGACGGCGGAAGAACGATGGAGGCGTGCAAGTTGCCCGGAAGCGACGCCCACGGACGCCGCAACTGGCCGCGTCCCATGGTCTGACGCGCGCAAACCACTGCGCCCCATGGACCGAGCATTCCTTCGGCGACCATCCGGGCCGCCAACTCCATGGTGCTGGAGCAGGACTCGGTCACGATCAGGGTTTCTCCCGTCCCTCCGGGGCTTTTCCGCCAGCCGGGCGGCACCGCATCCAGTTCGGGACAGGACGTCCAGGGCTCAAGAACGCGCAAATCCGCCTGCCACAACGGATGCGTGGCCGCAGTGACGCCATCCTCCGGCTCCATGAGAAAAATTCCTTGTGGAAGCATGAGTTACCTTGTGCTAGACATGGGCAATGAAATTATACTTGGCTGGCGGCGCGGTCCGCGATCTCCTGCTCGGCAGGCCATTGCACGACAGGGATTACCTCGTCATGGACTCCTCCCGCGAGGAATTTCGCAGAGCCTTTCCCAAAGCCCGCGAAGTAGGCCGCACCTTCCCGATTTTCCTGATAAACGGCATCGAGTTTTCCTTCCCGAGGGCGGACTCCCTTGAAGAAGAATTAAAAGCCCGGGACTTGACTGTCAATGCGCAACTGCTCTCCGAGGAAGGTGAACTCATCCTCCATCCCCAGGGATTCGACGACATCAAGCGTCGCATCCTGCGCCCCGCCTCCGAACATTCCATGAAGGAAGACCCCTTGCGCGTCTTCCGCGCAGCCCGGTTCGCCGCCCAATTGCCGGAATTCACCCCACACCCGGAGCTTGTCCGGGCCATGCGCGACGCTAACCGCGAAGGACTTCTTGAAGGCCTTTCGGCTGACCGTATCGGGCCAGAACTGCGCAAGGGACTCGAAAGTCCGAGGCCGGGCAATTTTCTACGTCTCCTGGCCGAGGCGGACTGCCTGCTGCCATGGTTTCCGGAATTCGACATTGCCCGTTCCATCCCGGCGGGTCCTGCCCCGTATCACAACAGCGACGCGCTGACACACACCTGCCGGATCATGGACGATCTGGCCGGTGATCCCATCGCCGTCTGGATGGGCCTATGCCACGACCTGGGCAAGACCCTGACTCCACCGGAACGGCTGCCCCGCCACTACGGGCACGACCTTGCGGGCGCTCCCCTGGCTGAAACAGTCGCCCTGCGGCTTCGAATGTCCAACGAATACAAGACGGCAGGCGTCAAAGCGGCCCGCTGGCACATGATCGCGGCCCGATACGGACAACTGCGCCCGGCAACCCGGGTCGACCTGCTCATGGACCTGCATCTTTCCCGCGTCCTGGCCCCCCTTTTCAAGCTGGTTCAGGCGGACCACGGCGAGGATTACGGCGAGCGCGCCGCCAGGGAATTGGCAATCATCCTTCCCGTCCAACTCGCCCCCGAAGACAGGAATCACGGATCAGCCTCGGGCGAAAAGCTGCGGATGCTTCGCGCCCAGGCCTTGCGGAACGCCTGATCCGCATTGTGGTCATTTTTGACAAATACTCATTACCCGACTAATAATGCGACTGTTTTGACAGGGAACACGATTTTGCCGCCAACCTCCCGTGACACATGGAGAATCCCGCATGAGACTTGTCACCCGATCCGATTTTGACGGCCTTGCCTGCGCCGCTCTCCTCAAACAGCTCGGCATCATTGACGATTATCTTTTCGCCCACCCCAAGGATTTACAGGACGGCCGTGTTGAAGTGACCGGCAACGACGTCCTCGCCAACGTGCCCTACGTCGAAGGCTGCGGACTGTGGTTCGATCATCACACCAGCGAGATGGACCGGCTGGGCCAATTCGATTTCGAGGGTGCGAGCAGCCCTATGCCGAGCTGCGCCCGGGTGGTTTACGAATACTACGGGCCGGACAAATTCCCCGCCTCCTATGCCGAGTTCGTCAAAGCCGTGGACAAAATGGATTCAGCCGATCTGACCATGGACGAAATAACCGATCCTTCAGGCTGGATACTGCTCGGCTTCATCATGGACCCGAGGACCGGGCTGGGACGATACCGAAACTATAACATCAGCAATTACCAGCTTATGCTCGACATGATTGAGCATTGCCGCACCTTGTCAGCGGAAGAAATTCTTGAAATCGACGACGTCAGAGAGCGCGTGGACAGGTATTTCGCGGATCGCGACGATTACATCGCCATGCTCAAAAGCAATGCGAGGACGCACGGCGACGCGGTGCTCGTGGACCTGCGCAATCAGGACCGCCTGTATTGCGGCAACAGGTTCATGATCTATACCCTGTTTCCGGAGTGCAACATCAGCGTCCGCGTCATCTGGGGATTCAAGAAACAGAACGTGGTCATCGCCGTGGGGCATTCCATCCTTAACAGAACAAGCGCGGTGGATGTAGGCGACTTGATGCTCTCCCTGGGCGGCGGAGGACACAGGGCCGTGGGGACCTGCCAGGTCCCGGAACACACGGTCAACGAAACGCTGGCAACCATCCTCGCGCGAATCAACGCGTAATCCGGACGGGACTCATCGCCCGGTGAACACGTCGATGGCCTCGCGAACCTCGTCCTTCCTTTCCGCATAAAGGCGCGAGCAAAACCGCTTGACGGCCGGTTTAACATCCTTGGGTGAAGGCAACTCCTCCACCTCGGGGAACTGATACCCATCGAAATCGATCGGAACGAAACACATATCAGGGTCCTTTTCGCACCCGTCGCCGTACACCACGTCGCCAAGCATCTCCTCACGCTCCATCTGAACGGGGTCCAACCGCTTTACTTCGCGCAACACCGTGGATACGGACCGCTCGTTGTTGGCCTTGTGAATCTTCTCATTGATGATCTCGGCGATCTCCTTGAGACGGCGGTAGTGCATGGTCAGCCGTTTGCGTCCCGACTGATCGGGGTCGTCGTAATGCCGTCCGTGAAGATACTCCCAAATCGCCTCGTGAAGCCCCTGGTAGGCCAAAGTCACGCAGTCGTTGTACCGCCCTCCGCCGGTCAGGGAGAACGGCAGGGACTCGCGAACCAGGATAGGAGCTCCCTCGGCCTGCGGAATGCGCGACGGATCGATGCCGAGTTCGGCGCAAAACGCATCGGCCCCGGCGTCGTCCAGCAGCAGCAACCGTAGGGTCGCGGCCGCCTGAAACATATGTTCGATTACGGGCAGGAACTCCTTGACCATGCTGGAATACGCCTTCAGGGCATTATCCAACTCTTTCCTTCCGCCAAAGAAACTCTCGGCCATGTCCGAAATAACTTCCGTATGCAACTGATCGGCAAAATCACTGAGGTCCGACATATTTCCTCCGATGACGGGCGTTTTTTCACCCTCATAATACATTTTCTCCTCAAATCATGCCATGGTCAATATATTTACATTGATTCAACCGCTTAAACCAACTAAGGTTTCATCGACCCATAAGCCAAGACCAGGAGCCTGTCATGTTACTCAACGAGCACAAAAGCAAACTCCTCTTCGAAAAGGCCCACATCCTCGTGCCGCAGGGTGCGGCCGTCTTCCCCGGGGAAGAGGACGGCTTCTCCACGAACTTCCCCCTGCCCTGGTTCCTCAAGGCCCAGGTACTATCCGGCGGACGCGGCAAGGCCGGAGGCATCCTGCGCATCGACGATCCCGCCGAATTCCCGGACAAGGCCCGAAAATTATTCAACCGTTCCATCAAGGGCGAATTTGTGCCGTTCATTCGCGTGGAGCCGGGCGAAGCCATTGAGCAAGAATTCTACCTCTCCCTCACTGTCTCCCGCGAGCACCGCTGCATCCTGCTCACCACCGGCCGCCAAGGGGGCGTGGAGATCGAAAAGCTTGGTTCGGACAACCTGTTGGTCCAAAGGATCACCCTGCCGGGCGGCCTTGTCCCGCACCAGATCAGGGCCGCTTTTTTCCATCTCGGCCTGGACAGGGAACAGTTCCAGCCTTTCCAGGAGCTTCTGACCACCTTGTTCGGGTGTATGCTCGACAATGGATTGCTCATGGCCGAGATCAATCCCCTGATTATCACCCCGGACAACCGGCTGGTGGCGCTGGACGGCAAGGTGGAGATGGACGACAACTTCGCCGAGCTTAATCCCGGAACCGAGGCGTTTTACCAGCGCGAACACGCCACCAACGAAGAAAACATGGCCCGAGACGCAGGCCTCTCATTCGTCCGGCTCCCCGGCTGGGTCGGGCTGATGGTCAACGGCGCAGGACTGGCGATGGCCACCATGGACCTGCTCAATTTCTCGGGCCTGCCCGCCAGCAACTTCCTCGATCTGGGCGGAGCCGCCGACCAGAAACGCATGGAAACCGCCCTTGAACTGCTCTTCGGCGACGACCAGGTCCAAACCATTTTCATCAATCTCTTCGGCGGGATACTCTCCTGCGAAAAAGTCGCCCTCGCCCTGAAAGGAGCGCTAGGAGGTGAATCCCCGCAAAAACCCATCGTGGTCCGCATGTCCGGCAAGGACGCCGAAGCAGGCTTGCAGGTTCTCCGGAAACTCGATGTGGACAACCTTCACATGGCCGAAGACATGCAGGCGGCCATCGGGATTTTGGACACCATCAGGCCAGCCCAAACTCCGGCCGTGGAATTTCCAGCCCCTCTGGACCTGCCCCTCGGCCCCCGTCCCGCGCCCGCCGACTACTCGTGCGACGCAGTTTTCAACATCGACAAGGGCACTCCCATCCTCGTCCAGGGCATCACCGGACGCGAGGGCAGACTTCACACCCAGCTCATGCTGGAATACGGAGCCAACGTGGTGGCTGGCGTAACTCCATTCAAGGGCGGCGAGGAAGTGCTCGGCGTCCCGGTCTACAACTCCATCGCCGAAGCCGCCCGCGCCGGAAAAATCGGCGCTTCCATCATTTTCGTGCCTCCGCGCATGGCCGCCGACGCCGTGGCCGAAGCCGTCGCCAACGAAATTCCGTGGACCGTGTGCATCACCGAAGGCATCACCCAGCACGACATGCTGGCAGCCTTTACGCGGGCCAAAGGGTCGCCCACCAGAATCGTCGGCCCGAACACGCCGGGCATCATCGTGCCCGGACAGACCAAGATAGGCATCATGCCCACCCGGCCTTTCTCGCCCGGCCCCGTGGCCATTCTCTCCCGCAGCGGCACCTTGACATACGAAGTGGCCGACCGTCTGACCCGGGCTGGTATCGGGCAATCCCTATGCGTAGGCATCGGCGGCGACCCCTTCATCGGAATCAATTTCGTGGATATGTTCGAAATGATACGCAATCACGACGAAACCAAGGTCGTGATCGTCCTTGGTGAAATCGGTGGACAGGCGGAAGAGAATCTGGCTGAATACGTCGTCCGCACGGGATTCGACAAGCCGGTCATCTCCTTCATCGCGGGACAGACCGCACCTGCGGGCAAACGTTTGGGCCACGCCGGGGCCATTCTGGACTCGGGCGGCGGCATCAAGGACAAGCTCGAAACCATGGGCAGAGCCGGATTCGCGGTCTGCCCCAGCCTGGAAGCCGTTGCTAAAACTGCGGCGAGGGCTTTGAAATAAAAGAGGTTTATGTTGAAGGTTTTGTTACTCGACCTGGGCAGAATCATGCGCGGCGGACAACGCCAGGTGTACTATCTGGCACGCGCCCTGAATCGCGCCGAAGGATTTGAGCCCCTGGTCGCGGTGCCCGAGGATTCCCCGTTGATTCCCCTGCTGAAGGCCGACTCCATCCCCTTCGCCGCACTGCCCTCCCACAACGACTACAACCCCATGAACATTTTTCGGGTGCTCGGGATCATAAAATCCTTCAAGCCCGATGTGGTGCATTCCAACGACGCCAAAGGCGCTTCCCTGGCCGCTCTGGCCAAGAAACTGCGCAACACGTTCCGTCTGGTCCACAGCCGACGCGTATCCTACCGCCTCAAGCCGGGCTGGAGCCGGAACAAATACCTCATGGGCGACGTCCTGGTGGCCGTCAGCCGCGAAATTCAGGAAGTTCTGGTAGACTGCGGGGTGCCGGAGGAGAAAACCACCGTCATCCACAGCGGCATCGATCCGACCATGTACACCTCCGAGTCGCGCAGGCACCCTGTCCTGACGCTGGGCGCGGTGGGCGCACTCAGTTCCCAAAAGGGATTCGAAGTCCTCATTGAGGCTCTGGCCCATCTGCGCAAGTCTCCCCACATGCCGAACTGGCAGTGCATGATCGCGGGCGAAGGCCCCATGCAGCAGGACCTGAAACGACAAGCTGAAAAGCTCGGTCTGGCCGACTCGATCCTCTTCCTGGGATACCGCGACAGCCGAGAAGTCCTGCCCGAGATCGATATCCTGACCGTCCCCTCCGTGGACGGCGAAGGGTCCAACGCGGTCATCAAGGAAGGCTGGGCCACCCGAACTCCGGTTATCTCATCGGATCTGCCCTCAAACCTGGAACTCGTCACCCATGAACACGACGGACTGGTTTTCAAAAACCGCGACGCGGCCGATCTGGCGACAAGCATCGTCCGCCTGGTCAACGATCCCGAGTTGAACGAATGGCTGGTCGCCAACGGCGCGGAATCGGTCACCGGGTACACGGACAAGGCCATGGCCGATCGATACATGGCCCTGTACAAAGGGCTTCGAAGCTGACCCGCAACCGGCTGGGCCGATCACGTCTCTATCACAGGAATTACTTGAATTCTCCGTCCAAGATCAGGTGGGAGAAATAGCCGATCACAAAAGCGGCGTAAAACGGCGCAAAGTAACGGGCCAGCCCTTGCTCCTGCATGAAGAAAGGGATGACCACGATGGGCAGCGGCACAAGGAGCATGGCCCACCAGGTGTGGGTCCAGCCGCGGTGGGAGCCCACGGCCGGAAGCATGGAGAAAAGCCCGAACCATGCGGCCCAGACGTAAAGTCCCCTGAGAATCAACCCCAGGTCGACAAGCACGAAGACGGCGTAATAAAGATTTTGCCCCTTGGAGTTGGTGTCCACGTCCGGGAAAAGCGCGCCAAGCAGACAGAAGCCGAGCAACCCGGCGGCCTGGAGCGGATCAAAGGTCATCCAACCAAGAAGGATCACCCCCACCAATCCCATAATGCCGAAAAAAAGCCCTCCGGCAAGATGTCCTCTATAATCAGACATAAATAGATACGACGAGCGGTTAGGCGCAGACGCTGCGCAGAACGAACTCCCGCGCCTCGGCATACAATCCAGGGATGTCATAGGGTGTCAGGAACCGGGTACGAACCGCACCCACGATGACCCCGTAGATCATGAATGCCGTCTGGGGAACCGGCATCTCGCGAATGGAGCCGTCCTCGATCCCCCGTCGCAGTATATCCTCTATGATGTTTATCAAATCCAGGAACTTGGTGGCGATTCTCTCGCGATCCAGATCGGGGTTGTCGTCGCTGAAGGGCGAACACCGGATGATCGTGGGGAACGTCTTCTCATGCTCGGCGGTGAAATCCAGGTAGGCCTTAACGAAAATGCCCATGGCCTCGCAGCCGGAGGCCGTTCCGGCGGTGGCCTGATGCAGAACGGAAACCATGTTGTCGATCAATCCGGCTCCGGCCACCATGAAGAGCTTTTCTTTGGATTCGTAATAATGAAAAACCAGGCCCGAGGCCACTCCGGCTTGCTCGGCGACCATTTTCATGGTCGTTCCCGCATAACCGTAACGAGCGAACAATTCCTGGGCTGCCAGCAGGATTCCTTCCTTTTTCGTCATTCGGCACTCCCTGTCGCGTCTCTTTTCAAGAAGATGGAAAACATTGATTAGTACGTCAATTCAGTTTGTTCAAGGGCTAATCCAATCCCGCACGGCAAAAAAAAGGGGCGGTGGCCGAAGCCCCCGCCCCTGCGTATACAACTTTTCTTTTTACATGACGTCCGAAGACTGCAATTCCTCGATCTGTTTATCGATCTCCTTTTGCAACCGCTCGGGCAAGCCCATGATATCGGTATTAAGGAAGCCGCGCACGATGGTCGAGGTCGCTTCATCCTCGTCCATGCCGCGGGCCATGAGATACTCGATCTCCTCCTGGGCAATCTTGCCCACCGAGGCTTCGTGGGAAAGCTCCACGCCCTCCACTGTGCCGTCCAGTTCCGGGATGGCCCAGATGCGGCCCCCGCCGAGAATCAAGCCCTGACATTCCAGATGTCCCTTGCTCGGGACGTGATGCGCGGCGATGTGTCCCCGGTTGATGATGGTTCCGCCGGAGGCGATGGTCCTGGCGATGATCTCGCACCGGGTGTTCGGGGCATTCATGATGACACGATTGCCCATGTCCAGATGCGATCCTTCGGTGGCCACCACCACGGAGTTGAAACGGGCCACGGAATCCGGGCCGTTCAGGGTGATTGCGGGGTACATTTGCAAATCCTGGACAGGCTTGAGCAAAACATAGTTGTTCAGGAACTTGCCGCCCTCCTCCACCATGCCCGCCGAACGCGGCCGAACAGCCACGGACTCGGACCAGTTGTGAACCATGGTAAAGGTCAGGGACGCGTTCTTCTTGACGAAGAACTCGGAAATGCCCAGATGCGCGCCGGCCTTGGTGCCATGCGCCACGGAACAGCCGGTGATGATGTGCGCCTCGGCCCCTTCCTCGATTATCACGAGGTTATGAACGTTCTGGCCGACATGCTCGGACTTGAGCATGAGACAGGACTGGATGGGTTCCTTGATCTTGGCCCCGGCCTTGACCCGAATGAAGTAACCGCCGTGGAGGTTGTCGTAGGCGGAACGGGTGAACTCGTCCTTGTCCCTGTCCACCAGGGTCCAGAAATACTCTTTGAGGCCGTCATATTTCTTGAGGGCGTCCTTGATGTCCATGATCTCCACGGCCTCGTTCCTGGACTGGCAATGAACCGCGGACTGGTCCATCTGCAAATAGGAAGCGGAACGGGTGGACAGGTCAGAGACCACGCCGGCCATGAGAAGCTGGTCCTTGTCCGCGTCGGAAAGGGCGTTCAGATCGGTAATGGCCTCCTGCTTGAGGCCGTCAAACTTGAAATCCTTCAGATCGACTTTGCTCATATCTATATCTCTCCAATGCCGACGGCTAGTTCATGCAGCGGACGCATTCCTGGTAGCCATGCTGCCGGATGTGGTCCAGAATATCCCTGGGGCGACCTTCACAGCACAGATGGCCATGATAGAGGACCTGGCCCCGGTCGGCGTTCACGTAGTCGAGAATGTACCCGGTATGGGTGATGATAAGTCCGGCGGTCGTGACCTTCTCCTTGCGCTCCTTGAGGCTCAGGTCGGGGGCCACGCTGAACTTGCCGTCCAGCACGTCGCGGGCGACCTGCCCCACCAACTGCATATTCTCCATGTCCACGCCGGATTCGGGCTCGTCGAAGAGCACCAGATCGGGCTGCTGGGCCATGAGCTGGAGAAGCTCTGAACGCTTGATCTCGCCGCCGGAAAAGCCCGCATTGATGTCACGATCAAGAAAATCGCCCATGTTGACGATTTCGGCCAGCATGTCAGGGTTGACCGTGCCCTTGCGGGCGCACATCTGCACCAGGTGACGGGTGCGCAGACCATGGATGGTCGGCGGCCGCTGGAAGGACATTCCCATTCCAAGCCGGGCGCGCTCGTACATGGGGGCTTCGGTAATATCGTGCCCCTTGAAAATAATCTTGCCCTTGGTCACCTCGTAGCCGGTAAATCCCATCAAGGTCATGAGCAGGGACGTTTTGCCCGATCCGTTGGGCCCGAACAGTATGAAAGTTTCCCCGTCGTTTATCTGGAGATTGATCCCTCGCAGGACCTCTTTATCGCCGATGTTGACATGCAGGTCTTCAATGGTCAGCATGTGATTCCTCGCTTTGATGATGTGCAACAGGCTCATTACTCAAGCACGTCGCGGAAGTCCAGCGATTGCTTCGCCGGACGGCACCAGACACCACCCATAAGGGTTCGGATATACTCGGTTCGACCAAAGGTAAGGTTACATGATGACCAAAAAACGCATGAACAACCTTGGCGATCTCAAGCAGATCAAGTTCAAGAAACAAAAAGACGATGTCTATTCTCTTCCTTACGAGAAAAATGAGCCTCCAAAGGGAAAAGTCAACCCCGATGAAGGTCCTCAGGATGAGGAACTTTTTTTCGCCGCCATGCAGGGCGTGAAGCCCATGGGCGGCGAAAGCGGCCGCCAGGTGCCTCCGGCCACCGCCACTGGCTCAAGAAACGCCGTATCGTCCGAGGACGAGGCTAAAAATGATCTTGACCGTTTCATGCGCGGGGATATCGAGTTCGAGCTCGAATACACCGACGAGTTCATGTACGGGTACGTGCGCGGCCTGGACATCAAGATATTCCAGCAACTCAAGGCTGGTTCCCTCAGCGTAGCCGCCCACCTCGACCTGCACGGCATGACCTCGGATCAGGCTCGGGACTCCCTGCTCTTCTTTATCCGCGAATCCTACCTCCAGGGGTACCGTTGCGTACTCGTGGTCACTGGACGGGGAAAAAACTCTCCCGGAGGCCAGTCCATCCTGCGCACCGAGACCGAAACCTGGCTGACGAAAGAGCCGCTCAGACGCGTGGTCCTGGCCTTCTGCACGGCCCAACCCAAACACGGTGGGGCCGGAGCCATCTATATCCTGCTGCGAAAACAGAAAAAGACCGAAGGCAAGGTTCGCTGGGACACAATGATGAACTGGGGCGACTAGCCTCCCCCGGAGGACGAGATGCGGAACGCATCCATCTACG
Organism: Pseudodesulfovibrio thermohalotolerans; assembly: GCF_021353295.2. Lineage (NCBI taxonomy): Bacteria > Pseudomonadati > Thermodesulfobacteriota > Desulfovibrionia > Desulfovibrionales > Desulfovibrionaceae > Pseudodesulfovibrio > Pseudodesulfovibrio thermohalotolerans. Next base: position 1,850,951 of record NZ_CP120635.1, on the reverse strand, counting down.
CCTTCGCAGACTGGATCAAAGGGAACCGCGACAAAACATATAATTGGGAAGCAAGCTGGGAGAAATACACGGTGAATGAATCGGAGTGGCGGGCATTGCTCAAACGGATAGCCAACCAAGCCGAAAGACTCGCAAACGTCATCACCCGCCATGCGACGACGAATCCCGAATCGGCCTGGGGCGCGGCGGGCGCGTTGGCCCACACGGCCTTTCACATGGGAGCCATCCAGATGAAAGCGGATTTGCTGCTCGAAAACACATAAGCCCCCCGTCCTTTCGAACGGGGGGCTGTTTCATTTCAGCTATGCCGGCGCTGACGCAGCCTCTTCTGTGGCCGGAGCGCGATCAGGTTCCGCGCTCAACGCCCCCATATCCTTTGCGATGGCCAGCTCTTCGGCGGAAAATATCTTGTTGATGTCGATGATAATGATGAACTGTTCGTTCTGGCGCCCCATTCCTTTTATGTACTCGGCATTGATGGCCGCGCCCATCTTGGGGGCTGGCTCAATGGTATCCGGTGCCATTTCGAACACTTCGCGCACGGAATCCACCAGTGCGCCCATAACGGTGAACTCGCCCTCGTATTCAATTTCCACGATGATAATGCAGGTATCCACGGTGTCCTCGCCCTTGGACATACCCAGCTTGAGCCGCATGTCCACCACAGGAACGGCGTGCCCTCGCAGATTGATGACACCGCGCATGAATTTGGGTGTCCTCGGAATTTTGGTTATGGACGTCAGCTCCAAAACCTCGCGGACCGTTCCTATATCGAGAGCGAAAATTTCCTTGCCCAAAGTGAACGTCAAAAACTGATTGATATCTTTCAGAGCTTCATCGGCCATGCCAACCCCCTGATTGCTTGCAGTTATATTTTGAATCGTTTGAAGGATGCCGCGCAACTCGGCACGGCCGCTCCCCAAAGGTTTCGACTTGGATTACTCCATACACCGCGGACAGGCCCTCACGCCATTATAAATGTCCGGATGACGCCATCGAGGAGCAATGATGACCTTTGGCAATCATCAAAAAAAACACCAAGTTGAAATTTTTTTTAAAATAAACGTTGACAACGGAACCGAGCGCAGATAGTTACTCACTTCGCGTCGGGATGTAGCGCAGTCTGGGAGCGCACTTGAATGGGGTTCAAGGGGTCGGAGGTTCAAATCCTCTCATCCCGACCAAGCGATGAAACACCCCGGTGGGCCGACCAAAAGTCGGCCCACCCTTTCATCGAAAACAGCCGGAACGCTGCTGTAGCTCAATCGGTAGAGCGCGTCCTTGGTAAGGACGAGGTAGGCGGTTCAATCCCGCCCAGCAGCTCCACATATCAAACCGCTGATCGCAAGATCGGCGGTTTTTTTCTTTTGCCACCCTGCCGCGGTTTGCGGGAGGACCTAATTATCCTGCCCCCTGTCAAGTTGTTTTCTTATACATTTCTAACGCATTCACTTGTCATTCTTCGACAAAACGGGGTTTCCAGAAAAATCGGTGATACGCTCTCCGCAAAATAAAGGAGAACGTCATGAACGTATTTGAAATGGAATTGAAGCGCGACCGGAACGGCCGCATCGTGGAAAAAACCGAAACCGTGGCAGGCACACCCGCCACCTGGAAGTACACCTACGACAACGGCGGGCGGCTGACGGAAGCGCACCGGGACGGCAGGCTGATCTGCCAATGCCACTACGACGGGGAAGGCCGCCGGTCCCGGGACTATTTTCCCGCAACCGTCGGGCCCCACTACCGCGATTACCAGTACACCATGGACAACCGTCTGCTCCGTGCGGGCAACAACACGTACACCCACGACGACAACGGATTCCGGTCCATCTGGTCGAACGGCGGCACGTACCATCTCTACGAGTACACGCCAGACTATCGGCTGCTCAGGATGGAGGTAGAAGACCAAAACCGCGTCTACACCTTCCAGCATGACGATGATGGTCAGCGGGTAGCCAAATACCTGAACGGCCAGCTTGCCGAGGCCTACCAGTGGCTCGACTTCATCCGCCTCGGAGCCTTCCACGACGGACGCATGGGCTACGAGTTCGACTACACGGACAAAGAACGGCTCCCATCCTCCATGCGCCGCGAGGACGGTGCCGAATTCACCTTGTACTACGACCAGGTGGGCTCGCTCCGTGTTGTTGCCGACTCGCACGGCAACGTGATAAAGGAAGTCCTGTACGATCCGTTCGGCGGCATCATTGAGGACACCAACCCGGACTTCCGCATCCCCATCGGCTTTGCGGGCGGGCTGCATGACCGAGACCTCGGTTTCGTCCGCTTCGGATGGCGGGATTACGACGTGAATACCGGTCGATGGACCGCGCCCGACCCCATAGGCGACAAGGGCGGTGACCCGGATTGGTATGGGTATTGTCTGGATGATCCGGTGAATGGCAATGATCCATTAGGGCTGGAAGGCGGATTCTGGAGTGGTATGAAATCGATTGGAACCGGACTTGGGCAACTTTGGAACAAAGCCCCTAAAGGAATCGGCGAAGCCATTACCAAAGGCTCAAAAGGAGCCGAAGAAGCATTGAGCAAAACCGCCAATGCTTTTGCAACAAATAAGGATTTGCAAAAATACACAGGCATCGCCTTGGGGGCGGGAATGCTCCCCATTGCGGCGGCGGGAGCGATTGAAACTGCTCCTATTATCGCAGGAGCCGCCATGCAGCACCCGGATAAGCTTGCGGCTGCATCAAAGGCTGCGGTTGATTTTGCTAATGGACTTGTAGAGGGTCCCCCGCCACAAAGCCCTGCCGGTGGCGCAGGAGCCCTCACCAAGGGCGTCTATGATTGGTATAAACAAAACAGGAGATAGAATGCGTATCAAAGTATGGGAATGGATTATGAGTATCCTGATGGTATTCTATGGTATTTCCATGATTCGAACTGGGATTTACACACTATATGGAGTACCCATGTTCCCATTGGCAGCCTATGCAATGACAGCGATAGGGGTTGTTATCCCCATACTGGCTTGGTTCCTTCGATCTCCATCCCGCAATAAAAAAACTAGTTAGCTAGGACAGCCCCTATATTTAAATAAAGATGATGCCCCAGAGAAACCGCATCCGAATTGCAAATGTCAAGTCGTCGAGTGTGAGTACGATACCCAATACGGCGATTGGAAGGTGGTTTCGGAAACTGTGATCATGTATAGAATAGCAGGGATTGTTTGTTTTGGAGCAAAATGCACTGCTGCATGGCACCAGATAAGCAGGATTGAAGAAATCAGAACGCGGAAAGTTATTCGAACATGTGGGGCTTCGATTTTAGAAATCGAAAATAAAAATGAAAAACGAAGCAGAAAAAAGGTTGAGGTTCGTGAGGCTCCTGCCATCGCTATATACCAAGGCGGAGATCCAGAAGGTGGCGATGTCTTTATTTCTACAAATCCATGGAACCCATATGATTCAAGAAGTGTTCGAAAAAGCTCTCGCTAAAAGTAACTTACACATAGTCGTCACATTAATAGTGCTTTCTGTATCGATTATCGGGGAACAAGCCATAGCATTTGACGGCAATCCAAATGAATTCATTGGCCCAAAACCTGGACTACTGCTTAAGTCTTCCAACTCTAACGGGCTGACAGTTGAGGTTCATTCTGAATGGTCGGAAGGCAATGTGCTACTTGTAAAGGAAGTGTTTTGCTGCTTCTCAAAGGATAACAAAATTAAAAAGAACAACAAAAAAGAATATAAATCAATATACAGTCAGTATACTTTGAAAGTCGAAGAGCAAAAATTGATTATGCAAATGGCAGGTGTCGAATTTACACTCATCGACTTTGCTGCAAAAAATTGGACAGTTCCGGGAAAAGCATATGGAAATTTTGAATCAAATGCACTTCTAGCTATTTGTAGAATTACTTCCGTAAGTGAAAAACAAATTCTTGATGAGGAAAGGCGAGTTGCTGTGGTGCGGTGCGATATTAAAAATCAATTACTTGAGACCACATCGGTCACATGGGAGATTGCCTCTGGTTTAGGCTTGCTCTCAAGGGGTGATTATACTCTTAAGTCTATTGAAAAGCTAAAGTAAAAGGCAAAAAGTAGGCACATATTGACAACTCATATTTTCTCAAAAACGCCGCTGTTACCTATTCGGAGCTTGCATTGCCATGGCTAACCTCCCACACCACAAAATCGCGGCATTTCGCCCAAAAATGTTATCCTTGGAAAAATTTCACAAATAATTTCAAAGTATAAAAGCTTAAATCCGGTCATGAGCTCAAAGGGTCGAAGGTTCAAATCATCTCATCCCGACCAAACGATGAAACACCCCGGTGGGCCGACCAAGAGTCGGCCCACCCTTTCATCGGAAACAGCCGGAACGCTGCTGTAGCTCAATCGGTAGAGCGCGTCCTTGGTAAGGACGAGGTAGGCGGTTCAATCCCGCCCAGCAGCTCCACATATCAAACCGCTGATCGCAAGATCGGCGGTTTTTTCTTTTGCCACCCTGCCGCGGTTTGCGAGAGGACCTAATTATCCTGCCCCCTGTCAAGTTGTTTCCTTATACATTTCCAACGCATTCACTTGTCATTCTTCGACAAAACGGGGTTTCCAGAAAAATCAGTGATACGCTCTCCGCAAAATAAAGGGGAACGTCATGAACGTATTTGAAATGGAATTGAAGCGCGACCGGAACGGCCGCATCGTGGAAAAAACCGAAACCGTGGCAGGCACACCCGCCACCTGGAAGTACACCTACGACAACGGCGGGCGTCTAACGGAAGCGCACCATGACGGCAGGCTGATCTGCCAATGCAACTACGACAGAGAAGGCCGCCGGTCCCGGGACTATTTTCCCGCAACCGTCGGGCCCCACTACCGCGATTACCAGTACACCATGGACAACCGTCTGCTCCGTGCGGGCAACAATACGTACACCCACGACGACAACGGATTCCGGTCCATCTGGTCGAACGGCGGCACGTACCATCTCTACGAGTACACGCCGGACTATCGGCTGCTCAGGATGGAGGTAGAAGACCAAAACCGCGTCTACACCTTCCAGCATAATGATGATGGTCAGCGGGCAGCCAAATACCTGAACGGCCAGCTTGCCGAGGCCTACCAGTGGCTCGACTTCATCCGACTCGGAGCCTTCCACGACGGACGCATGAGCTACGAGTTCGACTACACGGACAAAGAACGGCTCCCATCCTCCATGCGCCGCGAAGACGGTGCCGTATTCACCCTGCACTACGACCAGGTTGGGTCCCTGCGCGCTGTTGCCGATTCACACGGCAACGTGATAAAGGAAGTCCTGTACGATCCGTTCGGCGGCATCATCGAGGACACCAATCCGGGCTTCCGCGTCCCCATCGGCTTTGCGGGCGGGCTGCACGACCGGGACCTCGGTTTCGTCCGCTTCGGATGGCGGGACTACGACGTGAACACCAGCCGCTGGATTGCGCCCGATCCGATTGGCGACAAGGGCGGTGATCCTGATTGGTATGGGTATTGCCTGAATGATCCGGTGAATGCGGTGGACCCGCTGGGGCTATTTCGATTTGGGAAGCGAGGATTGGGCGGGTTGCCATTGCTTGGCATCTTTTCCGATAACCCGATAAATGATGCGGCCAATACGGAAATAGCTCATGAACACGGTTTTTATGAAGATGGGACTGGGGGTAATGTTGGGCTGTTCAAGGATGGGCGTAGATTCGACACAGAAAACATTAATAATTACAAATTGGAAGACAAGAGCTATGACGACAAGCGAATGCGCCGTGTTGTCAAAAGCCTTGGGAAACAAGAATACAACCTTCTTGGCATAGGCGGAAAGAAAAACAACTGCCAAGACTATGCGGACAAGATGCGCAACCGATATTCGTTGCTGGATCGAGGTGACCGCCAACGATAATTGAAAGGCAATAAAAAAGGTGGGGCTGATCGCCCCACCTTACAAGGGGATAGAATGAAAAAAGCGGGCATATTGATTGCCGTGTTGGTAGTTATCGCTATTTGGGCAAATTCTCACAGGAATGAACTCGCGGTTTGGTTTAATAGTGACTCTTTCTATAAACCAATATTCATTGGATATTTGAATGTATTACAACCCGGCAGTACCGTCAGCGCCCAATTAACGCCTTCATATCATGTCCGACATGGTTTTTTTCTGACCTTTCCCTGTGATGATATCAGCTCAGAGTCTTATTGCAATATGGAAGGATCAATCCGATATTCATTTTTGCTCAACGGGATCGAGTTGGACTCAAAGACAATTGCGATACCCAAACGTCCAATGAGAGGCCAAGACAGTAATGGCATCTGCGACATCGCCTTGTTTACATTTGACCTCCCTTTCCAGGGTCACGACTCGGTAACTCTCAAAGTGGTAGTTGAATCTCCATTTTCCAAGCTTTCCCATTATCAAAAGGATATCCGATGCGAAGTATCCCCTGCCTATTGGCCAAAATAAGTGGAAATACATCCGATGAAATTCTAGGGGCACAAGAGAGGTTACAGGCCTTCAGTTTATTGCGAGCGGACGACTCCTAGAGTTGGATACCCTCCTCCGGCACAAAATCCCCATTTTTAGCCAAAACCTGTTATCCTCATAAAATTTACTTAATAATTTCAACATATAAAAACTCTATTCCGGTCATGGGGTTCAAGGGGTCGGAGGTTCAAATCCTCTCATCCCGACCAAGCGATGAAACACCCCGGTGGGCCGACCAAGAGTCGGCCCACCCTTTCATCGGAAACAGCCGGAACGCTGCTGTAGCTCAATCGGTAGAGCGCGTCCTTGGTAAGGACGAGGTAGGCGGTTCAATCCCGCCCAGCAGCTCCACATATCAAACCGCTGATCGCAAGATCGGCGGTTTTTTCTTTTGCCACCCTGCCGCGGTTTGCGGGAGGACCTAATTATCCTGCCCCCTGTCAAGTTGTTTTCTTATACATTTCCAACGCATTCAATTGTCATTCTTCGACAAAACGGGGTTTCCAGAAAAATCGGTGATACGCTCTCCGCAAAATAAAGGGGAACGTCATGAACGTATTTGAAATGGAATTGAAACGCGACCGGAACGGCCGCATCGTGGAAAAAACCGAAACCGTGGCAGGCACACCCGCCACCTGGAAGTACACCTACGACAACGGCGGGCGTCTAACGGAAGCGCACCGGGACGGCAGGCTGATCTGCCAATGCAACTACGACGGGGAAGGCCGCCGGTCCCGGGACTATTTTCCCGCAACCGTCGGGCCCCACTACCGCGATTACCGGTACACCATGGACAACCGTCTGCTCCGTGCGGGCAACAATACGTACACCCACGACGACAACGGATTCCGGTCCATCTGGTCGAACGGCGGCACGTACCATCTCTACGAGTACACGCCGGACTATCGGCTGCTCAGGATGGAGGTAGAAGACCAAAACCGCGTCTACACCTTCCAGCATAATGATGATGGTCAGCGGGCAGCCGAATACTTGAACGGGCAGCTTGCCGAGGCCTACCAGTGGCTCGACTTCATCCGACTCGGAGCCTTCCACGACGGACGCATGAGCTACGAGTTCGACTACACGGACAAAGAACGGCTCCCATCCTCCATGCGCCGCGAGGACGGTGCCGTATTCACCCTGCATTACGACCAAGTAGGCTCGCTCCGTGTTGTTGCCGATTCACACGGCAACGTGATAAAGGAAGTCCTGTACGATCCGTTCGGCGGCATCATCGAGGACACCAATCCGGGCTTCCACGTGCCCATCGGCTTTGCGGGCGGGCTGCATGACCGAGACCTCGGTTTCGTCCGCTTCGGATGGCGGGATTACGACGTGAATACCGGTCGATGGACCGCGCCCGACCCCATTGGGGACAAAGGTGGTGATCCTGATTGGTATGGGTATTGCCTGGATGATCCGGTGAACGGGGTGGACCCGCTGGGGCTATTCCAAATCATTGGGGATGGTCCCGGGGGGCGGATTGTTGGGGGCATTATAGGCGGGGCTATCACAGGAACTATCAGTGGGGGCGTCTCCATGGGCCCTGCCGGTGCTGTGACAGGTGCAGCTGTGGGTGGTGCCCTTGGCGGCCTAGGTGCAGTCTATGGAGAAATCCCCAATGATCTTGGCCGTGGTTCCTCTGGTGGGGGCGGTAGCTCCAATTCCGGGAGCAGCTCTGGATCTTCTGGAACCGGAAGCGGTTCCGGCTCCACTGGTGGAGGAAGTTCGTCTCGAAGCGGCGGTTATGACGGTGGTGGAGGTTGGTTCGGAAGATAGGAAACCCACCCTGGCATTAAAACCTTAGAGGTGCATGTATGAATTGTAACATTTGTGATAATAAGATCCGTAAATTAGATAAACGAATTGGAGGATGGATATGCATGGGCATAGCATTCATCCTTGTCTTGCAAATGAATCTGGACTTCTCGCTTGAATCTGGAATAGCTGTATATCTTTGGTTCATTGTTTTCATGGTCCCTGGTATTTTGCTTCTTCAATCAAAACCTCGGTACACCTACTGGTGTTCAAAGTGTAAAAAAATAGTTTCTATCAAGACAGAGCAATAATAAAGAAAAAATGGCCAGCCATCCAGAGTGGGATGGCTGGCCGTTAGTTTTTTTCGACGTTTTGTGTGGAACTCATGAAGCAACTGCTGTGGTACTTCACCAAGCATGCCCAAACTGAATATTTATTTTCCAGCGAATTGAAAGTCTCCCCTTTTCCAGTCTTTCTTGGATAACCTTCGCTGGCACAAAATCCCCATTTTTAGCCCAAACCTGTTATCCGCATAAAAATTTACTTAATAATTTCGACATATAAAACTCTATTCCGGTCATGGGGTTCAAAGGGTCGAAGGTTCAAACCCTCTCATCCCGACCAAGCGATGAAACACCCCGGTGGGCCGACCAAAAGTCGGCCCACCCTTTCATCGGAAGGCCATGCCCCCGTGTACTTGGATGACGAAAGGCCCCTTCTCCATGCGTTGCGATGACGGTGCCGTATTCACCTGTGAAAAAAACTCACATTGCCGGTGGACCCATTTCCCCAAGGCAGGTCACAGAATGAAGAGAAAGCTGTTGCTGCCAAGTATTGCTATTTGTGTTAGTGTTCTTCCATGCTCAACTTCAAAAGTTCGGATTGGTACGATTTCAGGAGTCCCATACTAGGAGAGGTATAACGAAGGCCATGGGATGCCCTGCCTTGATTACGGCAGTAGGCGTTCGGTCGCGTCGGAAGAAGATCAAATCGAGCCAATGCAGGCTTGGCTGGAGTAAGCGAAGGGACGTATTTTGTAACCATATCGACTTGACTAAAAACGGCTTTGAGCGAAACCTGTCAAAAGTTAACCGCGCAGCCAAAGGATACGCGTACAGACTACAATATCGTTTAACTCTGCTCGTCATCACAGGAAGGATTTAGAATGGCCCCATACGGCGTAATGAACAATACGGCTCGGTTCAAGCTGCTCTCAACACTGTTGCTGGCCGTTCTGCTCCTCGGATGCAACGGCGATGCGGATACGGCGATGCCCGCACCAACAAGTCGCCAGGTCAGCACGATCACAATACACAGGCAGAAAGTCACGCTGACCAGGGAACTTTCCGGACGCACCACCCCCTTTCGTATCGCGGAGATTCGTCCGCGCATCAGCGGGTTGATTCAGCGGCGCCTGTTCACGGAAGGTTCCGATGTCAAGGAAGGAGAGATCCTCTATCTGATCGACCCCGCTCCCTTTCAAGCAGAGTACAACAACGCGCTAGCGGGACTCAAGCAGGCTCAGGCCCAACTCCAGTCCGTAGGCTCCAAGGCGGAACGCTACGAAAAACTTTTAGAAGCCAAGACCGTAAGCCAACAGGATTACGATGATGCCGCCTCCGCCCTGAATGAACTCAACGCCAGAATCAGGTCATTGCAGGCATCCCTGGAAGTCGCCCGCATCAACTTGGGATACACCAAAATCACCGCCCCCATTCCCGGCCGCATCGGCAAGTCTTCCGTCACGGACGGGGCCATTGTTACGGCCTATCAGAATACCGCCCTGACCTCCATCCAGCAGCTCGACCCCATTTATGTGGACGTCCCCCAGTCCACCACGGAGCTGCTGCGCATCAGGAACGGCGTCGGCAAGGGGAAATTCAAATCGAATTCGCAGCACCCCGCAGTCCAACTCATCTTGGAAGACGACGCGCTTTATCCCCACGAGGGAAGGTTGCAGTTCAGCGACGTCACGGTGGATCAGACCACCGGCACGGTGACCCTACGAGCGATTTTCCCCAATCCGGACAAAACGCTGCTGCCCGGCATGTTCGTCAAGGCGGTGTTGCAGGAAGGCGTCGACGAACAGGCCCTCCTCATTCCGCAACAAGGCGTGTCGCGCGACCACCGAGGTGAGCCCTTCGCCATGGTGGTCGATGAGGGGAGCAAGGCGCAACGACGGCCCCTGGTCCTGGGCCGGGCCATTGGCGACAAATGGCTCGTGATCTCTGGCCTGGCCCCGGGAGATCGGGTGATCGTCGAAGGATTGCAACGGTTGCAACCGGGTACGGAAGTTACGGCCTCTCCTTTTGATTCACCGAAAGACCCGCCTGCCGACGCACAGCCCCGAAAGTCGCGTCCGGGAGAAGAATGATGCTGTCCAAATTCTTTCTTGACCGACCTGTCTTCGCCTGGGTCATCGCCATCATCATGATGACCCTCGGCGCGCTCATGATCTACCTGATGCCGGTCGCGCAATATCCGCCCATCGCTCCGCCTTCCATTGCGATCGAGGCCTGTTACACCGGCGCTTCGGCGGAAACTGTCGAGAACACGGTCACCCAGATCATTGAACAGAAAATGACCGGCCTGGACAACATGCTCTACCTGACCGGTACGAGCTCCTCTTCCGGTCAGTCACGGATTGAGTTGACCTTCGCCCCGGGCACCGACCCGGACCTGGCCTGGACCAAGGTGCAAAACAAACTGCAACTAGCGACGGCCAGTCTGCCCGATTCGGTGCAGCGTTTCGGCATCAAGGTCAGCAAGTCCACCCGGAACTACCTCATCGTGGTCGGCCTCATTTCGGAAGACGGCAGCATGAACGGCGAGGACCTACGAGACTATGCCCAGTCCAACCTGGAAAAGGTCCTGGCCAGGGTGCCCGGAGTAGGTGAAGTGGAGAGCTTCGGCACCCAGTACGCCATGCGCGTCTGGGTCAACCCGGACCGCCTCACCAACTACAGCCTGACCATGGAAGACGTCATCACCGCCCTGAGGACCTACAATGTCGAGATATCGGCCGGGCAGTTGGGTGGGGCCCCGGCCGAAAAAGGGCAGCGCATCAACGCCCCCATCGTGGTGCAGCACCTGTTGCAGACCCCGGAGGAATTCGCCTCCATCCCCATCCGTATCAACCAGGATGGCTCCACAATCCGCGTCAAGGATATCGGCCGCACCGAACTGGGAACAGAGCGCTACGACGTCTCGGCCAACTTCAACGGCGCCCCCTCGGCCGGCATGGCCATTCGCCAGGCCGCCGGGGCCAACGCCCTGGACACGACCGACGCCATTAAGGCGAAACTTGCTGAAATGAGCCTGTATTTCCCCCCGGGAATGAAGGTGGTCTATCCCTTCGACACCACGCCCTTCACCGTAGTGGCCATTGACGAAGTGATCACGACCCTGTTCGAGGCCGTGCTGCTGGTCTTTATCATCATGTATGTTTTCATGGGGAGCATCCGGGCCACCCTGATTCCGACCATCGCCGTGCCTGTGGTGCTGTTGGGGACCTTCGCCGTACTCGGAATCTTCGGTTTCTCCATCAACATGCTGACCATGTTCGCCATGGTCCTGGCCATTGGGCTATTGGTGGACGACGCCATCGTCGTCGTCGAGAACGTGGAGCGGATCATGACGGAAGAAGGACTTCCCCCCCGTGAGGCCACTGCCAAATCCATGGACGAAATCACCAGCGCCCTAGTCGGCATCGGGCTGGTGCTTTCGGCGGTCTTCGGCCCCATGGCCTTTTTCCAGGGATCCACCGGCGTGCTCTACCGTCAGTTCTCCATCACCATCATCGCCTCCATGATCCTTTCGGTAATCGTGGCCCTGATCCTCACTCCTGTGCTGTGCGCAACCTTTCTCAAACCCGTGAAAAAAGGTCACGGCCCCGCAGTCAACGCGATCTTTTTCATGCGCCCCTTCTTCCGATGGTTCGAGCGCAACTTCACCAGAATCAGAGGATTCTACATCGAAATCGTCCACCATTCCTTCTCCAAAAAAATCCGATATCTGATATTCTACGGTTTGCTCGTGTTGACGGTGGGCTTTCTGTTCACGCGCATGTCCACGTCCTACATTCCGGATGAAGATCAAGGAATCCTGCTGGTTCAGGCCACGCTTCCCTCGGGCTCCACTCTAGAGCAGACCGAAGCGGTCATGGACACGGTCGAAAAATACTTCAAGGAACATGAGCAGGACGCGGTGGAGTCGGTCATGCCCGTTTCCGGCATCTCCTTCGGAGGTCAAGGACAGAACATGGCCTTGGGATTCGTCAGACTCAAGCCATGGGAGGAACGCGACGATCCCTCCCTGTCGGTACCCAGCCTCGCAAACAGGGCCATGCGATCCTTTTCCCAGATCAAAGAGGCCACAGTCTACGCCTTTCCGCCGCCTCCGGTCGTGGAGCTCGGCATGGCTTCGGGATTCGACTTCGAACTGCTTGACATGGGAGGCCTGGGGCCCCAGAAGCTCCTGGCGGCGCGCGATCAGCTCTTGGGCATGGCCGCACAGGACCCCCGGCTGGCCAGGGTCCGTCCAAATGGCATTGAGGACTCCCCGCAATACTACGTCGATGTAAATTGGGAAAAGGCGGGAGCCTTGGGCGTGCCCATCTCCTCAATTCACACGACCCTGTCCGCCGCATTCGGCGGTTCCTACGTCAACGATTTCGTGCAAGCCGGACGGGTCAAGAAGGTTTACGCCCAGGCCGATTCTCCCTACCGCATGTTGCCGACGGACCTGGAAAAACTTTATGTCCGCAACGACCTGGGTAAAATGGTGCCCTTTTCCTCCTTCGCCATTGGCCGCTGGTCAACGGGATCGCCGAAACTGGAACGCTACAACGCCTTCCCGGCCACCAACATCTGGGGCGAGGCCGCGCCCGGTTACAGCACCGGCGAGGCCATGCAGGCCATGGAAGAAATCGTCCGCAAACTGCCGGATGGAATCGGCTACGACTGGACGGGACTGTCCTACCAGGAACGCATGGCCACCTCCCAGGGCCCCATACTCTATGCGATCTCCATCTTTGTCATTTTCCTCTGCGTGGCCGCCCTGTACGAGAGCTGGACCATTCCTTTCGTCAACCTGCTGATGCTCCCGCTGGGCGTGTTGGGGGCCATCGTGGCTACCTCGTTGCGCGGTCTGCACAATGACGTCTACTTTCAGATCGGCTTCCTGACCACGCTGGGCCTTTCGACGAAGAACGCCATTTTGATCATCCAGTTCATCAAGGAGCGCATGGGGCATGGCGAAGAACTCATTGAAGCGACCCTGGGCGCGGTCAAAACCCGGTTCCGACCGGTGATCATGACCTCGCTGGCCTTCTTCTTCGGTGTTCTACCTCTGGCCATCAACACGGGAGCCGGTGCCGGAGCCATGAACGCCATCGGTACGGCGGTCTGCGGCGGCATGCTTTCCGCCACCTTCATCGATCTCATATTTATCCCGATATTCTTTGTTTTGATCGTCAACTTCTTCAAGAAAAAGACTCCATCCGATCAGATGCTGTAGTCACGAGATTATCTAGAGTCTGATTGTGTGACATACTTTGTTTGTCACAACACAAGCGAGGACGCTATGCCAAAGCCAGTGCACAGACGCCACGATATCCCCTGACAAGATTTGGAAAGGGGCTGTGCCAGAGAACTCCTCTGGGGTATCAGTGCGGCAATGCGAAAAAATCGTTTGAGTCAGAACAAGCAACTTAGTTTGATAGAGCATTTCATGGTAGGCACCACAGCCCGCTGTGCTGCGGATTTGGTCGGAGTGAACGTCAAGACAGCCGCCTTCTATTTTCACCGGCTCCAGAAAATTATAGCCGAAGAAAACCTGTGAAGGGGAGGGATGTTAGCGAATCTGAAGTCGATGAAAGCTACTTTGGAGGGAAACGGAAGAGCAAACGAAGCCGAGGGGCCGCAGCCTGTCTTTTAAATCCTTAAGCGAGGCGCAAAGGTGTACACACAGGTAATTCCCAACGCCAAAGGCAAAACGCTACTACCAATCATTAAGAAGAAGGTGCGACCAGACAGCATCGTGTACTCAGATGCTCTTTACAGCTACAATGTTCTGGACGTTCCCAAATTCAAACACTTCAGGATCAACCACTCGAAGTTGTCTGCTGACAAGCAAAACCACATCAACGAATTGAGTATTTTGGGAACCAGGCCAAGCGTCATATGAGAAAGTTAACGGTATTCCGACCAAACATTTTTCTCTTTTTTGAAGGAATACGAATGGCGCTTTAATACCAACATCCACAAACTCAGTTTAGACAACTGAAACAATGGGTAAAAAATACATAGACTGATTATCTGATACAGCCCCCAAAAAGATAGCCCCTGCAAAATTGCAGGGGCTATCTTTTTATTTGCTGAAAACGCTGTTGTTTCAGAACATGCTTTTCTTTCGGGTATCGACCGCTTGTGGAGGCTCAACCCCCTGCCTCAACATGCGGCGAAGATACTCCCGTTCCCAAAAGCGTTACTCTGTCCGCCTTATTCAACCATTCGGATTCAGCGTTACTTGAGGAAACGCTTTCTTCCGAAAACCAGGCAACCGGCGAGACCTGCAATGAGGAGAACGACGGTCGACGGTTCGGGCACGGGCGGGGTTTCGCCGGGGCCGCTGGCCGTGTCGACATTCAGAATGTGGAACGCATAATCGTCGGTCCGGAAGCCGTTGGAAGGCTGGGACCACTCGCTGATAAGAATCGGCGTTTCGCCGGCACGATAAAAACCGTCGCTGTACGAATCGGAAATATTGAAGTTGTCGTAAGTCGTCAGTGTGAGGAAATAGCTCCCGGGGTCCAGCAGAACGGTATAGAAGGAATCCCATTCCTCGTAATCATACGACACGCCGTTCGACAATTGAGACCCGACCAGACCTCCGTCATCCTGGAAATAGATGAGGTTGCCAGCTGCATCCCAAAGGCCAAGCATGGGATCGAAGCCGCCGTCGTCCCAGGAAGAAGAGAAAAAGATTCGTTCGCCCGAGGTCGAAACACTGAAGTCAAAACGCAAGACGTCGTTGTGGTACTCCATGTTGCCGAAATAGTCGTAGTCGTAGGCCTGCGCAGGTACTCCAGACAACAAAAAGACAAGGAAAAACAGGATAGTGATTTTCTTCATAATACCTCCTTTGCCGAAGGAAAAGCATATATCATGCCACAGATGAAGATATAAAATCACATCAGAATAATACGATATGCCGCATATCGAAATACTCCCTCTCTTTTGTCAAAGGCATCGACACTAACTGTAAATTTCCCCGACCGACCTCCCGGATTAAGCCACTTGGAGTTTCACATATTGAAAACGCCGCTCCTGGAGGAACGGCGTTTCGCTCTGGCCATATCGCCCTAACTATCAACTGGTGCCGTCGAATATGGTGCCGGTATCGCGAATAATGAGGTCCGCGAGGAGTTGTTCCAGCGAATACTCCGGATTGGAGGGCTTGCGAAGTTGGGCCGCCTGATCCAGAAGCTGGGCCTGGCTCTCAAGGCTGAGTTGTTGAGCCTGAAGACTGTCCTCCTTGCCCCCATACATGTCCGTGATGGCCGTCATCTCGCTCTGGAGTGACTGGACGTAGCCGAGCTGGGTGGCGCGGGCCCCATCCGCACCCAAAGCCGCACCGTCCAGGTCTGCCCACCCCACTCCACCGGAAGGCATATCCACGGAATGGAAGGTGATGTTGAACCCTCCATCCTTGCTGGACTGAATATAGACATTACCGTCGGAATCGACCTGATCCGTGTCCCATTGGGAAGAGTCCAACAGGGCTATGCCGTTGAAATCGGCGTTGGAGACAACGCCGGAAATCTTGTCCGCGAGCGCGTCGAAATCGCCCTGGACCACACTGCTCGTGCCGTCCAACTCGCCGGAATCGATCCGGTCGATAATGTCCTCCATGTCGTTCAGAGCATCCACGATCGTAGCCATCCCGGTCCGGGCAACGCCCATCATGGAGGCCGCCTCGCCCACGTTTCGGGCCGCCTGACGCACTGCGGCCGCATCCCCGCGCAGGGTGCCGCTGATGGCCTCCTCGAAAGGATTGGTGAAGGTTGCCGCGCGAGCCGGTTCGCCCAGCACCAGACTGCGCAGATTCCGACCGACGGCCGACGAGCCGAACAGCCGGTTGGTTAACATATCCTGCTGCAACAACTGCAACGAATAGTCGTAGATGAAGCTCTTTTCGATGTCGGTCAGGGCCATGCCGCCTCCCGCAGATTACAATTCACCAATATTTTTATCGGCTGTCCCGCCCATATCTTTAGCCCTCTTGAAGGAGTTTCCAGCATAAGCTCGACGCAAATGCCGCCCCGCCCCTTTGCCGATGATTTCCTGCACCGCGGGCGAATGACGTTTGGTAACCCGGACAGCAAAGAAAAAGGCCGACTTGCGCCGGCCTTGAAGGAAGGATTACCCAAAGAGATTATTGGACGAATTCGGCCATCTTGGCAAAAACAGGATGCCCGCTGTCGTACCGCTCGACAAGAAGGACGTCTTCCAACTTGTCCACCTGCTTTATCATCTGGTCAAGACGGTCATCAGCGTTGACCAGGAGCCAAATCTTACTAGTCTGACCGCCATTGACGGGCATACAGGCAATGCCTTCGACGTTGTAGGCCCGACGCGCGAACAGACCGCAGATGTGAGACATGACGCCGGGATGGTTATTCACGGACAATTCGATAACAGTCTGTTTACACATGATTTTCTCCTCCGATCATCTGGGAATTGGCCGCTCCGGGAGCCACCATGGGATAAACCGGCTCATTCGGGCTGACAGGCACATGAATCAACGCCGGTCCGGGGGCGGCTATGGCCTCGGCCAATGTGACCGCAGGGTCGTCGCAATTGCCCAGATCATAGGCCTTTATTCCAAACCCCTCGGCGATCTTGATGAAATCGACACACTTGTCATAATCGGACGCCACATAACGCTGACCATAGAAAAGATCCTGCTGCTGACGGACCAACCCCAACGCGTTGTTGTTGGTCAGGATGATCTTGATCGGGATGTCGTACTCCATGGCGGTGGCCAGGTCCTGTATGTTCATCATGATGGACCCGTCGCCGGAGAAGCAGATGACCGGCTTGTCCGGAGCGGCCAAAGCCGCCCCCAGAGCGGCGGGCATTCCGAAACCCATAGTTCCGAGACCGCCGGAGGTCAGCCAGCGGTGCGGGCGGGTGAAGGGATAAACCTGCGCAGTGCGCATCTGATGCTGCCCCACGTCGGTGCACACGATGGCTTCCTCCCCGGCCAGTTCCGCGGCCTTGAGAATGACGCCATAGGGCGAGGTGGGATCGTCCGCGCCCGGGACGATCATGGGATGAGCCGTCCTGAGGGACTCGATGCGGCCGTTCCATTCTGCCCTGTTTTTTTGCTCGATATGCGGCAACAGCGCCTTGAGCACATCGGCCACATCCCCACGAACCGAGGCATGGGCGGTCTTGATCTTGTCCAGCTCGCTCGGATCGATGTCCATGTGGATGACCTTGGCCTTGGGGCAGAATTCGGAAACCTTGCCCGTGGCCCTGTCGTCGAAACGCACGCCCACGGCTATGAGCAGATCGCACTCTTCCAGCGCCAGATTGGTATAGCGAGCCGCGTGCATCCCGAGCATACCGAGATTGAGCGGATGCCCCGAAGGAATGGCCCCCAGCCCCATAAGGGTCAGGACTGACGGGATGGCCCCCTTCTCGGCCATGGCAAGGGCCTCGGCCGAAGAATCGGACAGGATAACGCCACCCCCCAGGTAGAGGATAGGCCTTTTCGCCCGGTTAATCATGGCCGCGGCGTGTTCGATTTCGCCGTGGAAAAGCTCGGGCGTGGCATCCGGGACACCGAGTTCGGGCCATTCGTCGAACTCAACCTCGGCCATCTGCACGTCCTTGGGCACGTCGATCACCACAGGACCGGGACGGCCGCTGGCGGCGATGCGGAACGCGTCGGGGATGATGCGCAGCAGGTCCTCGGCGGACCGGACAAGAAAATTGTGCTTGGTGATGGGAACGGACAGCCCGTAGGTGTCCACTTCCTGAAAAGCGTCGGTGCCTATCATGGACAAGGGCACCTGGCCGGTAATGCAGATGATCGGGATGGAGTCGAGCTTGGCGTCGGCGATGGCCGTCAGGGTGTTGGTCGCGCCCGGGCCGGATGTGGCGAAGAAAACCGCAGGTTTGCCAGTAACCCGGGCCATGCCCTGAGCGATGAACCCGGCCCCCTGTTCATGCCGGGTCAAAATGTGTTTGATATTGCCGTTCTTTCCCATGGCGTCATAAAGAGGCAGATTCGCCCCGCCCGGGATGCCGGCAATGGTCCGCACACCTTGCCGCTCCAGCAATTTAATGATTATTTCCGCACCTGACATTTTCATTTTAGCCTCCTGTGTGCCCCGTATCCGGTAGGAATCAAAAATAAAACCCCCACCGGCTCGCACCGACGGGGGTTATAAAATTCGATTGTACCTATCCCGCTATGGCGCGTCCCTATGAACACCACCTACTACTACGTCCACTACGACGCATACGCTGGCCACGGTTAGGCTGGCGGGGATGATGGAAATGAGGTTTTCAACGCGCAACATGGAATGTTCCTTTTGTCTTTAAAGTTTTCGTTAATCCCACAGAAATGAAAGGTCAAGCACTTTTCCGAAATAACCTCACAGGATGCACCCGCTGGCGGGCTGCGGAATCGGCTGTATTCACGACGAGCCACCGGAGCAACGCCCGGATACTCCCCCTCCGAATGCCGAGCGTTCTCCTTTTCCCTGGAGAAAACGACGAGACCGGCAAAAGAAGACGCCCCGAGCCGGAGATGAATACATTCTCCCACATGATCGGGACGCCCTCAACCGACCGCACTTCTTGCGATCTTTCGTGATCGAATACGAGTTACAGACGATCCACGGCAAGCCAGAAAGCAGCCGCGCCGACAAAAAGCCGTACCACGTGGCCAATGTGAAAGTGATAGCCCCAGTCGATGGAAAACATGAGCGCCAGGGCGACCACAAAACCACCCAAAATGCACTTCCTCCAGATATTCAGTCTCAACAGATTCATGCAAAACCTCGAAAAAGGGTTGCGACGAGCCGCAACCCTTTTGTTGTAGTTCAATCAATGTCGGAAAGCCCTATTTCTTTGCAGGCTTGCCCTTGGCGGATTTCCTGGCGGAAGATTTCTTCCCGTTCTGATCGTCCTTGCCAAAGGCTGCCAGCTTATCAGCCAACTCGCGCAGCTTGTCATCCACCAGCCGGTTAATGGTCCCGGCCGGATAGGCTCCGTTCTTCCCGCGCACTCCGGCCTTCTTGCCGGTCAGGATTTCAATGCCCTCATCAATGGTCTTCACGGCCCATATGTGGAACACCCCCTTGCGAACCGCTTCAATGACCTCGTCGCGGAGCATCAGGTCCTTGACGTTAGGATGCGGGATCATGACGCCCTGCTCCCCGGTCAGCCCCGCATTCTTGCAGCAGAGATAGAACCCCTCGATCTTCTGATTCACGCCGCCGATGGGCTGGACCTCGCCATACTGGTTCACCGAACCTGTAACGGCGATATACTGACGAAGAGGCACCCCGGACAAGCTCGACAGCAATGCGTACAGCTCCGTGGACGAAGCAGAGTCGCCGTCTATACCGCCGTAGGACTGTTCGAAGGCGATGCTTGCCGCAAGGGACAGGGGCTTGTCCTGGGCAAACCGGCTTCGCAGAAAACCGGACAGGATGAGCATCCCCTTGTTATGAGTCGGGCCGGACATGTCCGCCTCGCGCTCGATATTAATGATCCCTTCCTTGCCCAAGGAAGTAACCGCTGTGATCCTTGAAGGTTTCCCGAACATATAGTCGCCTAAGGAATATACGGCAAGCCCATTGACCTGCCCCACGACCTCGCCGTCCGTGTCCACGAACAGACTGCCGCGGTCGATCATCTCCTGTATACGCTCCTCCACCTGATTGGAGCGGTAAACCTTGGCCTCGACAGCCTCTCGGACATGCTCGCCGGAGACCGCTTCGGCCCCGGCCCGTCCGGCAAAGTAATCCGCTTCGCTCAAGAGGTCGCCCAGGGCCGGGAAGGCTGTGGATATCTTCTCCTGCCTGCCTGCCCAGCGGACGCCCTCCTCCAGAACGGCGGCCACGCCGTCCGCATCAAAGGGCCTGAGGCCGTTGCGGTCCACCTCGGCCCGTACGAACCGGGCCACATCGAGCACGGAATCGTCGGTAACGTCCATGCTTGATTCGTAGTCGGCCCGAACCTTGAATATCTTGGCTACGTCCTCGTCATAGTTACGCAGCAAAGCGTACAGATACGGGCTGCCGAGGACGACGACCTTGACGGCCATGTCGATGGGTTCGGGCTTCAGCCCCGTGGCGCTGATAAAATAATACGGGTCAAAGGTCTCGATCTCGATCTGCTCGGTCTTGAGCGCCCGCTTCAGGGTCTGCCACACGCCCGGCTCCATGATGGCGTCCATCAGGTTGATGACCAGATAACCGCCGTTGGCCTTGACGAAGGAGCCCGCCTTGATCTTGGTGTAATCGGTATGCCAGCCGCCCATGCGGTCCATTACGCGCTCGATGGAGCCGAACAGGTTGCGGTAGGTCGGGTAGGATTCCACGATAACCGGCGGGCCCTTGATCTCGGCGTTGTCCACCAACAGGTTGACCTGATACGGCTGGAAGACCATCTCGGGGGAAGGGCCGGGCATGACCATGCCGGGGATCGGACCGGGCTGGCCGGGGCTGCCCAACGCCTTGACCGCATCCAGGTCCTCGACCATGTTGTCGAGCACGGAGTCGAGGTATTTGGCGACCTTCTCATCGGGGTATGCCTCCCGCACAGGCTTGAGAAACTCCTGGGCCAGAGTCAGGAACATGAGCCGGTCCACCTCGCGGTGCTTCTCTCCGACCGCCTTCTGGAGCCCCTTCAGCTCCTGGACGATATGGTCGATCTCCTCCTTGAGCTCCAACCGCTTGTCGCGCAACTTCTCAAACTCGGCACGCGGGAAGCGGCCATTGTCGACCAGCTCCTCCAGCTCGATCATGCGCTTGGGCTCGCCATCCACCAGCGGAACCACGTCGGGCCGCTGGATAGGCCCCATCTGCATACGCACCACCACCAGGCCGGTGTCTTTCACCTGGTCCTCGATGGCCTTGTAGAAACTCATGACCTTTTTTTCATGGGCCTCGGCGATCTCGTTCTTGCGGGCGATATATTCCTCGCTCTCAAAGAGCTGCGGGGCTTCGCGCTTGATATCGTCCAAGAACTTCTGCATGTCCTTCTTGAAGCGGTCACCCTGCCCCGGTTCGAACCGGAGCATAATGGGCGCCTCGGGATGCTTGAAATTATTGACGTAGCAAAGATCGCTCGGGGTCGCCTGCCCATTGCCCATTTCGCCGAGCAGTTTGCGCACGGTGGAGAGACGGCCGGTTCCCGGCTGACCCGTGACGAAAATATTATAGCCTTTCTTGACCATGCCCAGACCGAAACGAAAGGCCTCCACGCCGCGCTTCTGGCCGATGATGTCCTTTTGGGGCTCCAGGTCGTTCGTGGATGTGATGGACAGCCGCTTGGGATCGGGCGTCCACTTAAGCTTGTCGACGGGCACTTCGAATATCTTGCTTTTCTTGACCATTTATCCGACTCCGTAGGTTATTTCCTGGAAATGGCAACGCTCGATCCGAATGGGGCCGCGCGCTTGGGCAGCCTGACCACCAGAACGCCTTCGGCGAACTCCGCCCGGGCCGCCTCGGGATCAATACGACAGGGAAGACGCAATTCCTTGCGGAAGCTATGGGAACTGGCATGGCCCGGGCCGGATTCCCGGGTCTCGGCGACTATGGAAAGCAGGCGCTCCGTCACCCCCACGTGCACATCGTCCGGCGCCATGTTGCCCAGCTCCAAACGAACCACCAAAGCATTCCCTTCGTCCTGTAGGGTAAGGTCTCCCGCCATGCGGCAGAACATGGACGGCAGGTTGAAATCCGCACACAGGTCATCGAAGAGCCGGTCCATGTCGCTGCGGATGCGCGAAATCTCATTGCGGCTCCACCGTTTCAAATCGGCCATTGACGCTAACCCTCCATTGCAAATCAATTTTAAAGGCAGTTCCACGGTACAATACCCGCAAGAAAAAAGACAGGGGCTTGACGATTTTTCGTCAAGCCCCTGTCTTCGGCATGGTGGAATCCGCTTCGTTACAGACTGCGAAAGAGATTGGACACGGCCAGGATAACGAAGCCCGTGGCGACAAGCCAAAAGGGCCTGACGATGTCTTCCAGGGCCGGGATGGACATGACGTCGACCTGAATGAGAATACCGAGAAGGCCGATAATGACGCCGACGATCCAGGTGAGCAGTTGGGGTGCGCTGAGATTCATGGGAAACGACTCCAGTTGTTGAGACAGGTGGAATGCTGGTTAATCTAATCGGAATCCTTAACGAATTCTTCAGCCTCTTCTCTCGGAAGCGGCCGGGAATACAGGTAGCCCTGACCGTAATCGCATTGCAGTGAATAAAGCAAGTCTCTTTGGCTCTCCGTCTCGATGCCCTCGGCCACGACGCGTAGCCGCAGGGAATGGGCCATATTCACGATAGCCCTGACTATCTCGATGTTTTCCGGAGTGGACTCCATCCGTTGGACGAAGCTCAGGTCGATCTTGAGTTGATCCGTGGGAAACCTCTGCAAATAGCTCATGGAGGAATACCCGGTCCCAAAATCGTCTATGGACAACAAAATACCGAGGTCCTTCAAGGACTTCAATTGATTGACCGACTTGAGCGCGTCCAGCATAACCACGGTCTCGGTGATTTCGAGCTTCAGGCGGCCAGGCGACAGGCCGGACTGCTTCAGGATACGCTCCACGTCCGAGGCCAGGGTACTTTCCGCGAACTGCTTGGCCGAGATGTTCACGGCGATGGTCAGCCCTTCCGCCCCCGAGTGGCGAAGGGTCCATTCCTGCATGGCCGCGCAGGCCTCTTCCAATATCTGAGAGCCGAGCTGCACGACCTGCCCGGTCTCCTCGGCCACGGGAATGAACTCGCCGGGACCAACCAGCCCCCGTTCCGGATGATTCCACCTGGCAAGGGCCTCGAAACCGTATAGGCTGCCGTCGGCCAAATTGACGATGGGCTGATAGTAGGCAGTGAACTCCCTGGCATCCAGAGCGCGATTGAGTTCGCTCTCCACGGCCAGGACGTTGACCATGCCTTCGCGCATCCGCTTCTCGTACCCCTCGACACGGTTTTTACCATGGTGCTTGGCGGTGTTCATGGCCACCTGCGCGTTGTGCACGACCTTCTCGGAATCCACGTCCATGCCTGACCCGATGTCGTAGCCCATGCTGGCGGACAGAGCGAAAGTAAGCCCATCCACTTCAACGGGTTCCCTGAACGACTCGAATATCTTCCGAACGAGGGCTCGGGCGTCCCCTTTCCTGTGAATGTCTTCAAGAAGAACTCCGAACTCGTCGCCGCCGAACCGGGCAACGGTGTCGATGGACCGGACCGACTGCTGGAGCTTGACCCCGAGCCGGACCACCAGCTTGTCGCCCATGCTGTGCCCGTAATGATCGTTGACGACCTGAAAACGATCTATGTCGATAAACAGAACCGCGAAATATTCGCCGGTTCGGGCGCACCGCTCGGCCGCCCGATTAAGTCGTTCCAGGAACAGAGCCCGATTGGGAAGACCTGTCAGGGCGTCGTGAAAAACGCTGTGCTGCAACTGGCTCTCAATGAGCTTGCGGTTGGTGATGTCCCGCATACTCACCCGGACGCCAAGCGGCTGGCCCTCGTCGGAATAAATGGAATGCCGGACCAGGCTCAACCACTTTACCTTGGCGTTGACGTCGCTGATCCTGAAATCGAGGTTATCCTCGTCGCCCACGGTCTCGTCCCGCATGAACTGCATCCACCTGCCCACGTCCTCCCGGTGAACGATGCGCTGCATCAGGTCCGGATCGTCCAAAAAACATTGCGGACCGTAGCCGCTGATCCGCTCACAGGACGGCGATATGTAACGCAGTTCTCCCCCGGGACCGATCCAGCTCTCCCAATCGTAGTTGTAATCGGCGACCATGCGATAACGCTGCTCGGAACGGGCCAGGGCCTTCTGCGATTCCTGCAATTCCTCAACAGTCGCCTCAAGCCGTCTGGTCGTCTCCACAAGAGACCGCTTGTGACGATGCAGTTCAGCGAAAATCCTGGTCTTGCCGCGCAGAATCTCCGGCTCCACGGGCTTGAACAAATAATCGACCGCCCCCAGCTCGTAGCCGTGGAAAACGTGCCGCTCCTCCTTGCTGATGGCGGTAATGAAGATGATCGGAATATTCCTGCCGTTCTCCGAACTCCGAAGCCGTTCGGCCAGCTCGAAACCGTCCATGCCGGGCATCATCACGTCCAGCAGGGCCACTGCGAAATCGTGCTCCGGGAGCCTCTCAAGGGCTTCCGCGCCGGAACCGGCCATTATCAAATTGAGGTTTTGACCGCGAAGTATGGCCTCTACCAACTTGAGGTTGATCCGTTCGTCGTCCACGACGAGAACGTCGACAATATCACTCATTTCACCTGTCCCTTCATATTCGACCGTAAAGGACGACCCCGCCCTGTCCGGGAACAACAACATATCCCAGGTTGTTGAGGAAGGATGTTATAAATTGCGCTATGCAAAACCACTTTATTGGAATCGCAAGCCCTTTGGGGTATGGTCCCCTATGGTTTGACATGCCGAAAACAAAGCCCATATAGACCTTTTCGCCAAAAACGAAACAGGAGAATCTTATGTCCGACAAATCGAAACAATTCAAGCAGGTCCTGGACGAACACCACCAGTGGCCGTGCCCATACGTATACAAATTCATCGTTCCGACGGAGAATCTCGGCAAATTCAAGGAGCTGTTTTCCTCGGAATCGCTTGAGACCCGCCTGTCGAGAACGGGTAAATATACCAGCGTGACAATGACTTCGACCATGTGCTCGGCCGACGAGGTCATGGCGGTCTACGAACGGGCCGCCCGCGTGCCGGGGATCATGTCGCTCTAATTGTTCCGCAAACCTTTACACTTGGCACTCGGGGACTTACTGTACACAAATGTGATCGTATCACACTTGTTACAACTGTTCAGACATACTCAGCCATCCTGGAGAGAATATGTGGGAATATACCGATAAAGTTAAGGACCATTTCCTGAATCCCCGCAACGTGGGCACCCTCGAAGACGCCGACGGCGTCGGCGAAGTCGGCTCGCTTGCTTGCGGCGACGCCCTGACCCTGTACATCAAGGTGGACGACGAAGGGAAAATCTCCGACGCCAAGTTCCAGACCTTTGGCTGCGCAAGCGCCATCGCCTCCAGCTCGGCCCTGACCGAGATGCTCATCGGCAAGACAGTCGAAGAGGCGGAGAAGGTCAGCAACAAGGACATCGCCGAATACCTGGGCGGACTGCCCCGCGAAAAGATGCACTGCTCGGTCATGGGCCAGGAAGCCCTTGAACAGGCCATTAAGAATATGCGCGGAGAAGCCCCGTCCAAGATGGAGCATTCGCACGAAGGCGAACTCATCTGCGAATGTTTCGGCGTATTCGACGAGGAAATCCTTCACGCCATCAAGGAAAACGACCTCAAAACCGTTGAGGACGTGACCAACTTCACCAAGGCCGGCGGCGGTTGCGGCAAGTGCATCCCGGACCTTGAAAGGCTCTTGGCCGAAGCGCACGGCGAGGGCGTCTGCCCCACTCCGTCCTCCAAGCCAGCCTTCCCGGCTGAGGGCATGACCAACATCCAGCGTATGCATCTCATCGAGTCGATCATCGACAACGATGTCAGGCCCAAGCTCCAGGCCGATGGCGGCAACATCGAGCTGGTGGACATAGACCGCGACGCCGTCGTGGTCCGCTTCCTGGGCATGTGCTCGGGCTGCCCGTCCAGCCAGGCCACCCTCAAGAATCTGGTGGAAACCGCCCTCAGGGAAAAGGTCGACCCGGCCCTGACGGTACGGGAGGGATAACCATGAAAACCATCTATCTCGACAACAACGCCACAACACAGGTCGACCCGGCCGTGTTCGAGGCCATGAAACCCTATTTCACCGAATTATACGGCAACCCTTCGTCCATGCACCGCTTCGGCGGACAGGTCGGGATCAAACTCAAGGAAGCCCGCGCCTCGGTCGCGAATCTGCTAGGCTGCGCGCCGGAGGAAATCATCTTCACCTCCTGCGGGTCCGAGTCGGACAATACAGCCATCCGTTCCGCTCTTGCGGCCCGTCCGGAAAGGCGGCACATCATCACCACCGCAGTGGAGCACCCGGCCATCCTGAGCCTGTGCAAGTTCCTCGAAAAGCGGGACGGCTACGAAGTCACCTACCTCGGCACCGATGACCGCGGCAGGCTCGATCTTGAGGAGTACAAGGCGGCCATCCGACCGGACACGGCCATCGTGTCCATCATGTGGGCCAACAACGAAACCGGCAACATCCACCCCATCGAGGAAATGGCGAAGATCGCCAAGGAACACGACGTGTTCTTCCACACCGACGCGGTCCAGGCCGTGGGCAAGGTGGACATCGACCTGAGCAAGGTCCCGGTCGACATGCTTTCCCTGTCCGGGCATAAACTGCACGGCCCCAAGGGCGTGGGCGCACTGTTCGTCCGCAAAAGGCTGCCCTTCCGTCCCTACCTCATCGGCGGACACCAGGAACGCAGCCGCCGCGCGGGCACGGAGAACACCACGGGCATCATCGCCCTGGGCAAGGCGTGCGAACTGGCGCGGGAGCACATGAAAGAAGAAAACACCGAGGTCAAGCGACTTCGCGACAAGTTGGAGACCGGCCTGCTCAAGGCAATCCCGGACACCAAGCTGAACGGCGATCCGGAACATCGTCTGCCCAATACCACGAACATCTCCTTCGGTTATGTCGAGGGCGAGGCCATCCTGCTGATGATCGACCAGATGGGCATCGCGGCCAGCTCTGGCTCGGCCTGCACTTCGGGAAGCCTGGAGCCATCCCACGTGCTGCGGGCCATGGGCGTGCCCTTCACTTTCGCCCACGGG
This sequence comes from Pseudodesulfovibrio thermohalotolerans, assembly GCF_021353295.2. Classification (NCBI taxonomy): domain Bacteria; kingdom Pseudomonadati; phylum Thermodesulfobacteriota; class Desulfovibrionia; order Desulfovibrionales; family Desulfovibrionaceae; genus Pseudodesulfovibrio; species Pseudodesulfovibrio thermohalotolerans. The sequence continues at coordinate 1,823,673 of NZ_CP120635.1, read as the reverse complement.
TCCATCCGCTTCTCTTTGAGCCGATTCAATACCGAGGAGGAAATCGACTTCGTAATCGAGATCCTGCCTCCCATCATCAAGAATCTACGCAAACTCTCGCCGTTTTCGGCGGATAAAAAGGCCCCGGCCTGCACCAAAAGCTTTTCGGAGTAATCATGAAAATCGCCGATAACATGACAGAACTCGTCGGCGGCACGCCGATGGTCCGTCTAAACAAACTCGCCCGGGGCCTCAAGGCCTCGGTCGTGGCCAAGCTTGAATTCAACAATCCGTGCGGCTCCATCAAGGACCGCATCGCCCGGAACATGATTGAAACGGCCCTGTCCGACGGGACCATTGACGAAAATACGGTCCTGGTGGAACCGACCAGCGGCAACACGGGCATAGGGCTGGCCTTCGTCTGTGCGGTCAAGGGGCTGCGCCTTATCCTCACCATGCCGGAATCCATGTCCATGGAACGCCGCAAGCTGCTCAAGGGGCTAGGCGCGGAACTGATCCTCACTCCGGCCGAGGAAGGCATGAAAAGCGCCATCGACCGCGCCCGAAAAATCGTCGAGGAGACGGCCAACGCCTTCATGCCCATGCAGTTCGACAACCCGGCCAACCCCGAGGCCCATCGCAGGACCACGGCACTGGAAATCTGGGACGACACCGACGGCGCAGTAGACATCTTCGTTGCGGGCGTGGGCACGGGCGGTACCCTTACCGGCGTGGCCGAGGCCCTCAAGGAAAGAAAACCCGGCGTCAAGGCCGTGGCTGTTGAGCCCGATGCATCCCCAGTCCTGTCCGGCGGCAAACCCGGTCCGCACGCCATCCAGGGCATTGGCGCGGGTTTCGTACCCAACGCCCTGAACACGGCCATCATCGACGAAGTCGTGCGCATCGAGAACGATGAAGCCGTGGAAACCGCCAAGCGGCTCATGCGCGAGGAAGGCATCCTTTCCGGCATCTCCTCCGGAGCCAACTGTGCGGCGGCCCTGAAACTGGCGAGGCGAGAGGAAAACGCGGGCAAGATGATCGTATTCATCGTCTGCGACACCGGCGAACGCTACCTGAGCACTCCGCTCTTCGATTAGAGGTGCTGTCCATGACCAGTGAAGACTACACGTTGGCGGATGTGGTCGCGCTCCTCGTGGAATCCGGGGACAACGGCCCGGCTTCGCACAGATTTTCCGACGAGGCCCCCATGCCCTCGGTGGAGACCCTGCGGGAGATCGTCGAGGACCTGCGTTGCGTCCTGTTCCCCGGCTATTTCGGCCCGTCCGAGATCGTTCCGGACACCATGCCCTATTACATCGGCGCAACCCTGGACCAGGTGGAACGCAAGCTCGCCGACCAAATCAACCGTGGGTACTGCTTCGTCTGCGACGCCACCACGACCGAGCGGTGCAGCGACTGCGAAAAACGGGCAAAGAGCATCGCCAAGAAGTTCATCACCAAACTGCCCAAAATAAGGGAACATCTGCTTTCCGATGTGGAAGCGGCCTATGTTGGCGACCCTGCGGCCAAGACCCACGGGGAAACCATCTTCTGCTATCCGTCCATCCGCGCCCTGACCAACCACCGCATAGCCCATGAGCTGTACAAGCTCGGTGTGGACATCATCCCCCGCATCATCGGCGAGATGGCCCACTCCGACACGGGCATCGACATCCATCCCGGTGCGACCATCGGCAAGTCCTTTTTCATCGACCACGGAACCGGCACGGTCATCGGTGAGACATGCATCATCGGCGACAACGTCCGCGTGTACCAGGGCGTGACCCTGGGGGCCAAGAGCTTCCCCAAGGGCGAGGACGAGATGCTCATCAAGGGGCTGCCCCGCCATCCCATCGTTGAGGATGATGTCATCATCTACGCGGGAGCGACCATCCTGGGCCGAATCACCATCGGCAGAGAAGCGGTCATAGGCGGCAACGTCTGGATCGTCCGGGATGTTCCTGCCGGGGCGCAGATCGTCCAGACGCGCGTCCTGGAGCAATCCTTCGAACACGGCTCCGGTATTTAAGCATTAAGGAAAAGACAAATAAAAAAGGAGGCATGGAAAACCGTGCCTCCTTTTTCTTAATGTTTGACTTTAACTATTTTTCGAGTTCTTGAACCATGACGGCCACGCTCTGACCAGTGGGTGATTTGGCATCGGGATTGATGGCCAGCACTTCTTTCCAGACCTTGAGAGCGGAGTCCCTGTCATTCAGATCGTGCAGATAGACAATCCCCATGTTGAACCGCGAGGTTACATGGTCAGGCTCCAGAGCTGCGGCATGGCCGAAAGCATCCACGGCCTTCTGAAACTGTTTCGTACGACGGTACATGACCCCCAGGTCGGACCAGACATTGACCTCGGTGGGCCTGAGTTCCAGGGCTCGCTCATAGGCGTTTACAGCCCTTGCCGGGAGGTTGTGGTCAAAACAGAAATTGCCGAGCTTGATCCACAGATCGGCGTTGGCCGGATCGGCGGCCGCGGCGTTTTCCAGGCTGGCCAGGGCTTCCGGGTCGGCCGTATGTGGAACGGGCGACTCAGTGGGAACGGCCTGGGTGGTCATATTCACCCGTTGGTCCCGTTGTCCCACATAAATCATGGTTACGGCGTTGCCCACGAAGATGCCGACCAGCACCCCCAGAACCGCCAGCATGACGGCCGAGCTTTTCTTGATATACTTGGCCTCGAACTCGTCGGCCTCGCGTTCACGTTTATGCACTCCCATCGTATCTCCTGAATCATGGTTGTTCGAATCGAATCTTGTCATCCACCTGTAACAAAAACACGTTTCGCCGACCGTGTAAACATTGTGCAACGCCCCGCGCAGACGGTGCAAAGCTTGACTTCCGGCCCGGCTTATACCAATCTACGCGGTCTCACAAAAATGGACACTTTCATCTAAAGAAATATACGGTTCCCGGAGGACTCGAAAATCCATGAGCGACTACAAAAAAACCCTGCTCCTGCCCAAAACTTCGTTCCCCATGAAGGCCAACCTCAAGCAACGCGAGCCCGAAATGCTCAAGTTCTGGGAAGAGACCAAGGCCTACGATGAAATGATCGCGGCCGGTGACGCCGACGACAGGTACGTGCTGCACGACGGTCCTCCGTACGCCAACGGGCACATTCACATGGGCACGGCCCTGAACAAGGTCCTCAAGGACATCATCGTCAAATCCCGGAACATCCAGGGCCAGAAGGCCGAGTACGTGCCCGGCTGGGACTGCCACGGCCTGCCCATTGAGCACAAGGTCGAGCAGGAGCTGAAAAAGAAGAACAAGGAACTCGACACCCTCACCATCCGCAAGATCTGCCGCTCCTACGCGGCCAAGTGGCTGGACACCCAGCGCGCGGAATTCAAGAGGCTCGGTGTGTTCGGCGTGTGGGATGATCCCTACATGACCATGAACCCCCAGTACGAGGCGGCCACTGCCCGCGAACTGGGCCGATTCATGGAGCGCGACGGCGTTGTGCGCGGCAAGAAGCCCATCTATTGGTGCTGCGACTGCCACACAGCCCTGGCCGAGGCCGAAGTGGAATACGAGGACCATACCTCCCCGTCCATCTATGTCCGCTTCCCCATGGCCGACGAGAATTTCAAGAAGATCGCCGACGTAGACATCTCCAAGCTGTACATTCTCATCTGGACCACCACCCCGTGGACCATTCCCGACAACATGGCCGTGGCCGTGCATCCGGACTTCGACTACGTGCTGGTCAAGGCGGGAGACGACTTCTACGTCCTGGCCGAAGGGCTGCTCGAATCCTGCGCCGCAAAGTTCGGCTGGGAATCCTTCGAGACCCTGGCGACGTTCCGGGGCGGCGACCTTGAGGGCCTGAAAGCCAAGCACCCCATCTACGACCGCGAATCTCCCGTGGTCCTGGCCGACTACGTCACCCTCGACACTGGCACGGGTTGCGTCCACACCGCTCCGGGCCATGGCCGCGAGGACTTTGAGACCGGCCTGAAGTACGGCCTGGAAATCTACTCGCCCATGAACAACAAGGGCGAGTTCCTAAAGGAAGTCGAACACTTCGCCGGCTTGAACGTCTGGGACGCCAACCCCAAGGTCATCGAAAAGCTGACCGAACTGGGCAACCTGATGGCCTCCGAAAAGATCACCCACTCCTACCCGCACTGCTGGCGCTGCAAGCAGCCGGTCATCTTCCGGGCCACCACCCAGTGGTTCATCGGCATGGACGAGAACGACCTGCGCAAACGCGCGCTCAACGCCATTCGCAACGAAGTGAAATGGGTCCCCTCCTGGGGCGAGGAGCGCATCCACAGCATGGTCGAGAACCGGCCCGACTGGTGCATCTCCCGTCAGCGCAACTGGGGCGTGCCCATCTCCGCGCTCATCTGCGAGGACTGCGACGAAACCTGGTTCGACGCGAAATGGGTCTATGACATCTGCGACAAGTACGCGGCCAACGAAACCGGCTGCGACTACTGGTTCGAGGCCCCGCTGGAGGAGATCGTGCCCGAGGGACTGACCTGCCCCAAGTGCGGCGGAGTCCACTGGCGGCGTGAAACCGACATCCTGGACGTCTGGTTCGACTCCGGCACCAGCTATGCCGCCGTGGTCGAGCAGCGCAAGGAAACCCGCTTCCCGGCGGACCTCTATCTTGAAGGCTCCGACCAGCATCGCGGCTGGTTCCATTCCTCCCTGCTCGCTTCGGTCGGTACGCGCGACGTCCCGCCCTACAAGACCGTCCTGACCCACGGGTACGTGGTGGACGCCGAGGGCCGCAAGATGTCCAAATCCATCGGCAACGTCATTGCGCCGCAGGAGATCATCGACAAATTCGGCGCGGAAATCCTGCGCATGTGGGTGTCGGCCTCCAACTATCAGGAGGACATCCGCATCTCGGACGAGACCCTGAACAGGCTTGTTGACGCATACCGCCGCATCCGCAACACCTGCCGCTACCTGCTGTCGAACCTCAACGACTTCGACCCGGCGAACAAGGTGGACGTGGCCGATATGCTGCCGCTCGACCGCTACGCCCTGGACATGGTCGTGCGCCAGCACGATTCCATCCGCAAGGCATACCGCGAATTCGAATTCCACAAGGTCTACCACACCCTGCACAACCTCTGCGTGGTCGACCTGTCCGCCTTCTATCTCGACATCATCAAGGACCGCCTGTACGTGGAGGAAGAGGACGGCCTCAAGCGCCGCTCCGCCCAGACCGTGCTCTGGCAGATCCTGCTCATGCTCCTCGAAGACATGGCTCCGGTCCTGTCCTTCACCGCCGAGGAAGCCTTCCAGGCGCTGCCCGAAGCCATCAAGCGGGCCCTGCCCCAGGACAAGACGGTCTTCGCCCTGCGCTTTGCGGCGGACCGCCCCGAACTGTCCGGCGAGGAACGTGCCCGTTGGGAAATGCTGGCCCTGGTCCGGTCCGAGGTGAACAAGGCCATCGAGCCCAAGCGCAAGGATCGCGTCATCGGCAAGTCCCTGGACGCCCAGGTGACCCTCTACGCCGAGGAGGAAATCCTCGACCTGGTGTCCACCGAGGACATCGACCCGCGCGAGTTCTTCATCATCTCCAAGCTGATTCTGGACGAGCCCGAGAACGCTCCTGCCGACGCCTTTGAGAGTGAAGAAATCGAGGGGCTGCAAGTGGCTGTCGAGGCCGCGCCGGGTGAAAAGTGCGAACGGTGCTGGCGCATCGCCGAAAACCTGGGCACCGACCCGGCCCACCCCGACGCATGTCCGCGCTGCACGGCGGTGCTGAAGAAACTCGCCTAGATTCCATGAACAAGTACAAGCTGGCAGCCATATGGGCGGCGGGCACCGTGGTGCTCGACCAGATCACCAAACTCCTGGTCCACAACCTCATGCCGGTGTGGACCGGGAGAGAGGTCATTCCCGGCCTGTTCAACCTGGTCCACGTCCTCAACAAGGGCGCGGCCTGGGGTTTTCTGGACGACGACAACATCGACTGGCAGCGTCCCCTGTTCATCCTTATCTCCCTGGCGGCGGTGGCGGTCATCGCCTATATGATCCGCCTGACCAGGGATGAGGACCGCTGGATGCTTTCCGGACTGGGCATGATAGCGGGCGGAGCCGTCGGCAACGCTATCGACCGCATCTGGCTCGGTTCGGTCATCGACTTCCTCGACTTCTACGCGGGCAGCTATCACTGGCCCGCCTTCAACGTGGCCGACAGCGCCCTGACCGTGGGCGCGGGCTGCATCATCGTCTCCACGCTGATACACCGAGGAGACACCCGGAAGGCGTCGCGCCCTTCCTAAGGAGAACGTATCATGTTCGCAGACTTCACGGCCCTGACCCCGACCCAGTGGGCCATCGTGCTGATCGCCGTCGGCGCCTGCTTTTCCTTTAGCGCCTGGTCGATCCTGGACGTCTGGAAACGGCACTTCGAATCCTCGGCGGAAAAAAGCCTGTGGATGCAGATTTGCATTTTCATTCCCATTCTGGGCGCTCTGACGTATCTTTTCCTCGGCAGAAAAAGAGGGAGCTTGCAATGACGATAAAAAAGACCTGTATATTCAGCTTGTTTTTGGCGATATTGAGCATCTCGGCCCTGTCCGGCTGCGCCACCAGGACCGACGTGGAAGCCATACAATCCGACCGGCAGCAGGACCGCAACCGCATTCGCCAGCTCGAAGCCGAACTGGCCGAATCCCGGCAGCAGCTCAAGGAAGAAATCGAGCAGTCCAACAACCCCATCCGCGAAAGATCCGCCGACATGTGGGCCGAAATCCAGTCCCTGCGCACCGAAATCGCCAAGATGCGGGGCGAGATGGACAACCTGAACATCCGCATGGACCGGCAGGTCGGTGCAGCCGATTCCGCCGTGACCGTGGATGATCTGGCCCGGCGGCTTTCCGAAGTGGAATTCGCCATGGAGAACCAGCTTCAGGTCGATCTGCCCAAGATTCGTGAAGAGCGCAACGCGGCCATGGCTGCGGCCCTCCCCGCCGCAACGCCCGAGGCGAATGCGCCTCTGGCGGGTCAAGCCGAGGCCAAGTCTGCCGAAAACGGCGCTGCCGCCGGTGCCGCCGCTGCCGTGGGGACAGCCGCTGCCGCCGACAAGAACGATTCCGCGCCTCAGGCCGACAACGACCCGGCCAAGGCGCTCTACGACAAGGCATACGCCCTGTACAAGGACGGCAACTACGAACGCGCCCGCTCTTACTGGGCCGAGTTCACCGACACCTTCAAGGGACACGCCTTCACGCCCAGCGCGGTTTTCTGGCAGGGCCAGTGCTACTACATGCTCAAGGACTACGCCCGGGCGGTCATCCTCTACGAAGACGTCATCGAGAAGTACAAAAAAAGCTCCAAGTACAAATCCGCCCTGCTCCGGGCTGGCTACTCCTGGGAACACATCGGCAAGCCCGAGTTGGCCAAGATGCGTTTCCAGGAAGTGATTCAGAACTTTCCCAAGTCCGTCGAAGCCACGCAGGCGAAACGGTCTCTGGATAAAATGAAATAATTGCGGCCCTAGCGCCGAACGTGCCATGAAGGCATTCAGGAAAATCCCATGACCCAGACCAAGAATGGTTTCAGAAAAATCGTCTATCTTTCGTTTCCGCCGGAAGTGTCCGGCAGACCCGTGGTTTGCAACCTGCTCCGCAAGTTCGACCTGAGCTTCAACATCCTCAAGGCGGATATCAGCCCGCGACACGAAGGCACCATGACCCTTGAGGTTTCCGGCCGGGAAGACACCTTCCGCAAGGGCATCGGCTACCTCAAGGAGAACGGCGTGCGCATCACCCCGGTAGCGCACAAGATTTTCCGCAACGACGACTCGTGCATCCATTGCGGCGTCTGTACGGCCATGTGCCCCACCGACGCCCTGACCCTGGACCGCGAGACCTTGAAGGTCGTCTTCGACGTGGACAAATGTTCGGCCTGCGGCATGTGCACCCGCGTCTGCCCGGTCAAATGCATGACGCTCGACATGGATGAATACGGCAGGCCCTGAGCCGCCAAGGGGGTCCCATGAGTGAGGAGAAACGTTCATTCTCTAGGATACAGGTCAGGCTGAAGGCTCAGGCCCGGGTCATGGAGTCCCTGGATTCACCCCAGATATTCACTGGCGACTCCATGCCGCAGCCTGTCTCACGGGCCGATTTCGTCAAGAAGAGCAAGCTCCCCGAGGAAGTGACCACCTTTCTCGCGGAAATGGACCGCAAGCTCGACCAGGTCATATCCATGCTCGGCCAGGACTCCGTCAAGACCGATTTCTCCATTCCCGTGGAGGTCATGGAAATATCCGCGGCCGGGGTGAAGTTCCGGTCCAGGGAGCGATTCGACATCGGCGCTTCCCTGGAGATCATCATCTACCTCAGCCAGGCTCCTCTGCGCCTGGCAGGCAGCAAGGGACGCATCCTGGAGCAAGAGTCCGACACGGGACTGTACCGCTTCGAATTCGTGGACCTGCGCGGCTCGGACATGGAAGCCATAGTGCAATTCGTCTTCAAGGAACAAAGGGAACAGATTCGCAACTCCAAAATGTAGCCGTCCCGGAGCAGACGCATGACCAGCAATGATGAATTGGTGAAGGAGCTGATGGAAAAGGTCTCCGACCAGCTTGTAGCCAGCCTCAAGGGGACCATAGCCGCTTCCGTAGAAAGGGAGATCGCCAGAAACCTGTCCAAGGCTTTGCTGGAAGGCGAATTCTACCGACGGGTCAACGAAGACCTGCAAGGCGGCCTCAAGAAAATCTATCAGGAAGTCAAAGCCGCCCGCGGCGGCACCGAGATCAAGACCATCACCGCCGACATCGACCCCGAGGAGCTTTTTTCCGAAACCTCGGACCAGTTGGACGCGGTACTCCAGACCACCGAAAAAGCGGCCGTGGAAATCATCGACATCGTCGAGAAACTCCAAAGCCTGCAAGGGTCCGTATCCAGCATCGTCAAAGGGTTCGAATCGGGCGGCGTGACCCGCGAAAGCCGGGAAAAGCTCAAGGAAATCAACAAAACGCTTGGCTCGGATTTGTCCAACATCATGGTTTCACTGAGCTTTCAGGACCTGACTGGACAGCGCATCAAACGGATCATCAATTCCATCCGCCAGATCGAACAGATCGTCCGCGAAGTCATGCTCTCCACCGGGCTGATGATCCGTCAGCGCGAAGCCGAGCCGGAAAAGGACTTCGAGGAACTGTCCCAGGAGGCCAAGACCGAGGCCACATCCAAACTCCAGGGGCCGTCCGAAGGCACCAACCAGCACGACGTGGACGACCTCCTCGCCTCCCTCGGCCTGGACTGATCCCCGAACAAATCAAATGAAAAAGAGGCGCCCCGGATATCCGGGGCGCCTCTTTTTCATTGTCTTTTCAATCCGTTCCTTTCATCTCAGCAGGACCATCCCGGCCAGGCCGAGCAAAACCAGAAAGCCCATGGAGTCGGTGATGGTGGTCAGGAAGATACTCGACGCCTGGGCCGGATCACGGCCCAACTCCTTGAGCAGGAGCGGGATGGACGCCCCGGCGAGCGCGCCGAGAAGCATGTCCACGCAGAGAGCCACCCCCATGACCAGGGCCAGCAACGGTTTGTGGGTAACCAGAAGGACCACGCAGAAAACCAGCATCGAAATAATCATGCCGTTCATGAATCCGATGCGCAACTCGCGAAGCACGGCTATCCACGCCCGCTTGCGGTCAAAACGCTCCATGGCCAACTGGCGGATCATGACGGCCAGGGCCTGCTGCCCGGTGTTGCCCGCCTGGTTGGCGACAACGGGCATAAGCACGGCAAGCACCGCCATCTGGGCGATGTTGCCTTCAAAAAGATGGACCACCCAGGCCGAAATGGCGGAAAAAATCATGTTGAGGATGAGCCAGGGCAGACGCATACGGACAGAATAAGACCACGGGGAATCCGTGGTTTCGTCCGCGCCCGCGCCAACCATGGCCTGCATGTCCTCGGAAGCCTCTTCATGAATGATGTCGATGACGTCGTCGACGGTGACGACGCCGAGAAGGCGATTGCCGAAATCCACAACGGGCAGGGCCAGGAAATTATAGCGGGCGATAAGGTGGGCCACCTCTTCCTTGTCTTCGTTGTAGCCCACAGTGATGAGATTCTGGGTTTTGACCAGCTCCTTGAGAATCGCTCCGCGCTTGGCGAGCATCAGGTCGCGCAGGGAGACGACGCCCACCAGCCGGTCCTTCTTGTCCACGAGGTAGGCGTAGTACGGAATTTCCTTGTCCTCGACCTCCTCGCGAATCTTGGCCACGGCTTCGTCCGCGTTCAGGTCCTGGTCGAGGATGACCACCTCGGTGTTCATGACGCCGCCCGCAGTATCGGGATCGAAGGTCAGGAGCGTCTTGAGCTCCGCCCGATCCTCGGCGGCCACTCGGCTGAGCAGGGCCTTTTGCAGATCTTCGCCCAATCCGTCCAGAAGGTCGGTGGCGTCATCCGGAGCCATCTCCTCGACGATGCGGGCAGCCAGCCCCCGGTTAAGGTTGCTGATGAGCGCTTTCTGGTCGAGGTCGTCCATCTCCGCGATGGACTCGGCCGCGTCCTTGATGGGCAACTGCTTAATGAACTTGACCTGATCGGCGATGTCGAGACCTTCAATAGTCTCGGCTGCGTCAGCGGGATGCTGATCGAAGTCCACACCGGACAGGCCGTCCGCCCCGTCGACCGGATGAGTGATTTTTTCCTCTTTTTCTTCTACGCTCATGCGCTGGATACCTAGCTCAAAACAGGCTCCAGGTCAAAGCAATCGGGCTTTCGTCCCGTGATATTAATGTGAAATATTTCATCAACCGCGCACCCCCTTGACGAAAGACCATCCGTGACTTACTTGCCAACATCTACCTGCAAATATATGGACTAAGCCATGCCTAGCAATCTTTTCGACGATTTTTTCCAGGCCGAAGCCAGGATGTTCCTGCTGGCCACCATCCGCATCGCCCTGGCAGAGGACGGCTCAGACCTGACCAGCCAGGGCCTTTTTACCGATTCCGACATGGCCCAGGCCATGATCGTGGCGAAACAGAAAACCGTTGTCGCCGGTCTGCCGATCATCCCGATGATCCTTGAATTCGGCGGCGAGGGCTGTCAGGCTCACCTCAACGTGGACGACGGCGAAACCGTATCCGAAGGAACCATGGTCGCCGCGCTGCAAGGCCCGGCCATCCACCTTCTCAAGGCTGAACGGATCATCCTCAATTTCCTGTGCCACATGTCCGGCGTAGCCAACCTGACCGCGCAGTACGTGGAAGCCCTCAAAGGTACGGGAACTACCCTGCTCGACACGCGCAAGACTCTTCCCTGCCTGCGCTTCCCCGAGAAATACGCGGTTCTGGCCGGCGGCGGAAAAAACCATCGCCTGACCCTGTCCGAGATGCTCATGCTCAAGGACAACCACATCGACCGGGCCGGCTCCATCACCGAGGCCGTGCATCAACTTCAGACGGTCCATTCCCCCTGTCCGCCCATCGAGGTGGAATGCCGGACCATCGAAGAGGTACAGGAAGCCTGCAAGTGCGACATCAAGCGCATCATGCTGGACAACATGGGCACCGAGGCCACCAAGGCCGCACTGTCCATGATCCCCGAAAACATCGAGACGGAAATCAGCGGCAACGTCTCCTTGGATAACATCCGCAGCATCGCTGAACTCGGACCGGACTTCATTTCGGTGGGTAAACTGACCCACTCCGCGCCCAGTTCCGATTTCAGTATGCAATTCGTGCCGTTGCGATAAAGAGGAACACTGTGGAAAACGCCAAGGAAACCATTTTTCGGATAAAGGACGCCCTGGGCGACTCCCTGGCCATCCTCGGCCATCACTACCAGTCCGACGCCGTCATCGACTGCACGGACATAAGGGGCGACTCCCTGGAACTGGCCCGCAAGATTCACGGCCTGAAGGCCGATCACGTGGTCTTCTGCGGAGTCTTCTTCATGGCCGAGTCCGCCGCCATCCTGAGCCGCCCCGGCCAGAAAATCCACATACCCGACGTCACCGCATCCTGCCCCATGGCCGACATGGCCGAAGCGAGCCGCGTGCGCAAGACCCTCGACACCCTTGAAGAGAATGGGCGCAGGATAGTCCCGCTGACCTACGTAAACTCCTCCGCCGCCGTGAAAGGCGTCGTAGGGGAACACGGCGGCTCGGTATGCACTTCCGCCAACGCCCGAATCATGCTCGACTGGGCCATGTCGCAGGGCGACGCCGTCCTGTTCCTGCCCGACCAGCACCTCGGCAACAACACCGCCGACGTGCTCGGCATCCCCGAGAAGCAGCGACTCATTCTTCCTGCCGATGTCATCCACGGCGACCCCGGGCTGTTCATTGACCCCGAGACCGCCGACGGCAAAAAGCTGTTCCTCTGGCCCGGCTACTGCCCCATCCACGAAGCCTTCACTCTGGACGCCGTGCGCGCCATCCGTAAAAACGAGCCCGAGGCGAAGATCGTGGTCCACCCGGAATGCTCTCCTGCGGTCGTACGCGAAACGGACGGCAACGGCTCCACCTCCTTCCTCATCAAATATGCGGAAGAGGCTCCGGCCGGGTCCACCGTGTATATCGGCACCGAGGAAAATCTCGTGAAGCGGCTCGCCGCACGGCACGCCGGACAAAAAACCATCAAACCCCTGCTCACTGCCTTGTGCGAGGACATGGGCAAGATCACAATCGAAAAACTCGCCCATACCCTGCAAACCCTCGACACAGCCACACCCGTCACGGTGAGCAACGCCATCCGGGAGCCCGCCAAGCTTGCCCTGGAAAGAATGCTCGCTGTTTGCTCCTAGCCGTGCCTGGTGCTACACCATTAGCCATGAACGATTTCCGCCTGCAATCCGACGCTTTGATCATCGGTTCCGGCATCGCCGGTTCCGTGGCCGCCCTCACCCTGGCCGACCAGGGGCGCGACGTCATCCTAATCACTGCCGGGGTCGACCTGAAAACCGGCAACACTTCCCTCGCGCAAGGGGGCATCGTCTACCGCAACGAGCACGACGACCCCAGGATACTGGAAAAAGATATCCTTACCGCGGGCTGGAAACACAACTATTCCCGAGCGGTGCGTTTCATCTCCCGCAAGGGGCCGGTAGTCCTCAAAGAACTCTTCCTCGAAAAATACAAGATACCCTTCAACCAGCGCAAACCGGGCGACTGGTACCTGACCCGCGAGGGCGGCCATTCCCTGGCGCGCATTCTCTACTGCGACGACCACACCGGCCGGAACATCATGGAAGTGCTCTCCAACGCCGTTGAGGAGCACCCCAACATCCGTGTGCTGACCCAGCGCACCGCAATCGACCTCCTGACCACCCAGCACCACGCCCGGCATCTGGACTTCCAGTACAACCTGTCCAACCAATGCGTCGGGGCCTACGTATTCAACGATCAGGTGGGCAAGGTCGAAACCATCCTGTCCAAGTACACCCTGCTGGCCACCGGCGGCATCGGGCAGATTTATCTGCACACCACCAACACCTCGGGGTCCATAGGCTCGGGCCTTGCCATGGCCCATCGCGCCGGGACCCGGCTGATGAACTGTGAATATGTGCAGTTCCACCCCACAGCCCTCTATGGCGGCACCAAACGCGGAGAACGGCGCTTCCTGGTTTCCGAGGCCGTGCGCGGCGAGGGAGCCGTTCTGGTCAACTCACGTGGCGAACGTTTCATGCCCAACCATGATCCCCGCGCGGACCTGGCTCCCCGCGACATCGTCACGCGGGCCATCATGGAAGAGATGCTGAACACGGACGACGACTGCGTCTACCTGGACTGTTCCGGAATCAAGCAGGACGTCACCAAGCGATTCCCGACCATTTCCGAGCGGTGCCGCAAAATGGGCATTAACATGGCCACGGACCCGGTTCCCGTGGTCCCGGCAGCGCACTATTTCTGCGGCGGCATCCTGGTGGACAACAGAGCGCGCACCACTCTGGACCACCTCTACGCGGCAGGCGAATGCAGCTGCACCGGCGTTCACGGCGCCAACCGGCTGGCCAGCACCTCGCTCCTGGAAGGAATGCTCTGGGGGCATTCGGCCGGACAGGACATGGCCATGCGCCTCAACCGGAGTTCCAGCCTGCCCCGCAAGCTCCTCGACGCCATTCCGGACTGGGTTCCCCACGGCATCCACGACGAGGACCCTGCGCTCATCGCGCAGGACTGGTCCAACATCCGCAACACCATGTGGAACTACGTGGGCGTCACCCGCACGAGCAATCGCCTGAACCGCGCCTATGTGGACCTGCACAAGCTGACCAAGAACCTTCAGGATTTCTATCGCGAGACGGAATTGAGCAAATCCATCATCGATCTCTTCCACGGTTCCCAGACGGCCTACATCATTACCCAGGCCGCCCTGCGCAACCAGAAAACAGTAGGATGCCACCACCGCATCGACTAGGCTGCCCAAGTCCCATCAACGGCTCATACGGCCCGCGCCGTCCCCCCGGGGATGGCGCGGGCCTCTTCTTCGGTATAGGCTCAGAAAAACATGACGAGGTCTCCAATGCACATATCGAAATCCCCATCCAACAACTTCTTTTCCCGCTTCTTTTTACTTTTCCTGGCCGCATTTTCCATCCTGTCGACAGGATGCTCCGCCCCATCCGGCGAGAGCAACAACATATTATCGAAACAAGCCGAATCCGCCGGGAAACCCGCGTACAGCAACGAGTCTGGAAAAAGTCTAGAGAAAATTGAGACATTCAGAGGGCTACTTGCGGCTCAGGACAACGGCCTTGTCCTGACCCTTTGCGGAGGACAGATCGCCCTGCCCGTCCGGGATGAAACAAAAGGCCGACTGCAAGCGGCCATGAAGCTGTTCTCGCCGGATTCGAAAGGTCCCATCTTCACTGAAATCCTCGGAACCTCAGCCCCTTCCTCCGTGGGCCTGACCGCCTGGGAACTCCTCCATGCCTCGGCCGTTGGGGAAAGCTGGGGATGCCGCGAACGGTTCGGCGAATTCTCTTTCAAGGCCATGGGCAATGAACCCGGTTGGACCATGAGGGTCACGCCGGGAACGCTTTCACTGACCACGATGGACTCCCCCGAACCGCGCCGTTTCACCGGCGTCTCGACCACGCGATCCGGGGACGACGCCGTATTCACGGGCGACAACGTCAGCCTGACCCTGACCCGCGGCGTCTGCATGGACACCATGAGCGGAGAACAGTTCGGCTGGCAGGCCGAGGCCGTGGTGGACGGCGCGGCCTACAAAGGGTGCGCGGTCAAGGGCGATCTGTAGCCGCCGCTACTTGCGCCAGAATTCGGGCACGAAGAGAATGATGACGGTATAGATTTCCAGACGGCCCAGGACCATGCAAAAGGTCAGGACCCACTTGGCCGCGTCCGGCATCCAGGCGAAATTGTCCGTCGGCCCCACTCCGCCGATGCCGGGACCGATATTTCCGATGCACGCCAGGGACGCGGCCAGGGATGTGACCACGTCCACGCCGGTGGCGGCGACCACGAAGGCGGCCAGAATCAAGAGACCCACCCAAAGGAAGGCGAAGCCCCAGACGCCTCTGATGACGTCATCCTTGACCACGGTATGGCCCATCTTCACGTGACTCACGGAACGGGGATGAATGAGCCGGAAAAGCTCCTGGTAGGACTGCTTGAACAGCAGCATGATACGCATGACCTTCATGCCGCCGCCCGTGGACCCCGCACAACCGCCCACAAACATGCATAGCAGCAGGATGGCCTGGGCCAATCCTGGCCACAGTTCATAGTCAGCCGTGGCGAATCCCGTGGTGGTCAGAATGGAGGCCACCTGGAACGAAGTGTAGCGCACCGCATCGGCCGGGTTGTCGTAGTTGCCGGAGATGAGCACAGCCGTTGTCAAAATAACGATGAAAACCAGCACCATGCACGCAAAGACACGGAATTCCGGGTCCTTGAGCATGGCCGAGGGCTTCCACTTGAGCATCAGGTAGTGCAGGGAAAAGTTCACGCCCGCAATAAGCATGAATATGGTGATGACATAGTCGATGTAGGCACTGTCGAATCCGGCCACAGAAGCGTTCTTGGTGGAGAATCCGCCTGTGGCCATGGTTCCGAAGGTGTGGCAAAGGGCGTCGAAGAAATCCATGCCGCCGAACATGAGCAACACGGTTTCGAGCGCGCTGAACAGAACGTAGACCTTCCAGAGGGTCATGGCCGTGTCTTTGATGCGCGGCTTGAGCTTGTCCGGCGACGGTCCGGGCACCTCGGCCCTGTAGAGCTGCATTCCGCCCACGCCCAAAAACGGCAGGATGGCCAGGGAAAGAACGATGATGCCCATGCCGCCGAGCCAATGGGTCAGGCTGCGCCAGAAAAGCAGGCCGCGCGGCACGGACTCAATGTCGGCGAGCACGGACGACCCGGTGGTGCTGAACCCCGACAGGGACTCGAAAACGCAATCCACGACCGACTCGAAAATCCCGCCCAAATAAAACGGAAGTCCTCCGAAGGCTCCGGCGGCGAACCAGCCGAGCGCCACGATGGCCATGCCTTCGCGGTGGGTCATGATAGAAGTCTTGTGCGAGCTGTGACGGAAAATCAGAAAGGCCGTTCCACCCACAAAGACCGTAATGGCCATCGACATGCCCAAGGGAGCGGCCGTGCCGTCGCCATAGTAAAGCCCCCACGCCAAAGGCAGGGCCATGGTCAGTCCGACACAGGCCACCAACGCCCCGATGACGTGCAGCACATAGCGCCAACGCATTTAGAAGAACTCCACCTTTGTGGTCAGGACTCGCTCCACCTTGGGAATGTTCTGGCGAGTGGAGATGATTATGAGACGGTCATTGGGCTGAACCACGCTATCGCCGCGGGGAATGACAACCTCGTCGCCGCGCTGAAAACAAAGAACCAGGCTTCCTCTGGGAAAACCGAGATCCCGGACGGCCTTGCCCACGATGGGGGAATCCTCCAGGGCCACGGCCTCCAGCGCTTCCGCCTCTTCGCCCTTGATGGAAACCGAGGAAATGATCTTTCCGCGCCGGATGTAATGCAGCAATGAGTTGATGGCCGACAGCCTGGGGCAGACCACGTAGTCGATGCCGATAGGCTCGATAAGCGGCATATATCCAAAATTGTTGACGCGCGTGACGGTGCGCCGGGCTCCGAGACTCTTGGCCAGCAAGCAGGAAAGGATGTTGGTCTCCTCGTCGCCGGTCACGGCGATGACCATGTCCATGTCCTGGATGTTCTCTTCGCGCAGGATTTCCTGATCCGTGGAGTCGCCCATGAGCACGATGGGCCGATCCAGATGCTCGGAGAGATATTCGCACCGCTTCTGCTGATTTTCGAGCAGCCGGGTGTGGTAGTACTTGTTGTCCAACGCCTTGGCCAGACGGAAGCCGATGTTGCCGCCGCCGATAATCAGGACCTTGCGAACCGGGTCGTCGGCCACGCCCAGCCGGGCCATGATTTCATCCTGGTCGCGGATGTCGCAGACGAAATAGACCAGATCGCCGGGCTTGAGCACATCGAGTCCGCCGGGGATGATGAGCTGGTCGTTGCGGACTATGGCCGCTATGACCAATCGCAGATCGTCGCCGATCTTGTCGCGCAGATGAATGAGCTGGCTACCCATGATCGGGCTGTGGTCAGGCAGATGGATGCCGATGAGACGGATCTTGCCGCCCGCAAATTCGTTGATCTCCACCGCCCCCGGCACACTCATGAGCCGAAGCACCGAGTTCACCACCTCTTCGTCGGGGTTGATGATCTTGGTGATGTTGGCCCCCCGCTCCGTGAGCAGATGACCGTAATCCGTATACATCTCGCTACGGATGCGGGCGAGCTTGGTCACGCCCTGGCTGAGCATACTCGCATAGTAGCAACTGATAATGTTGATCTCGTCCGAGTCGGTCACGGCCAAAAAGATGTCGGCCTCGGCGACACCCGCCTCGGCCAGAATCCTGGGGCTGGAACCCGAGCCCTTGATAGTCTGGACGTCCGAACTCTCGGCGACCTTGCGCAGCGCCTCGTCGCTGGTATCCACGACCACGACTTCCTTGTTCTCCACGGCCAGCCGCTGCGCGAGGTGATAGCCGACCTCGCCGGCACCGATGATGATGACCCGCAAATGATGCTCCTTAATTGAGTGAAAACAACATATGTTTACCCGTGTTTTCACGCCAGCGCAACATTGCGGCAAGCAGTCCGAATCAATAATATCCGACCGTTAAGAAACAGCTAACGGTCGCGAAAAACCGCGTCCCGCCGCCATTTTCCAAGGATTGAATCAAAGGATCGCCGCTCTTGCGGCGTCGAAGCCGACCCGTTCCATGAACCGGGCGGTCCGTTCCTTTTTCTTTGCATTTTCCACGTAAAAGGCCAGAACCTTGCCAATAACCGCGAACGCTTCCTCTTCGGAAACGTTCTCAGCCAGGACATCACCCTGCCGCACACGCCGCCCGCTGTTACCGCCGAAAGCCACCGTCCAGCCCCGTTTGCCGCCGAAAAGGCCCACATCGCGGACCATGGGTTCAGCGCAACACATGGGGCATCCGGACACGCTCGCCTTGAGCTTGGCGGGAAACTCAAAAGCGGCCAGCACCTTCTCCAATCGATCCGCCATGGCCGTGGAGTCCTGCAAGCCGCGCCTGCACCCGGCCGCTCCGGGGCAGGCTTGGACCGGGCAAGCGCATGGATCGCCCACTGCCCCGACGGCCTCGACCACCCCTCGCAGAGCGGATTCGGGCACGCCGTCGATCATCAAACGCTGGTTCGCGGCCAGCCGTACCCCGCCCAAACCGAATTGCCGCACAGCGCGGTTGACGGCGTCCAGAAGCTCGGCGTCGAGCCGTCCCATACGGATACGCGGTACGACCGTGTAGGAGCCGTCCTTGCGTTGCCGCACCGCCCCTTCGGGCAATTGCTCCAAGTATTCCTTAATATTCACAGCAATTTTCTCCTCCCCGCGTCCTGAAGGGCGCATCAGATGGGCGGTGCGATATGCACCAGCACGCGCATGTCGGTGACGGCGCGGACCCCATGGGGTTCGGCGATCTGCGAAACGAGCACATCGCCGGGCCGGGCGGGCATGGACACGCCGTCCGCGCCCAGGAACTCGCCTTCCCCTTCGAGAACGGTCAAGGTCAACTCCCCTTCCAGGTCGTGAGAATGAACGGGCAGTGTCTGCCCGGCTCTGAAGTTGAAATTGATGACCTTCACGAATTCGGACTCATGGGCCAAGTAATTGGAAAAGGTCAGGTCCTTGAAGCCATGAACGTCAAACAGCTCTATCTTCTTCATGACGGTTCTCCTTATCGTTAATCGAAATGCAACGCCACGGTTTCCAGTATGTCGCCGGTGCGGCGCACGATTACGCGCCTGGCCGACACATCCTTACCCGCCCGCCTGACGGCTTCGCCCAAAATAGCGCTCATGGACGAACAGCACGGCACCTCCATCTCCATGACGGTGATGGAATTGAGGTCGTTTTCCCTTATTATTCCTGCCAGCTTATCCACGTATTCCATCTGGTTGTCGAACTTGGGGCACCCCATGAGAACCACCCGGCCCGAGACGAACTCACTGTGGTAGGAAGGCATGGCCACCGGCACGCAGTCAGCGGTCAGGAGCAGATCGGCGTTCTTCAAAAACGGCGCGTTGTGCGGCACGAGCCGAAGCTGCACGGGCCAATGGGACAGAGCCGAGCCCGCGTCCTGAGCCGACGGAACGTTGGCCCTGCCGCACGGGGTCAAGCTCTGAAGCGACGCGCCAGGGCATCCGCCCGTCTTCGGCGCGGAAGACGCAA
Organism: Pseudodesulfovibrio thermohalotolerans; assembly: GCF_021353295.2. Taxonomy (NCBI): domain Bacteria; kingdom Pseudomonadati; phylum Thermodesulfobacteriota; class Desulfovibrionia; order Desulfovibrionales; family Desulfovibrionaceae; genus Pseudodesulfovibrio; species Pseudodesulfovibrio thermohalotolerans. Next base: position 1,803,974 of record NZ_CP120635.1, on the reverse strand, counting down.
GACGCAGGCTCTCGGGATCGGGCATGTGGTCCGGGACCTCGCGGCCCTGGGCGCGAAGATGCTCGGCCACGGCCGAGGGATCGAAGTCGGCGGCTTCGCGGACCTCCACCTTGAGCGCGCCGGTGGGACAATCTCCCAAACATGCGCCCAGACCGTCGCAGTAGATTTCCTTGACCAGCTTTGCCTTGCCATCGACGATGGCCAACGCGCCCTCTGCGCAGGCCGGGACGCACTGTCCGCAGCCGTTGCACAGTTCCTTATTGATGGTAATCATCTTGCGCTGATGAATCATTTTTCTATCCTCTCGTTTTTTTCGATATGTTCAAATTCTGGCCACACCGAGAAAGACGGCATGGAGACTGACGGCCAGGACAATAAACGCGGTCCTGGCCGTCCTTTTGGAAAGACCGGGAAAAGCGTAGCCTATCTGGTTGTCGGAGCAGGCGGACACGCAGTCGCCGCACAGGGTGCAGGAAAGAGCGGGCCGTCCCAAGGCCAGCCTCTCGCCGTCGAGAGCGCCGTATCGGCACCGGGGGACGCACGCCCCGCACTGGATGCAATCCGCGCCGATGCGAATGCGCCAAGGCGAGACGCGGCCCAAGATATTGCCCACGAGTCCAATGGGACAAAATTCGGCACAGTGGACCATCATCCCCCGCTTACGGGAAAAATAAAGCATGACTCCCACGCCGACGAGGCCGAAGGCGGCCCCGAAGAGGACCGCACTCACCCCGGGCAACCCGAGAACGCGCAGTCCCCAGGCCGCCCCCACGGTCAGGAGCAGAGTCGTTCCACGGCCCCACAGGCTCAGCCTGCGCGATGCCCTGACGGCTACGGGCCGAGCCTTCAAGCGGCTCAAGGCGTCATCCCATGCCCCGATATAGCAAAGATGGCTGCACCAGGCCGGGCCGACCAGGACCAGCGTGACGCCGAACAGGACAAGCATGAAGAACCCGCCGCCGCGAAAGACCGGACCGGCGGCGATCATGGCCGGGACCGGAAGATGCAGAGTCCCGGTCATGAGCATACGATCCATGCCCAAAAGCCCCAGAGCCAGTTGCAGGAAGAACAATGCCGAAAACAAACCCCAGATGCGCGGCCGAAAGCGTCGGTGGCCCAACGGGGTCCTCATATGCGAGCCTACCCACTGGGCGTAGAAACCGAGCAGGAATATCTCACTCCACCCCCAACCCGGCAGATAGCGGTCAGCCAGCAGTATGGGGAACCCTACCTTGTTGCGGGCAAAGGCCAGGCAGGCAATCGTAAGCGAAAACATGGCCGCGCGCGGCCAGGCCCATTCACGGTCACGGTCGAACCAGCCTTCGCTCCGCTCTCCGAGCAGGGACGCCATGGCCAGCCCATCCAGGAGAATGACCCCGCTCATGATCCCGGCCAGACGCAACCACGGCTGGTCCAGAACCAATCGAATGGAGACGATGTCCACCACGGCCTCGGCCCACACATACCCGCCCCAGAGAAGCGCGGCCACGGCGACCGGGCGCAACCAGGCCTGCCGGGTAAACAGCAACCCGGCAAGCCCCGCCAAGGACGCGGCCAAGCCAAAATTGCCCAGGCGAAGCCAATGAGCTGCAAGCAGCGACAAGGCCAGGACAGGCAGAATCAGTCGGTATCTGTTCACGGGTACGCTCTCCATGGCCCTACCATGGACAATCTTTTTGACGTCAGCCATGACTTAGGTCAAATTATCAGTACCACATGAAAAAACGGAGAAAATGATAATATGGATAAACTGGCGGCCGTGAGAGAAGTGGCCTTCTTCCAGGGATTACCCGAGGAACAACAGGCAAAATTGGCCGAAATCGCCGTGACCAGGCGATACGAAAAAGGCGAGACCCTGTTTCCAGCCGATGTCCCGGCCGACGGATTCTATTCGCTCGTGAACGGACGGGTCAAAGTGTTCCGCACCTCCCCGGCGGGCAAGGAGCAGATTCTACATGTATTCGGTGCAGGCGAGGCCGTCGGAGAAGTCCCGGTCTTCGAAGGCGCGACCTTCCCGGCCCAGTGCGAGGCCGTGGAACCGTGCGAGACCCTCTTCTTCCCGAGAAACGCGTTCCGCGACATCCTGCGCGACGATCCGGACCTGGCCATGCGGATGATGGCCATGCTCTCCCAGAGGTTACGCATACTGGTCAACAAGATCGACGACCTGAGCCTCAAGGAAACCCCGGCCCGAGTGGCCGCCCACCTCCTGCTCCTGCGCTCGTCCACGGACTCCGATACGTTCCGCCTCGACCTGCCAAAGGGACAGATCGCCCTGTACCTCGGGACCATTCAGGAGACATTGTCCCGCATCTTCAAGCGGTTCACCGACGAGGGGCTAATAGAAATCAAGGGACGGGAAATCACCATCCTCGACAGGGAACGACTGCGCGAGCTGGCCGACGAAGGCCGTTAGAAGAAAAAAAGGGAGCCGAAAACCGACTCCCTTTTGTTTTCACGGACGGCGTTCCTAGTGATCGTACTGCTTCGCGTACTCCGCGTCGTTGTACATGCCTTCCCCGTATTCCTTGCGCCCGTAGTCGGCGACAATGCCCTGCCCTTCGGGCGAGGCCAGGAACTTGATAAATTCCACGGCCAGTTCGTGATTGGGCGCGCCCGCGGGCGAAGCCAGGGCGTGATAGGTATTGATGAGCATGGGGTCGCCCCGGAACAGGATCTTGGTGCGGCTCAAATCCTTTTTGCCCATGATCCAGGTGGAACTGTCGGTCATGAAATAGCCGCCCTCGGCATCGGCCCGTTTCAAGGTCGCCATCATGAAATCCTTGGTGACCACGTACCACTTGCCCTCGGGCTGGATACCCGCCTTCTTCCAGATAGCCAATTCCTTCTTGTGGGTTCCGGAGTTGTCGCCCCGGGACAGGAACAATGCCCCGGCCTTGGCGATGCGAGCATAGGCGTCGGCCGCGTCCTTGGCTCCGGCGATACCCGCCGGATCGTTCAGGGGACCGACAATATAAAATTCATTGGAGCCGATCAGGGTACGGTCGACGGCCCATCCATCCGCTACGGCCTGCTTCTCGGCGGCGGGCGCATGGACCATGCAGGCATCCACATCCCCGGCCTTGAGCAGGCTCAGGGATTTACCGGACCCGGCCTTGACCCAACACATGGTCGTCCCATGTTTGGCGTTGAAGGCGTCGGCAAGGGCTTCGAGCAGCCCCAATTCGCCCGGGGAGCCGGTAGCGAGCTTGTAAACGGTCCCGCCGTCGCCATACGTCTGCTTGCACGGAGCGTCACCGGCATGAGCCGTTCCCAGGAGGAGCAGAAACATCAGGGCTGTCAGCAACAATCTCTTCATAATCAACTCCTTAGTGTAGTAAAATGTGATCCACACTAGCATCATCTACTGTGTTCATCAAGACACAATGGCGTTTAGACCGTGTCTATGCCCCGCACAACGCAAAAAGCCCGCCGCACATGAAGTGCGGCGGGCAAAAGAGGTCAGTGCGTAATAAACTATTCCGCGATCTGGTTGATCGCAGCCTGCAGCCGGGAGATGCGGCGCTGAGCCTGACGCGAGTGAATCACGTTCTTGCGAGCGGCGCGGTCCAGGATGGAGCTGGCTTCCTTCAGGGCCTCAAGGGCCTTGGCGGAATCCTTCTCCTCGATGGCAAGACGAACAGCCTTGACGGTGTTCTTGATGCGGGTCTTGGAAATACGGTTGCGGGCGCGACGCTTCAAGCTCTGACGATGCCTTTTCAGGGCAGATTTGTGATTGGCCAAGGTAATTTCTCCTGATCGATTTATTATCGCATTAAAAAGCGTATGTTTTGCAATTCTTCCCGAAGGGAGGGTCTTTTATATGGACTCCAGGCGCGATGTCAAGCCTTTTCTCGTTCCAGTTTAAACCTGGAGCGCATTGAAGTCGGCCAGCCGCGCCAGACGGTCCACCAATGCCTTGAGCAGATTCAGCCTGTTCAGGCGGACGTCCGCGGCATCGCACATGACCATGACGTTATCGAAAAAGCCGTCCACGGTCGGGCGCAGCTCGCCGAGCAGGCCGAACAATCCCTCGAAGTCGTCGCTTTCCCAAAGATCGTCGAACCGCGGAGCCACTTCATCAAGCTTGCTGCCGAAGGCCTTCTCATGCTCGTCCTCGAACAAATCCGGATCGTAGCAGCCGGTCAGGACCTGCCCCGCCTCGTCACCCTGCTTGCGGATGATGTTGGCGGCGCGCTTAAAGGTCAGGACAGACCGTTCGAAATCGGTGGACCGGCTGAACTCGGCAAGAGCTTCGAGCCGGGCCTTGAGGGTGCGAATATCCGTGAATCCGGCCCCCAGGGCGGCGTCGGCCACACGGGTCTCGAATCCGTGTCCGGTAAACAAGGCACGCAGACGCTGGCCGAAGAAATCCATCAGCTTGGTCAGCGCCTCCCCCTGCTCCACCTTCCACTTCACGTCGGAGTACGCCTCCTGAGCGGACTTGAGGAAAGTCTCCAGGTTCACGTCGAGGCCGTGCTCCATGATAATCCGGGCGATACCCAGCGCACAGCGGCGAAGAGCGTACGGATCGTTGGCTCCGGTGGGAACCTTGCCCAGGCCGAAACAACCGGCCAGGGTATCGGCCTTGTCGGCCATGGAAACCAGCGCGCCGGACAGGCTGGACGGAACCGGGGTATCGGGACCGGCAGGCAGATATTGTTCGTATATGCCCTTGGAAATGATCTCTCCGAGGCCCGCGCGTTCGGCGTAGATACCACCCATCTTGCCTTGCAAGCTATCGAACTCGTTGACCATCTCGGACACGAGGTCCGCCTTGGCCAACCGGCCAGCCTGGGCATACTTGCCTATCTCGGCGGGCAGTATGGACTGGGACTCGTCCAGGGCCTCAGCCAGCTTGCGGCACAATATCTCGATACGCCGGGACTTGTCGCCCACGGAGCCGAGCGGGCCGAGGAAGACAACGTTCTCCAGCTTGTCGAGCCAAGTGCCGAACTCGACCTTGCAGTCCGCCTCCCAGAAGAAACGGGCGTCTTCAAGACGTGCCTTAAGGACCCGCTCCCACCCCTTCTTGACCAGGGCAACATCCAGGGGCTCCAGGTTCAGGGTGGTCAGGAAATGCGGCATCAGCTTGCCGTCCGCCCCTTCGACGCCGAAGCTCTTCTGATGCGACTGCATGGAAGTCAGCAGGACCTCGCGCGGCAGCTCCAGGTAAAGCGGATCGATGTCGCCGATGAGCGGCTTGGGGTATTCCACCAGGTTGGCCACCTCGTCCAGCAAGCCGTCATTCCAGACGATCTTGCCACCGAGGGCTTCGGCCAGCCGGTTGCCCTCGGCCACGATGGTCTCCCGGCGCTCGACCGGATCGATGACCACCTTGCACTGGTCGCGGACAATGGAAAAATAGTCGGACGCGGAGTCCACGGAAAACGGACCGGGGCCCATGACCCGGTGTCCGCGCGTCTCGCGGCCCGAGGTCAGATTCTCCACAGCGAAATCGATCACGTCGGAGTCGAGCAGCGCCAACAGCCACCGCAAGGGACGGCCGAACGTGAAATCATACGCGCCCCAGTGCATCTTCTTGGGAAAAGACAGGGACTCGATGCTCTTGATGCAAACCCCGGGCAGAATATCGGCAGTCTTCCCGCCGCCCACGGTCTTCTTGACCGCCAGGTACTCTCCCTTGCCCGTTTCCATCTTAAACAGCGCGTCCTCGGACACGCCCTGGGTCTTGGCGAAGCCCTGCCCCGCCTTGGTCAGGTTGCCGCCGTCGTCATAGGCGATGCGCACCGGAGGCCCGGTGACGGTTTCCTCCTCCTGCAACTGGGTCAAGGCCAGGGAGGGCACATGAGCGACGATGCGGCGCGGAGTCGCATAGCATCTGACGCCATCGTTCTCGACCATGGACTCGGTCAGGGCCTTGGCGAAGGCCTCCTTCAGCTCGGCCGCCAACTTGGGGACGAAGCGGGCGGGCATTTCCTCGGTTCCGATTTCCAGAATGAATTCGGCCATTGTACTTCTCTTGTGTAATCTATTTCGTGACGACGGCGTCGCTTACTTCTTGAGCATGGGGTAGCCCATCTCTTCCCGCTGGTCGGCGTAAAGCCTGGCGATCTTCGAGGCCAGGTTGCGCACACGGCCGATGTAGGTGGCGCGCTCGGTGATGGAGATAGCCCCGCGGGCGTCCAGCAGGTTGAAGGAATGGGAACACTTCAGGCAGTAGTCGTAGGCGGGCCAGGGGAGCCCGGCCTCGCACAGCTTCAGGCATTCGCCCTCGAACTTGTTGAAGAGGTCGAAAAGCATATCCGCGTTGGACAGCTCGAAGTTGTACTTGGACATTTCCACCTCGTTTTGGTGGAAGACGTTGCCGTAGGTGATCTCGTCGTTCCACTTGAGGTCGTAGACCGACTCCTTCTCCTGAAGGTACATGGAAATGCGTTCAAGCCCGTAGGTCAGCTCCACGGACACAGGCTTGAGATCGATACCGCCCACCTGCTGGAAGTAAGTGAACTGAGTGACCTCCATGCCGTTGAGCCAGACTTCCCAGCCAAGCCCCCAGGCACCCAGTGTGGGCGACTCCCAATCGTCCTCCACGAAACGGATGTCGTGGGCGGCCGCATCGATACCGAGCGCGGCGAGGGACTCCAGGTAGAGCTCCTGGACGTTGTCGGGAGACGGTTTCAGAATGACCTGAAACTGGTAGTAGTGCTGCAGCCGGTTGGGGTTCTCGCCGTAACGGCCATCCGTGGGACGGCGGGAAGGCTCCACATAGGCGGTCTTCCACGGCTCGGGGCCGATGACCCGGAAAAAGGTGGAGGGATTGAACGTCCCGGCACCGCATTCGATGTCCATAGGCTGGACCACGGCACACCCGTAACCCGCCCAGAACGCCTGCAATTTCAGTATTACATCCTGAAAATTCATCGTTTGCTCCAACTCATACCTTTTTATACATGCCGCCCTCCCAGGACAGGCCCAGGTGGTAAGCGACGAAAAGTTCGATCAATTGACTGGCCTGGCGACGGACTTCATTGTCCATGGTCACCGTGGCCCAGTCCGACGGCCTGCTATGCTGAATCCAATCCAGAGCGCGCAAAACGCCTGCGGAAATCGGCCGAGCAAGTCCCTCTAACGGTTTCCCGTCCGAAAGACAAGCCCGGCAGGCCACTTGTCCCCGCTCCACGCCGAACCGATGGCCGCACTCGCAGGACAGGGGCCGGCCGCAAACACCGCAAGCAAGAAAGTCGGGAGTGAACCCCATGTCGAAGGCCAATTTGGCCCGGAACAGCCACGGCGTGAAGTCGCTGCTACCACCGCCCGCCTCAAGCATGTGCAGGGTCTCCAGGAGGAGTTCATAGGCCGGTTTGGCGTCGGACGGGTCTATCTCCACCGCTTCCACGAATTTCACGCAGTTGACGGCAAGGCCGGTCCGCACGGGATCGCGGCGGACCCCGGGAAAATTGTGCAGCAGGGTTCCCTCTTCGAGGACCGTATACGTGCCGGTCTTGTTGGTTCCGAAGGTGAAGAGGACGTGGCTCAGAGGATCGAGGCAGCCGACGAAGCGGCGGCGGCTTCGGCTGCCGCCGAAGGCAAATCCGTTGAACACCCCGCGTGACGGGGTCAGCATCCGGACCCAGACGTCGGCCTCCCGGAAACGCCCGGTCTTGAGTACAAGGGCTTTCTCGGTGGCGCTCATGCCGTCAATCCGCGCGATAGGCCAAACGGCCCCGCTACATGCCGAAAGTGATGGTCTGAATGTTTCCCTTGGAGGCGTCCAGGGAATAAGGCTGACCGTTGTAGGTCACGGTCACACCGGCAACGTTGCCGATGCGGATACGGCGCGGGCTGTTGAACATCAACCGCAGGGGCTCGCCCTTGCGCAGGACGAAATCACGATTCATTCTGCCTTCATCGCCGCGCCACACGCCGATCCAGCACCCCTTGTCGGTGGTGGCCCGGATAATCAGAACGTGCTCATACCGAGGCTCGGCGGGCGCGCTTTCCTGGGTAATGGCGGCATCCTCGTCCGGAACCTCGGCTGCGGCCGAGGCTGTGGACGTCACTCCTTGAGAAGGCGCGTCCGAAACGGACTCCGCCCCGGCTGGAACCGGAGCGGACTCGGCAGGAGCCGCGGCGGACTCGACCGCCGGGCTCTGCTCCGCCTCGCCTGTTCCGTCCTGCCCGGGATCGGGCTCGACGGCAGGCGCGCCCTGCTCCTCCGAAGGAGCGATTCCGGGCGCAACCGCGTCAGGCGCAACCGCGTCAGGCGCAATCCCTTCGGGCGCGGCAGGCTGAACGGCTTCCCCTGCGGGGGCCGTGTCGGGCGCGGGGACATCGGGCGTTTCATTTTTATTCAAGTTGAACATCAAGATTCCCGCCGCCCCGGCCAGGGACAACAGGATCAGAATGGTAGGCCATATGGACCGTCTGCGGCGTCCAACGGGCGCGTCGTTGTCCTGGAACGCCTTTTCCGCGTTGGGTTCGACATCATAGGAGATGTCCCCGGCAGAGGGTTGCTCCAACTGATATTCGCGATCCACGACCATGCACAGTTCGTCCGGGTCGAGCTCCAGCAGCCTTGCGTAGCTCTTGATGAATCCCTTGATATACACAGGGTGCGGCAGAGCCGATCGGTCGCCGCTTTCCAGGGCAAGGATGACGACGCGGCTGATCTTGGTGGCGTCCATGACAGCCTTGACGGTCAGCCCCCTTGCCTCGCGTTCGCGCTGCAATGTTTCGCCTAGTTCCTGAAATGTCATTGGGTTACTCCATTATCGGGCTTCAACGAATCATCCATGTAAATGATGACCGAGCTGTTCTTCAATTTCTCGAAATAATCCGTAAACAAGGTTTCCCGTTTCTTCTGCATCAATTCCTTGAAAAGATCGTTACGGACATCCTCAAGCGGGACCATGCGATCCTCGGCTATCTTGACCGGGGAAAGCAGGGCCTCATGTCCCTGAATGGTCAACGGCGTGCTCACGCCGCCCTGGGCCACGCCCTGCAAGGAATCCTTCCATTCATCCGCAAGGTCGTCCCAGCTCAAATCTCCAATGGAACCGCCGGAGTCCTTGCCGGGGCCGACGCTGTACTTGGCCACAGCCTCGGGAAACGTCATCTCGCCATTGGCGATCCGCTCCTTCACTTCCGCGGCGGCCACATCGGACGGCAAAAGGATGATGGCCAACTCGACCATCTTGCCCATGGAATAGTCGTCCTTCCGGTCATCATAGGCTTCCTGGATTTCCGAATCCGTGACAACAACCTTGCTGGTGACCATGTGGCCGATGAGTTCCTGTTTTTCGAGCAGCTTCTTCAGGCGCGCCCGGAATTCCTCCATGGACAGTCCGTCCTGGGCCACCACTTCCTGAAACTCCTCCAAAGTAAGGCCGCGCTCATCCCGCACCCGCTCGATCTCCTTGTCGAGGATTTCGTCGGATACCTGGATGGAAAACTTGTTCACCTCCTGCTGGATGAGAACGTCGTTGACGAGGCCGTCCAGAGCCTTTCTCTTCATTTCCTGCATCTGGGCCTGCTCCCGAGGGGAAAGCTGGCGGTCTTTGATCTGCTTGTAAAGAGGCTTCAACTCCTGATCCAAATCATATTGGGTCACGATGGAGTCGTTGATCTTCACCAAGATGCGGTCCACGACCACATCCTTGGCCCAGGCCGTCAAAGGACACGCCAAGAGCATCGCTCCCAAGAACAAGGAAAAGACTTTTTCCACGCATTCACTCCTTGAATCGCGGGGAGAATCGTCCGTCTCCCGCGGATTGTTGTCGAATCCTAGTCGCTTTGTGCGGACTATGCAATGAACGGGCTCAGATGCCCGTATCCGTGCCGACCTGATCCATGGGGATGGCTTCATCGGCCGGTTCCTGATCGGTCATGCCATCCTGCGGCATGGTCTGCCCGAAATCCCGATCCACAGTGGCTTCCGGTTCCACGATAGCGAAATCCTGGCCTTCGCTCCCGCCGCTCTCAGACTGCGCGGCGGATCCGAGAAGATGCCCGCTGACCTCGATGTCCGCCTTGGCAAGAACGCCGGAAAGCCATTCCTCGAAGGCGTTCTCCAGCTTCTTCTCAAGCAGAGCCTCTTCCACCAGGGGATAAGCCTGGGCCGGGGGCAGCACCTTGGCATCGCTGCGTTCCAGCAGCACCAGGGCCTCGAAACCGAAACGGTCGGTGAACACGTCGCTCGCCTGCCCCGCCTTGAGCCCTGCGAGGGCGTTGCGCCACGGAGCGGACAACCGCCCCTCGCGGACCATGACCTCCCTGGTCTCGACCTCGCCAAAGGAAGTGGCCAGATTCATCTGATCGTGATCCTTGAGATATTTCTCCACGGCCTTGACCACCAGCTCCCGGCTCGGGCCGCGCACCACCAGAATACGCAGGCTTTCGGGCAGGTAAAAATCGGAGATATGGTCTCGGTAGTATTTCTCGGCTTCCTTGTAATCGATCTTGATCTGAGGCCGAAGGACCTGCTGAAAGAACTTTTTCTGCGCGAGATAATAGCGCAACTGCTGCCGCCAGGACTTGAGGTCGATATACTCCTCGACAAGGACCTGCTCGAAGGCACCCTCCGGATAATCGGCGCGCACCGTCTCCTCGGCCTTGCGCAGCTCTTCATCGGTCACGGCCAGATCGCGGCCGGACAGTTCCTGGACCACCAGTTCCTGAACGATAAGATCGGACAGAATTTCGCCGTATTCATTGCGCAGCTTTTCCACGCTGGGCACATAGGCCCCGACGTTGTCCTCCTGGAACTGATCGTGCTGGAATTCAAGCTGACTCAGGTAAATGGGCGCGCCGTTGACGCGTGCCACAATGCCCATATCGTCCGCGTCGCCCGCGCAACCGGCCAGCAGGGCCGCGAAGAGAAACAGAATGACTGCTGTATAACGTCTCATTTTCACTCGTTATCCGCCGTTCGGCGGCACGGTTTTGACATCGAGGATGCCTTCCAGATCCGCTGCGGCGGTTTCCAGCGCCTCCCGCATGGAAGGCGCATCTTCATATCGGATTTCCAGCTTGGCCGGAGGAATGAGCCTGGCAGTCTCCCCCCGCTCACCGACCCAACGAATAAGCTTCTCGGGATTGACCGCAATGGCGTTGTCCTTCCAGGTAATAACCGCCCGGCCCGGATACAGCTCCGCCCTCGCGGCCTGCAACCGGGACAAAGTCCGCTTGAGCCGCAGCACGCCGAAGAAAGCGTCCAGTTCTTCGGGCAACGGCCCGAAGCGATCGCGAATCTCGGCTTCGTATTCACGCATTTCCATATCGGAAGCGGCCGAGGAAAGGCCCCTGTAATAGCGAAGCCGCTCCCGCGAATCCGGGATGTATCCGCCGGGAATATGCGCCTCGAATACGAAATTGAGCTCCGGTTCCGAAGCCCGGGCGTGTTCCTCGCCGCGCACACGGGCGACCTCTTCCTCAAGCATTTCGAGAAAGAGATCAAGACCGATCTTGGCGATCTGCCCGGACTGGGCCTCGCCCAGGATATTGCCTGCGCCTCGAAGGCGCAAGTCCTCCATGGCCACCTTGAATCCTGCCCCCAGATAATCCATGTCCAGAATGATGCGCAAGCGTTTGCGCACGATTTCGGAAATATCCTTTATGGAAGGAACCACGAAATAGGCATAGGCCTGCCGCTCGCTTCTCCCCACCCTGCCCCGAAGCTGGTAGAGCTGCCCCAGGCCGAAAAGCTGGGCCTGGTCCACGATCAGGGTATTGGCGTTGGGGAAGTCCAGCCCGGACTCGACGATGGCGGTGCAGACGAGCACGTCCAGCTCGCCGTGCCAGAAGTCGCGCATGGCTTCTTCCAGCGCCTTCTCGCTCATCCGGCCGTGGGCCATACCCACCTTGGCGTCCGGAACAAGACCGCGAACGAACTCGGTCACCCGCTCCAGGCCGTTGACCCGATTGTACACCCAGTACACCTGCCCGCCCCGATCCAGCTCCCGGCGCAGCACCGCCTTGAGCTCCAGTTCGTCGCGCTCCATAATGCCCGTCTCCACGGGCTTGCGGTCGACAGGCGGGGTCTCAATGACGGACAGCCCGCGAATGCCTGAAAGCGACAATTGCAGGGTTCTCGGAATGGGCGTGGCGGTCAACGTCAGGACGTCGATGTTCTGTCTGAAATGCTTGAGTTTTTCCTTGTGCTTGACCCCGAACCGCTGCTCCTCGTCCAGGACGAGCAATCCAAGGTTGGGCAGTTCGACATCCTTGGACAAAATGCGGTGCGTGCCGATAAGAATGTCTATCTCGCCCCTGGCCGCCGCTTCGAGCACGGTCTTCTGCCGCTTGGCGGTAACGAACCGGCTGAGCAGCCCCACTCGCACGGGGAATCCTTCCATACGCTTGGTGAAGGTCTGATAATGCTGCTCGGCCAGAACCGTGGTCGGGCACAGCAACGCGGTCTGACGGCCTTCCTGGGCCGCACGGAACGCGGCGCGCAGGGCCACCTCGGTTTTGCCAAAGCCCACGTCGCCGCAAACCAGCCGATCCATGGGCTCGGATTTCTCCATATCCCGGAAGACATCGTTGACGGCCTTTTCCTGGTCCGGAGTTTCCTCGAAACCGAAGGTGGCCTCGAACTCGGCGTACATCTCGTCCAGAGGGCCGTAGCCGAACCCCTTGGCCACCCGACGAAAAGCGTACATCTCCACGAGTTCGTGAGCGATCTTCTCAATGGCCTTGCGGACCTTGGCGGTGGTCTTCGCCCACCGGCTGCCGCCGAGCTTATCGAGGGAAGGCTGCTTGGCCCCTTCCGGCCCCTTGAACCGCTGGACCAGATTGAGCCGGTCCACGGGAAGATACAGCTTGTCCTCGCCGGAAAAATACAGAAGCAGGTAGTCGTTGGCCCCTTCGCCAAGGGCCATGTGATGCAATCCGCCGAACTGGGACAGTCCGTAATCCCGGTGGACGAGCAGGTCGCCCTCGGACAGGTCGTCGTACCGCTCCAATCCCTTGAACGCCTTGTCCCGCCCGACATGCACCCTGGCGGCCTGAGGCTGAAGGACCTCCTCGCCCAGGATGCGGGTCCGGTTCCAGCCGATCTCCATGCCCTTGCGCAAGGGGGAGACCAGGGCGAAGAGCCCCTGCCGGTCCGGCGCGTATTCCAGGCCGATGGACAGATTCTCCTGCTCGGCCAGATTCAGGAACTTGGTTCTGGACCGTTGGGTACGGAAACTCAAAATGGTCGTTTCGCCTGCGGCCTGCCACTCCTTGAGGCCGCCCATAAGGGCTGCCCATGGCCGCCGGGAGGCTTCGGGACGCCAAAACATATCCGAGAAATCGCTGTAAGGCGTCTCGGGCAGTTCAATGCCGTTCTTCTCTCTGCCGATAGTCAATTCTTCGAAGACCATCTGGCGGGCGGAACTCCACGCCTTGCGGCTCACGTCATGGGAACGAACGACGAACCGCCGGGGCAGGCTTATGCCCTTGTCCCGCTCCTCGTCCTTCAGAAAATCGCGCCACGCCTGCTCGCGGTCCTCAAGCCGCGCCCGCAGAGTCCCACCCGACGAAAGCAGCCAGACCGCGTCCTTGGGCAAAAAGGCTTCAAGCCCCACCGGCGAATCATAATACAGGCCCGGCCAGATAAACCCGTCGTCCCGGTCCAGCCGCTCGGACAACGCCTGCTCCTGGGCCGCGGATATTTCGCCGGTCTTCCGAAGCTTCTCCCACTTGTCGCGGGCGCGGAAGGTCCTGTCCCCGGTGGTGATGCACGGCGCCACGGGCAGAAGCACGGCCTCGTCGAGATCCGACCGGGAACGCTGACTGGCCGGGTCGAACAGCCGGATTTCCTCAAGCACGTCGCCAAAAAATTCCAGCCGGACAGGCAGCTCATAGCCGGGCGCGTGGATATCCAGGATATCGCCGCGCATGGCCATATCTCCGGGATCGGACACCAACTTGCGGCGCACATAGCCCCATGAGACCAGTTGCTCCAGAAGAATATCCGGGGACATCTCCTCACCCTTGGCAAGGGTGACCCAGTTCTCCCGCAGGACCATCTCGTCGGGCCAATGCGGCAGCAGGTTGTCGGCGGTCATAAGCACGCCGCGCGGACCGTCCCGGTACACCAACCCGAACAGGGCGGCCCACCGCTCGCTCCACCCCTGTGATTCCGGATTGCGAGAATGGTATGGCGGCAGGAAGACCCACTCCCGCTCCCAGGCGGGCTGTTCCGGTCCGGGTTGCCCGCCGCTTGAAAGCAGAGTCAGAAGAGCCCGCATCTCACGGAACTCGGCCACGCCGGGCACAACCAGAACCACGTCGGTTCCGGCCGCCAGCAGGGAGCCCGCGAGCAGGGCCTGAGAGCCCGGGCCGCTCTTAAAGACGCGGACCGAATCCCCGGTCCCCTTCATGAAGTCGGCTATGTCCTTAGGATATATGGCTGGCATGAATTCGCTGCGAAAAAGGTTTGTCGGCCGTAAGCCGTCAAAACAGAAAAGCCGCCTCTTCCCCTAGCGGGAGCGGGACGGCTTGTCATCAACAATCTATCCGACCTAGACGGTGCCCAAGGCTTCCTTTTCCTCGTTGTCGAGAAGCGAATCCAGATTGAGCAGGATGAGGAGGCGGTCGTCCAGCTTGCCGACGCCGTCGATGTAATCGGAATCCATGCCTGCCACCACGGGCGGCGGCGGCTGCACCGAGCTGGCCGGGATACGCAGGACCTCGGACACGGAATCCACCACGAAACCGACGATAATCATCTCGATCTCGATGACGATGATCCGGGTGTACTTGTCGTGTTCCTTGGACTTAAGCCCGAAGCGGCGACGCATATCCACGATGGGAATGACCTTGCCGCGCAGATTGATGACGCCCTCGACAAACTCCGGCGCCCGGGGAACATTGGTGATCTCCATGGTCCGGATGATCTCCTGGACCTGAAGTATGTTGACCCCGAACTCCTCGTCACCGATGCTGAAGGTCACCAGTTGGGTCAATTCCTGATCGACCTCGTCCTCATCGACGTCGATGACGCCTTCGACTTCCGTTCTCATGGCTTCCCCGTCCTGAATGGCCGGTTTCGTTCAAAAACGCCCCGAAAAGCTTTCGGCGGCGTACCCCTCAATACAGGTTTCGAATCTGTCAACCATACCTTTTTTTGTCAACGAGAATATCCAGCCGTTCGAAATCGTTGGAAAGAACCCATCGCCGCCCGCTCTTCCCCCGCCGCCGCATCCATCTTTTTTTCGCCAATAAAAATGCTCTGTTGTATTTTTTCTTCGCACCCTGCGTCAAAGTGAGGTTGACGGTCCACGGATAAAGGGCTAACGTAAGTCGCACTTGGATTCTATATATTTGATTTTTCACACCTTTTGAAAAGAGGACAGGCCACATCGCATGGGTCAGTACGCCAATTTTCGTGACCACGACACACTGGAAGCCCAGGTAAAAAGCCTGGCTGACGACGAACTCCTCGATTTCTGGGAAGAAACCCAGCAGCTTGCCCGCATGTTGGACCAGGCAGAGCAAACAGACCTTGAGTATAACCCCGAGTACGAACGGGTTATCCTTCAGGAACTACAATACCGGACCTGCTTCAAGGGCTGCATCTGATTCTTCCGCAAAGCCGACAAAAAAACTCCCCGCCTCTTCCGAGACGGGGAGTTTTTTTTGTCGGCTTGTTGAAGCGCTCTATTTCACGGGCGTGCGGCCGATGGAGAAATAGGCAAACCCGGCCTTGCCCATGCGCTCGGGCAGGTACAGGTTGCGTCCGTCGAAGATCAGCGGCGCGGTCAGCGATTCCTTGATGAGTTCGAAATCCGGGTTGCGGAACTGGTTCCAGTCCGTGACCACGGCCAGCGCATCCGCGCCTTTCAACACTTCGTACTGATCATCCAGGATCTCAAGATTCTCGATGTGGCCGATTTCCTCACGGGCACGGGTATTGGCCACCGGGTCGAAAGCCTTGACCTTCATGCCAGACGCGGTCAAATCCTTGATGACCTCGATGGACGAGGCCTCGCGGATATCGTCGGTGTTCGCCTTGAAGGCGATGCCCCAGATGGCGAGAGTACGTCCCTTCACGCCGCCCTGCGGCTCGAAGTAGGCCTTGACCTTCTCGGCCAGGACACGCTTCTGGGCATTGTTCACTTCGTCCACGGAACGGATCAGTTTGGCGTCGTAACCGTGTTCGGCGGCAGTGCCGATGAGCGCCTTGACGTCCTTGGGGAAGCAGGAACCGCCGTAGCCCACGCCGGGGTAAATGAAGGAATAACCGATGCGGGAGTCCGAACCAATGCCCGCGCGGACCTCGGAGACGTCCGCCCCCACCCTTTCACAGATGTTCGCCACTTCATTGATGAAGGAGATCTTGGTGGCCAACATGCAGTTGGCCGCATACTTGGTCATCTCGGCCGAACGGACACCCATGACAATAAGTTTTTCGCGGCTACGGGCAAAAGGCGCATACAACGCCTTGATGGTCTTTGCCGAATGTTCATCGCCGGTGCCGACGATGACCCGGTCCGGCTTCATGAAATCGTTGACCGCATCGCCTTCCTTGAGGAACTCGGGATTGGAGACCACGTCGAACCGGATGGATTCCCCGCGCTTTTCAAGCTCGGCGGCAACGATGCCGCGCACCCGGTCGGCGGTGCCGACGGGCACGGTGGACTTGTCCACCACGATCTTCGGCGAGGTCATCTTCTGGCCGATCTCGGCGGCCACGGCGTCCACGTAACGCAGATCGCAGGAGCCGTCTTCGCCGCAGGGGGTGCCCACAGTGATGAAAACCACCTCGGCGTCCTTCATGCCCTCGCCCAAGTCGGTGGTGAAATGCAGACGCCCCTGCTCGGTGTTGCGCCTGACCAGGTCCTCAAGACCGGGCTCATAGATGTGGACCTTTCCGCTCTCCAGGGTCTCAACGACCTTGGGATTGACGTCCACGCAGAAAATATTGTTTCCCATTTCGGCAAAGCAGGCCGCGGAAACCAGTCCCACGTACCCGGTGCCAACAATGCACACGTTCATAAGGAGTTGCTCCGGATTAAGTTTCCATTCATTTTCAGGCCAAGCGGATACCGCTTATGCCCAAGCGCGTCAACACGAATGCAAAATGTCGCCAGAATGCCACGGCTATTGCCATTCAGCCTCAGGTATCTTACTCAAGGAGGATATAACGCAATTACGCACCTGGAGGATACATCAATGCCGGTACTCGTTGTCAACGTCGATCATGTGGCCACCCTGCGCCAGGCCAGAATGGGCATCGAACCCGAACCCGTGGCCGCCGCCTACATGGCCGAACAGGCCGGGGCAACGGGCATCATCGTCCACCTGCGCGAAGACCGCCGCCACATTCAGGATCGGGACGTCAGACTCATAAAGGAGACCTGCAACACCCGGCTGCACCTGGAAATGGCCGCCACCGAAGAAATGCAGGGCATCGCTCTGGATATCGAGCCGGAAATGGTCTGCCTTGTGCCGGAAAAAAGAAAGGAACTGACCACCGAAGGCGGGCTGAACTGCATCGGCCGCGAAGCGGAACTCAAGGACTTTCTGGCTCCCATCCATGAAAAAGGCATCCGCGCCAGCCTGTTCATCGACGCCGACCCCAAGCAGATCGAAGCCGCCGTGGCAACCGGCGCGGAGTTCATTGAAATCCACACAGGTCACTACGCCGACGCCAAGGATTACAGACAGCGCCGTGTGGAGCTGGACAAGATTCTCAAAAGCATCACTCTGGCAAAGGGCGTGGGACTCAAGGTCAACCTCGGCCACGGGCTGAACTACCGCAACATCCTGAACTTCAAGAACGTGTCCGGCATCAGCGAATACTCCATCGGCCACTCCATCATGGCCCGGGCCATTTATTTGGGCCTTGACCGTGCCGTCCGGGACATGGCCGAACTCGTCAGGACCTTCGCGGATTAGCGGGCGGGCGATGATAAAGGGAACCGGTCTCGACCTGGCGGAGCTGGACCGCATCCGGAAACTCTGGGAGCGGTACGGCCGCCGGTTCGCCGCCAAGATTCTGACCGAGCGTGAATTGGCCCAGCTCCCCGCGAAGAACCCGGAGCCCAGACTGGCGGCGCTGTTCGCGGGCAAGGAGGCGGCGGTCAAGGCACTCGGCACAGGGTTCGCCGGAGGCGTCCATTTCAAGTGTGTGGAAATCCTCCACCTCGAAAGCGGCAAACCCGAGATTCGATTCCTCGGGAAGGGATTGGCCGTGTGCGAACGACTCGGCGTGACCGGGGCGCATGTTTCGCTGACCCACTCCCGTGACACCGCCGCCGCCGTCGTGATATTGGAAGGATAGAGAAACCCCAGTTCAGGAGAGCTCATGCTGCTGCCTCTTCCGACCCCAGCCGAAATGTCCGCGTGGGACAGGGAAACCATCCACACCATCGGCATCCCCGGCATCACCCTCATGGAATCCGCCAGCCGCGAGGCCGTCAATGTCCTGCTTGAGGAGTACGGCGCGGTGGACGGAGCCGCCATCCACTGCTTCGCCGGGTCCGGCAACAATGGCGGCGACGCCTTAGCGCTGGCCCGCCACCTTCTCGACCTCGGCGCAGAGGTCACGGTCTTTCACACACGCCCAAAAAAAGGATACCGGGGCGAAACCCGGACCAACCTCCGATGGGCGCAAAAACTGGGCATCCCCCTCATCCATCTCGCGGGAATCAGCCTCGACGCCCTGCCCCAACCCGACATCATCGTGGACGGCCTGCTGGGCACCGGTTTCCAAGGGACGCTTCGGCAGGATTTCCTGGACTTGGTGCGGGCCATCAACCGTCTGGGCCAACGCGCCTTCGTCCTTTCCGTGGACATCCCCTCCGGGCTGAACGGACTCACCGGCCGTCCCCAGCCCGAGGCGGTGCTGGCCGACGCCACAGCCACCTTCCAGTCGCCCAAACTCGGACTGGTCACGCCTGAAGCCGCGCCCTTCACCGGCGCGCTGCACGTCTGCCCCATCGGCATCCCCGTGAAGGTCCAGGAAGACAATCCGGTCAGACATCATCTAATAACGGGTCGTGTCATGGACACCCTGCCCGCTCCCACCCGGGACATGCACAAGGGCAGAGCCGGGCATGTCCTCGTGGTCGGCGGCAGCTTCGGCCTGACCGGCGCGCCGCACCTGGCCGCGTTGGCCGCCCTGCGCAGCGGCGCGGGACTGGTCACGGTTGCCTGCCCCGCCGAACTGGCCGACGCCGTCAAAGGCGGTTCCCCCGACATCATGACCCTGCCGCTGGGCCAGGGCTCCGCCTGGACCGAAGACATGGCCGATGCCGTCAAGACCGAACTGCACCGCTTCGACGCGATGGTCATCGGCCCCGGACTGGGCCGGGAGCCGGGCGCAACGGCCTTCGCCCTGGAGCTAATGGCGTCGTGCGATGTTCCCATGGTGGTGGACGCCGACGCACTCTTCGCCCTGGCCGCTTTTCCCGAGCACCTCAAGGCGTTGCATGAAAAGACCGTGCTCACGCCCCACCCAGGCGAGATGGCACGCCTTCTCGGCGTGGACACACCGGAAGTCCAGGCCGACCGTCTCGGGGCGACGGACCGCTTCCTGGCCGAATGCGACGCCACCCTGGTCCTCAAGGGGGCGGGAACGTTGGCCGCAGACCAATCCATGACCTGCGTCTCGCCCTTTGCCGAACCCAACCTTTCCATAGGCGGCTCCGGCGACGTCCTGTCCGGCGTCATCGGCGCGCTGCTGGCCGTGGGACTTCCGCCTCTGCACGCGGCCTGCGTCGGCGTCTTCTGGCATGGCCTTGCGGGGCACGCCCTCAAACACGAATTTCCCGCACGCGGCAACCTCGCGTCCGAAATCGCCAACATGCTGCCCCACGCGGCGGCATCCTTCATCAAGGAGCTTGAAACATGCTGACAGCCAAAGACATCATGACCACCGAATGCATCACCTTCTCCCCTGACACCGACATCATCGTCGCCGCCAAGACCCTTCTGGAAAAGAAGATCAACGGTGCCCCGGTCCTGGATGGCGACGAGGTGGTGGGCGTGCTCTGCCAGTCCGACCTGGTGGCCCAGCAGAAAAAAGTCACCCTGCCCTCCTTCTTCACTCTGTTGGACGGGGTCTTTCCCCTCTCCTCTCACGATGAGCTGGAGCGCGAGATGACCAAGATCGCGGCCCTCAAGGTGGGCGACGCCATGACCCCGACCCCGACCTTCGTACATCCGAACACGTCCATTGAAGACGTGGCCACCATGATGGCCAACGAAAAGCTCTACACCCTGCCCGTTGTCGAAGACGGCAAGCTGAAGGGCGTGGTCGGCAAGGAAGACGTCCTCAAGACCCTTCTCAACGACTAGGGAGCGGAACAAAGCGTGAGCCTTAAACTACATCTTCCCGACAGCGACGCCACCGTGGCTCTTGGCCAACGCCTAGCGTCCCTGCTGTCCGGAATGGACACCCCTCCGGCTTTGCTCTTGCAAGGCGACCTCGGATCGGGCAAAACCACGTTGGTCAGGGGTTTTGTAGAATCCCTGCCCGGCGCGGAGGCGGCGGAGGTGTCAAGCCCGAGCTTCAACATCTGCAACCTGTATCCGACAACACCCGGCGTGGCGCACTTTGATCTCTACCGGCTTGAGGGCATGTCCCCGGATGACGCCCTGTTCGACTCCTTCGAAGACCCGGCGACGATCACCATAGTGGAATGGATACAATTCCTGCCTACGGAAATATGGCCCGCCGAGGCTCTTTTCCTGGAGTGGACCCCGTCGGACACTGGACGAAGCCTCGTTTTGCGTGCCATGGGAAAAGCGGCGCGGGACGTCGTCGACGCCTTGCGGCCCTAATGACAACCGTATCAAGAGAAAGCAGTATCGAAAAATGAACATCGTCGTACAAAAGTTCGGAGGCACCTCTGTCCGCGACCTGGAATGTCAACGCCAGGTCATGCAGAAGGTTCTGCGTCCCTACCGAGAGGGCAACAAGGTCATCGTGGTTCTGTCCGCCATGTCCGGTGAGACCAACCGCCTGCTGAACCTTGCCAACGAATGGTCGGAAAATCCCGATCCCGCCGAAACGGATGCCCTGGTCGCCACCGGCGAGCAGGTCTCCTGCACCCTCTTCGCCATGCTCCTCAAACAGCAGGGCGTTAAATGCCGCTCCGTGCTTGGCTTCCAGGCGCCGGTCAAAACCGACGGCTGCTTCGGCAAAGCACGCATCACCGCCATCGACAAGGAAAGGCTCCTTGTCATGCTCCAGGATTACGACATCCTCGTGGTGGCGGGCTTCCAGGGGTGCGACGACAACAATCGCATCACCACTCTGGGACGGGGCGGCTCCGATACTTCCGCCGTTGCCCTGGCCGCCGCTCTCAAAGCCGATGTCTGCGAAATTTACACCGACGTTCCGGGCGTGTTCACCACGGACCCGAACCTCTGCTCCGACGCCCGCAAGATCGACCGAATCGCCTACGACGAGATGCTCGAAATGGCCAGCATGGGTGCCAAGGTGCTCCAGATCAGAAGCGTCGAATTCGCCAAAAAATACAATGTAACCGTTCACGTCCGCTCCACTTTTTCCGACGAGCTGGGCACCGTAGTCACTCAGGAGGATGAAACCATGGAATCCGTTCTCGTCTCGGGAATCGCATACGACAAGGATCAGGCCCGCATTACGCTGATACACGTCAAGGACACCCCCGGCGTGTCCGCCCAGATTTTTTCTCCCCTGGCCGACAAAAAGATTCTCGTGGACATGATCGTCCAGAACCCGTCCAAAGACGGCCTGACCGACATGACCTTCACCGTGCCGCGCGCAGACGTGAAACAGACCATCAAGGCCCTGGACAAACTAAAATATGAAATTGGCTACGAAGAGCTGACCAGCAACCTGAACGTCGCCAAGGTGTCGATTATCGGCGTCGGCATGCGTAACCATTCCGGCGTGGCCTCCAAGGCCTTCCGGGCGCTTGCCGATGAGAACGTGAACATCCTGATGATCAGCACCTCCGAGATCAAGGTAACCTGCCTGATCGACGACAAGTACACCGAACTGGCCGTACGCACACTCCATAAAGCCTTCAACTTGGAGGAAGGCAAACACATAGAGTAGCCGATGCAAAACATCACCATATATGACACTACGTTAAGGGACGGAGCCCAAGCCGAAGAACTGAATCTGACCACTCAGGACAAGGTCCGCATAGCGCAAAAGCTGGACGATCTGGGCATTCACTACATTGAAGGCGGCTGGCCCGGTTCCAATCCCACGGACAGGAGATTCTTCGACGCGATAAAATCCCACAGGTTCAAGAACGCCAAGCTCGCGGCCTTCGGGTCCACGCATCTGGCCAAGACCACGCCCGAGAAGGACCTGAACCTGATCGGGCTGCTGGAAGCCGAAACTCCGGTGGTCACCATCTTCGGCAAGACCTGGGATCTCCACGCCACCACCGCACTGGGCATCCCTCTTGAGCGCAATCTTGAACTCATTGCCAACTCCGTGGCCTTTCTCAAGGCGCGGGTGGACGAAGTGTTTTTCGACGCGGAGCACTTCTTCGACGGATTCAAGCGCAATCCCGAATACGCCATGCAGGCCCTGACCGCCGCTTTCAAAGCCGGGGCCGACCGGATAATCCTGTGCGACACTAACGGCGGCTCCCTGACCAGCGAGGTCGGGGAAGCCGTCGCTGCCGTTCGCAAACGCCTCCCCGAGGCCAGCCTCGGCATACACGCCCACAACGATTCCGAACTGGCTGTGGCCAACTCCCTGGAAGCGGTCCGTCTCGGGGCTACGCAGGTCCAAGGCACCATCAACGGCTACGGCGAACGGTGCGGCAACGCCAACCTCTGCTCGGTAATCCCCAATCTGGAACTCAAGATGGGCTTCGACGTCATCGGCCGGGACAACCTTGCCCGGCTCCTGTCCGTTTCCCACTTCGTGAGCGAGATCGGCAACCTGCGCCCGTTCATGCGCCAGCCCTTCGTGGGCTCGTCCGCATTCGCCCACAAGGGCGGCATTCACGTCAGCGCCATCCTCAAGGATTCGCGCACCTACGAGCACATCCAGCCCGAAACCGTGGGCAACGAACGGCGGGTTCTCCTCTCCGATCAGGCGGGCAAATCCAACATCCTGTTCAAGGCCCGCGAACTGGGCTACGAACTGGCCAAGGGTGACCCCACCCTGGACCGGCTCCTCAAGGAACTCAAGGCCAGGGAAAGCATGGGCTACGAATACTCCGTGGCCGACGCCTCCTTCGAACTCGTGCTCCGCGAGGCGCTGGGCAAGCCGCTCAACTACTTCCACTTCCGCCACTTCTTCGTGGTGGACGCCAAGCGCGAGGAAGACGCCGAGCCCATGTCCGAAGCCACGGTCATCGTGGACGTCAAGGGCCAGCAGGAGCACACCGCGGCCACCGGCATGGGCCCGGTCAACGCCCTTGACCAGGCCCTGCGCAAGGGGCTTGAGCGATTCTACCCGCAGCTCAGGAACATCCGCCTGCTCGACTTCAAGGTCCGCGTCCTGTCCGGAGCGGTACGCGACACCGGCGGCACGGCGTCCTTTGTCCGCGTCCTGGTCGAAACCGGCGACGAGACCGACCGCTGGACCACCATGGGTGTCTCCCACAACATAATCGAAGCCTCCTGGCAGGCCGTTGTCGACGCCATCAACTACAAGCTCTTCAAGGACGAAATGGCCGAAATAGCCAAGTAGAACGACTCCGCAGGAACCCCGGCGCGCGTTCGCCAACGACAATAAAAAGGCCCGCTCGAAAGCGGGCCTTTTTATTGCGTGCGGGGATAAAAATCAAAAAAGGATTTTCTCCGGGGGCCTGCGCTCCGGGACCACCTGTTTTTCCACGGACCCCTCGTTGAACTCCTTGCTCACGTACAAAGCGCAGTAACAGGCGCCGTACTCCTTGACGTCCTCCTCGCGGTAAACGCAGGGACAGATGATGTCCTTGTCGGCCTCGTAGTCGCCGTTGGCCAACCGGCATGGGCAGGCCATGTAACCGAACCGTTCCTTGTTGGTGAGCAGGCTCTCCAGCAGGGGCATTGTCATGTCCTTGTCCGCGTTGAAATGATACCCCTTGGGTTCCTGCACCTTTTTCAACATCTCGTAGAGCTGATTGACGTCCATGAATCAGTCCTCCTTGAGCGCGTCGTCGATCTTGTCCTTGTGGAAACCGACGACAACCTTGTCGCGAATAACGATGGTCGGGAAGGAAACCGCCGGGTTGTGCTCCTTGACCTCCTGAACGATCTGCTTGCGCTCGTCGCCGGTCAACTCGTCCACGTGTACGCACTCGTACTTCACGCCGCACTCGTCGAGATATTTCTTGGCATTTCTGCAATGGATGCAGGTTGATAGGGCATAGACCTTGATGTCGTTCATGTGAAACGCCTCCATGTCGAACGATTTGGCGGGTGCATCGGGTTCGGGCATTCCGTCGTTTTTCTTCTTCAAAATCTTCTTCAGCGACTTAAACATGCTGCATCACCTGTTCACGGCCAGTTCCAGTTTACGAACAGCCAGAGAGCAAAGAAACGTGAGCACGAAATACATAACCAGGACCAAGGTCCAGATTTCGAAACTCCGGTACGTTGTGGTCATGAGCTGCTGAGCCTGAAAGGTCAGCTCCTCAATGGATATGACCGAGACGATGGCCGAGTCCTTGATTATTGATATAAACTGTCCTGCCAAGGCTGGCAACATCCGTTGCAGGGCCTGCGGAAGGATGACGAGACGCAGGGACTGGATGCGGGTCATGCCGAGGGATGCGGACGCTTCCCACTGCCCCGGCTCCACGGACTCGATGCCCGCCCGAACGATCTCGGCGATATAGGCCGCCTCGAACAATGCCAAAGTGATGAGCGCGGACAGGAACCGGGGGAAACGGTTCATGGGGCCGAAGAACCAGCTCAGGACCTCCTTGGCTCCATCGGACAAAGCGTAGACGAAATGGTCCACCCCGAGCAGGGACATGATCTGATCGCCGATGAAGAAATAGAAGACGAAGATGAGCACCAGAGGCGGCGTGTTGCGGATAAGGCCCACGTAGACCATTCCCACCTGCCGCTTGAACAGGCTCGGACTGACCCTGAACAATCCCATGACAATCCCTAGCCCCATGGACAGGATACCGGCCCACACGGACAGACGGATGGTCGTGAACAACCCCTGAACCAGAAGGCCGGGAACCGGGAATCCCGTCTTCGGATCAATGCGCACCAGAAATTGCGGAATGAGGTCCCATTTCCAGTGATAATTCAGCCCGGTGGCGGCCTTGAAAAGAATATAGCCGAAGCCCCCTGCCAACGCCGCCAGGATGACGACGTCGAGCAGGGTTGTCTTCGGACGTTTGCTGGTTGTTAAAAACAATGAAACTTCCCGGCTACTGAATCTGGCTTTCCCACTCGTGGGAGAAGAACCAGTACTCGTACCGGTTTTGCAACCACCCCTTGCTCATGGTCACGCGGACCCAGTTGTCGAGCCAGTTCAGGAAGTCGAGATCGCCCTTCCGGACGGCAAAGGCGATGGGTTCACGGCTGAAGTCCTCTGAGAGAGGCAGGTAGAATTGATCCGCATACTCCTCGGACAGATTCAAGGGAAGCGGATTGGAAGCGACCACGGCCTGCACGCGCTCGTTGAGCAGTTCCTGGATGGTCTGCGATTCCTCGTCGAAGAAAAGGAGGTTGGCCTTGGGCAGGAAGTTCTTGGCCGCTTCGGCCGCAGTGGTGCCGAGCCGCACGGCGATGGTCGTGTCCGAATTGTTGAATTGCTCAATGGACGAGCGGTCTCCGGCGAGCTTCCTGCTGGCCACGATGGACATGCCGGAATACTCGTAGGGCTGGGAGAAATTCACCTTGAGGTTGCGCTGGGGCGTGATGGACATGCCCCCGATGATGATGTCGAACTTGCCGGTCAACAAGGCCGGGATGATGCCGGACCATTTGGTGGGCACGAACTCGACCTCGACGCCCATGTCCTCGGCCAGCCGACGGGCCACCTCGATTTCGAAACCAATGTATTCGCCGTTCTTGTCCTTCATGGCCCAGGGCTTGAAAGTGTCGAACCCAACCCGGATCACGCCGCGCTCAAGAATGGCGTCGAGCTGGCTGCCCGACCCGGAAGCCGTTCCGGTTGCGGCCGGATTGTCTTTCCCCGCCTTTTGTTGCGAAGGTTGCTGGCTGCATCCCAAGGCGGATGCAAGCAGAATGAAAAGTAATGCAATGGCTTGGAGGCGGAAGGTTTTCATGAGCTTCTCCTTGGTCGGCGTCAATGCCGCGTCAAAAGGTTACTTGCAGGATTCCTGGGCAAAGGTGACATGAGACACGCCGAGGATGGCGATCATTATGACGCCGCCAGTCTTCATGGCTCTCCAAATGGTCATGCCGAACTCCCTGGAGGTTATGGCCTGAGGCCGTTGAACCGTCTCTCCAACAACCAGACCACCCCGGACAGAGCCAGGGTGACCACAAGGTAGATGGCCGCGACGGTGAACCATATCTCGAAAGTCAAAAACGTTTCCGCGTCGATCATGCGCCCCCGCTGGGTCAAATCCAGGATGGCGATGGTGCTGACCAGGGCCGAATCCTTGACCAGAGAGACTGCCTGACTGGTCAGGGGCGGCAGCACGCGCCGCACGGCCTGGGGCAGAATAATGTGGCGGTACATGGCATACGGCCCCATGCCGAGGCTCTTGGCGGCCTCCCACTGCCCCTTGTCGATGGAAGTGATGCCAGCCCGGAATATCTCCGAGGCATAGGCCCCCTCGAACAGACTCAGGGCGATGACCGCGGAATTGAATGCGGAGATGTCCAGAATGGGTGCGATGACGAAATAAATAAAGAAAATCTGAATGAGCAATGGGGTATTGCGGATCATCTCCATATATCCGCGAGCCACGCCTCGCGCCGCCCAGGACGAAGACATGCGCATCAATGCCGTGGCCAGGCCGATGACGAGCATGAGCGCCAGGCTGATGCCCGTTATCTTGAAGGTCACCCAGAGCCCTTCCATAAGCGGCCCCCAGGTGAAACCCTGATCGGAGACGTGCCAGAGGTACTGCGGAATGCGGTACCACTGCCAGTTGTAACCCAGCCGCTGGGAGCCCAAAACAAGCAACCAGACAACGCCGATCAGGAGCAAAAGGGTCTTGGACGTATCCGCCAGGACGGAAAGGGACAAGACTCCTGATCGCTTGGGATGTAATTCAGCCGACATGCTCTCCGGGATGTTTAAAATTAAGAATAGGAACTACCACCAATCCGAGTGAAGCATAGCACAAAACCCGGAAGAATCCAGGCACCGTTGTGCAAAAAAGGACCGGATGCGAATCAGTCCTCTCCGGGACCGCCCATTTCAATGGCGGCCTTGATCTGCGCGAAAACCTCGTCGGGCGTACCGGAGGCGTCAATCACGCGTATGCGCTCCCGGTTGAAGGCTGCCCAGGTCAGGTACCCTTGCCGGATACGGTTGTGGAAAGAGAGATGTTCGGCTTCGAACCGCCCTTCCGCCTTGGCTTTGCCTTCCTCAAGATTGCGAAGGGTGGCCCGCTTCAACCCCACCTCGGGGTCTATATCCAGAACGAGGGTCAAGTCGGGCCACAGACCGTCAACGGCCACCTCGTTAAGCTCTTTGAGCATGGTGGTGTCGAGGCCTCGCCCGTACCCCTGATAGACTATGGTCGAATCCGCGAATCGATCGCAGAGGACCACTTTACCCGCTTCAAGCTCGGGCCGTATGACCTGGGCCACATGTTGCGCGCGGTCCGCCAGATAGAGGAAAAGCTCGGTGATGGGCGTGATGTCCTTGTTGTCCACATGCAGGAGCATCTTGCGCAATGCAGTACCAACGCGGCTGCCGCCGGGCTCCAGGGTCAAGAGGACCTCCCTGCCCTGCCGCTCGAAATATTCCCGAACCCTGGCGATCTGCGTGGATTTCCCGGTCCCCTCTATGCCTTCAAAGGTAATAAACATTGATTCTCCGCTTTCCCGTTCTGTTTTTTGGCGCTGTCGGGGGTTTGCTCGGGCCGGAACACGTTGCGCTCAAGAAACCGCATGTAGGGAGACCAGTCCGCTCCGGTCTTGTCCATTTCGGTATAGGCCTGATCGATGATGTTCAGCTTGGCGTCCATGTTGTCCGCAAAATGCAGGATGAACGCTTCCGGGGTCTTGGGGCGCACCGGAGAGCCGAACTCGTGCTCCCCGTGATGGCTCGTAATCAGGTGCTTGAGATGCAGCTTGAGCCCTTCTTCAAGACGGGGCGCGCGGGCCAGAAACGGCTCCAATTTTTCCACACCGATCTGGATGTGACCGAAGAGCCGCCCTTCGTCGGTGTAGTCGTTGGTCAGGCCGCCGGACAATTCCCAGGCTTTGCCCAAATCGTGAAAGATGGCCCCGGCCAGCAACGTCTGGCGGTCGAGGTGCGGGTAAACATCGCACAACGCCATGCACGCCCGGGCCACGCCCAGCGTGTGCTCAAGCAGGCCGCCCACATATGCGTGATGCACGGTCTTGGCGCCCGGAGCGGTCAAAAACCTGGACCGGATGCTCTCGCTGCTCAACACCTTGCGGCAAAAGGTTTTCCACGGCTTGTGCTTCATGTGCTCGGTAATCAGGTCCTCAATGGCCTCCATCATCTCCTCGGGCGGAACCTTGGATGCGGGCAGGAAATCCGAAAGGTCCACGCCCAACGCGTTCCCATCCAGCAATTCCATTTGATCCACCTTGAGCTGATTCTTGTCGCGGTAGCTTTCCACGAAGCCCCTTACGCGAACGAAGGTTCCCGGTTCAAGAGCCGGATATTCAAGACTTTTCGGACTCCAAATCTTGCCGTCGACGGCCCCGGTGGCGTCCTGGAAGGAAAGATTCCAGTAAGGCCCGTTCTTGGACTGAGCCTGATTGGCCACGGCCAGAAGAAAAATATCGTCAACGGATTGCCCCGGTGACAGTGACTGGATATATTGCGACTTTTTGCCCACTGATCTTGCCATTGGATAGATGTTGAGGTACCCCGCCCGTACGCGTATTGTATGTGTATCGGCGAGAAACGGCCCTGCGTGAATGTCGCGCGGCCGCTCTGGGTTATGAACCTGATTTCACACGTATTGTCAAATCCTAGCTTGCAGGCGGAAAAACGATGAACATACTGCTCGCCAATGACGACGGCATCCAGGCCATCGGGCTGCGCGCCCTGTATTTCGCCCTCAAGGAGGCGGGCCACGACGTCCATGTGGTCGCGCCGGTCACGGAGCAATCCGCAGTGGGACACGCCGTGACTCTGGCCATGCCCATCCGGGTCAAACAATTCCGGGAAAACGGCTTCGTGGGACAAGGCGTCTACGGCACGCCCGTGGACTGCGTCAAGCTCGGCCTGTCCACCCTGCTGGACGAAAAGCCCGACCTGGTCCTGTCCGGCATCAACGCCGGAGCCAACGTGGGCGTGGACATCCTTTACTCCGGCACGGTGTCGGCCGCAACCGAAGGCGCGCTCATGGAAATTCCGTCCATGGCCGTTTCCATGGACAACTTCAATCCCGAGGATTTGAGCGGCCAGGCGCGATACTGCGCCGACCTGCTGCCCCGAATCCCATGGGATGAGCTGCCGCGCAAATGTGTGCTCAACCTCAATTTTCCCAACCGGCCCATTGAAGAGGCCCGGGAAATGATTCTCTGCCCGCACACCAGGGCGTCCTACGACGACGTCTACGACACCAGACAGGACCCGCGCGGCAGGCCGTACTACTGGCTCACCGGAGCCATCCCGCCCGAGCGGATCAGCCCGGACCGGGACCGCGCCCTGCTGACTTCGGGACACATAACCCTGACCCCGCTGCATTTCGATTTCACGGACCGGGAAACCATGGACATGCTCAGGCGCACCGTTTCGTAACCCCCGTTGACGGAAAAACATCGGCACAGTATGATTGTTGTCCGATAAAACGTAATTCAGACATAATCGCATACCCACAGGAGGACTCGGCATGGCGACGAAAATAGGCTTGAACGGATTTGGACGCATCGGCCGGTATCTGGCTCGGCTGCTGGCGGAGGAAAACGATCTGGAATTGGTGGCCGTCAACGCACGCGCCTCGAATGAGGATCTCGCCCACCTGCTCAAATACGACTCCGTGCACGGTCGTTTCCTGGATGTGCAGCCCACCGAGGATGGCTTCATCATGGCCGGAAAGCCGGTGAAGGTGACCCGCAACGCACCCGGCGAATGGACCTGGGGCGAACTCGGCTGCGACCTGGTGATCGAATCCACCGGCAAGTTCACCGACCGCGAGAGCTGCGAAAAGCATCTGGCCTGTGGCGCCAAGAAGGTCATCATCTCCGCGCCCGGCAAGAATGCCGACGTAACCGTGGTCATCGGCGTGAATGACGAGGAGCTCAAGCCCGAGCACAAAATCATTTCCAATGCCTCCTGCACCACCAACTGCCTGGCTCCGGTGGCCAAGGTCATCCACGAGACTTTCGGCATCAAGCACGGCATCATGACCACCGTGCACTCCTACACCATGAGCCAGCGCATCCTGGACGGCTCTCACAAGGACATGCGCCGCGCCCGCGCCTGCGCCATGAATATGGTCCCCACCACCACCGGCGCGGCCAAGGCCGTCGGCCTGGTCATCCCCGAGCTCAACGGCCTGCTGGACGGCATGTCCATCCGCGTGCCCACCCCCAACGTTTCCCTGGTTGACCTGGTCTGCGAACTGAAGACGCAAACCACCGTCGAGGAAGTCAACGCGGCCCTCCGGGCTGCGGCCAACGATTCCATGGGCTACACCGACGAACCGCTCGTCTCCGTGGATTTCACAGGCTCCACCTTCGGCGGCGTGGTCGACAGCTCCCTGACCCGCGTTATGGGCGGCACCCAGGTCAAGGTCATCGCCTGGTACGACAACGAGGCCGGTTTCACCAACCAGTTGCTGCGCCTCATGAGGAAAGCCGCCGCCATGTAGCGGTGCTCTCCCCGGCCCGGCCACGGGGTCGACGGAGAAACAAACAAAAGCCCCCGGCTCGCTGGAGCCGGGGGCTTTGTTTTTTCGGCTGAACCGCCGGTCGATCCCTAGATGATGTCCTTGAGGATGCGCAGGTAGCGGGAGCGGACTTCGTTGATGATGTCCGACTTGTTCGCCCGAAAGCCGCCCGCGTAAACCGCCAGCTCAAGAGTTTCCCGGGAACGGAACCCCTTGAAGTTGGTCTTTTTCTCCCTGATCTTCTTGCCGGTGACGAAGGAGATGGTTCTCTCGTCCTCGATATGTTCGGGCATGACCGTCCCCATGGTCACGGAAGAAACGATGGCGAACGTCTCCTCCGTGGCGTAATTGCGAATGATCTCTGAAAGAGCGGCCCCGACCACGGAGCCTGCGGCGGCCCCGGTCACGGTGTCAGCCATACGCCCTCCCTGAATGCCGGGTGCGGCCCCGGCCACGCCGCCCGCCGCCGCGCCGAGGAATGTGTACTCTGCGGGCAGCATCTCGGTGGCCTGACCAAAATAACGGATGTTGATGTCGAGCAGGATGCCGAAATCGTCCCCGTGGGTAACCTCATAGCCGAGGCTTTCGTATGCCGCCTCAAGCTGGTCGCGGAAATTATAGAGATCCAGGCTGGAATCGCCCGTGGTATTGCGAATCCGGAGTTTGAGCCTGCTGTTCCGAAACATGGCGGGATCGGTGACGAACTCGCCGCTCTTGGTGGCTCCGTAGGAATAGCCCGAGGCCTCGTCCTTTACCAACCGATACGAGTTCTGTTGCCGCTCCACGCAGGAGGCCAGCAGGAACAACGCCCCGATCAGCACCATCACGCTTTTCATCATATTCTTCATTACTTGCTCCCCTTGCATACGCTGATTCCGTTGTGATCGAGGAAATCGAACACTTCCTTGTAATGGATCGAGAAATTGAGTCCTTCCGTGGCCACGCCGGACCCCGCTTTCTTGACGCCCCAGTCATGCACGCCGACCACATACTTGCCGTAGAAAACCGGCCCGCCGGAATTGCCGCCGTTGGTGGCGGCATCGGTCTGGATGTACAGAACCTTGCTGTTGGACGACATGTAATTGATGGGCGGAGTCTCCCGTATGGAGCTGATGACGCCCCGGGTGATGGAGAACTCCAATCCCTGCGGATGCCCGATGATCTCCAGGGTCTCGCCCAGAGGCAATTCCCGCTTGTCGTAGAAGCAGACCGCCTTGCCCCGGATATCCGCCTGGATCAGGGCCAGGTCGAGACGCGCGTCGCGGGCTATGACGCGCCCCATGGTCTCGCGCTCGTCAAACAGCTTGAGCTGGACGTAGTTCGCCTCTTCCACGACGTGGTAGTTGGTGATGACCATGTCGTCGGTGACGTAGAAGCCGGTGCCGATGCCGGACCCGGTGTTGCGCACCAGCACCACGCTGTCGAACCGCTTGTCCGAGTATTTGTCGAACCCGTACGTCTCACTCTTGCGCTTGAGCTGCGCGGTGCTGCGGTCGGCGGTAAATATGCGCTGCACATCGCCCATGTTCTTATATTTCTTCACTTCAGAGGAACGCGTTGCATACTGATCCAGCAAATCCGACAGGTTGACGACCGCCGGTTCGAGTTCGTAACGGACCACATCATCCTCCAACACGGATTCCTGCAGGAACTTCGTCCGCGCCGGATCGCTGTCCTGCAAGGCGTAACACACGGTGAAGAAGGACTTCTCGCTGATGTCGAAGGTGTCCCGGAAAATCCGTTTCCGCCGCTTGTCCACCACGTAATAGTTGACCGTACCGAGCTTGTAGATGTCCATGTACGCCTTGGTCACGGGATACGGCTGATAATCGGCCACCTGAATAAACTTGGGCGTGCTCCTGAGCTTCTCCCTGGCCTGAGAGAGACGCTTGTCGGTCTCGGCCATGAGATCGTCTTTTTCTCCCTCTTCTATGTAGTGGATGATCGGATCCACGAGCCAATGGGTGGTATCCTTGTTCGCGGCCGTCTCATGCTCCCTGGTCGCCGCCTCCATCTCCGCCTTGGCAATCTCGTATTCGGGATTGTCCTCGCGTACAAAGGAAGCCACATAGGTCGACTGAACGGTCTCCTCCCTGGCCACCACCCGTCGGGCCTTGGCCGTTGCGATGCCCACCAGGACAAGGATATCCGCCTCCTGCACGGCCTCGCTCTGAAACGCCTTGCGCATGGACGCCCTGGATGCCTCGAACGGCATATCCAACTTGATGTCCAGGCCGAAATCGATGGCCTTGTCCCGAATCAGATCGGGGCTGGTCACCTGGAGAAAGGCGATCTTGATGCCGGGGATAGTCCTCAACTCCAGCCCCGCGTCCCGGCACTGCTCGTAGGCGGCAAGGATGTCCTTGAGGTCGGCCTTGGCAGGATTGGGACACAGAGACTTGAAATACTCCTGCGCCAACCGCTCCCGAGATGATTCCGGCAGGAACTTACCGTAATCGGCGAGGAACGCCGTAGACTGCTCCCGGGACATGGAGCCGACGGCCTTGCTCCACACGGCCTGATTCGCCGAAAGGAACTCCGTCTCGTCGAGCTTCACGGGGTATGCGTCAAAGAAGTTTTGTCCGCCGCCCAGGGGAAAGGTCGCGAAATTGCCTGCGGCGTCCGCGCGAATGGCCTCATCCCGGGCAGCCACGGCTTTGAGGGCCTGGTCGTATCCAGTCGGCCTGAATTGGGGATATTTGAAAATTTCCACCTGTTTCAGGCGGTTCTCTTTCTCGACAAGCGCGTCCATGGCCTCCCGGACCTCGGCCCAGCGATTCCGATCCACCGGCCACCGCACGGCCTCGGCTTCATCAGCGAGCTCGGCAATCAAGGGAGAATACTTGAACTCCAGCCCCTTGGCCAAACGGTCCATGGTGGACGTCACTTCGGCACCACCCATGGCACCGGAGAAATAGGCTTCATTGGCCACGACCACCCCGGCGGCCTTGTCGATCTGCCCTTGGTCGAGCAATGCGGCCGTCATCGCCGCAGGAGAGTCATTGGAAACCGAGGCGGAGCCGCCCTGCTTCACGTTGCAGGATGAGAGCAGCAAACAGGACAGAATCAACAGGATCAAGACGGGCAACTTACGGCACATGCAAACCTCACTACTTTTCTTCAAGGAATGACGGCCACATCCGTGGGCCGTCCCGCTCTTTTTCAGGGATTTGAGCGGCCGCATTGGAATACGCCAAATCAATATCGAGAGCAAGGCGAAGACTGCAAAAAAAAGCCCTGCGAGCAGGGCTTTCTAAAATGGATTCGAAGTATTGCGTTACCGCTGGGACATGGACAGCGCGCGATCGAGATCGTCGATGATGTCGTCCGCATCCTCGATGCCTACGGAGATGCGCACGAGGTCCTCGGGAACGCCCGCCGCCTGTTGCTCCTCGGGAGTAGACTGACCATGAGTGGTGGACGCCGGATGAATAACCAGGGTTTTGGCGTCGAGGATATTGGCCAGATGCGAGCAAAGCTCGACGGACTCGATAAATTTCCGTCCCGCCTCCAAGCCGCCCTTGACCCCGAAACCGAAAACCGCGCCCGGCCCCAGGGGGAAGGTGTTCTTGGCCCGGTCATAGTCGGGATGGCTCGGCAGGCCCGCGTAATTGACCCACTCCACGGCATAATGCCCTTCCAGGAATTCCGCGACCTTGCGTGCGTTCTCGCAATGCTGCCGCGCGCGCAGGGGCAGGGTTTCCATGCCCTGCAGAATCAGAAAGCTGTTATGCGGGGACAGGGCCGCGCCCGTATCGCGCAAAAGCCCGATGCGCACCTTGGTGGTGAACACGGGACACGGTTCGCCGGACGGTCCGCCCAGAACCTCCCACAGGTTCATGCCATGGTAGGTCGGGTCCGGTGCGCACAGCTCGGGATACCGATCCCCGGCGGCCCAATCGAAATCGCCCTTCTCCACGATGGCCCCGCCCATGGCGACGCCGTGGCCGCCCACGATCTTGGTCAGGGAGTAGACCACGATATCGCAGCCAAAGTCGAAAGGATTGAAAATGGGCGGCGGAGCCACTGTGGCGTCGAGGATGAACGGCACCCCGTGGGCATGGGCCACCTTGGCGATGCCGGACAGGTCGTCCACGTTGCAGCGCGGGTTGCCGATGGCCTCGCTGTAGACCAGACGAGTATTCTCATCGATGGCCGCTTCGAAATTCGCCGGATCGGAGGAATCCACGAAACGCGCCTCAATGCCGAACCGCTTGAGGGTATGCTCGAACAGGGTCTGGGTCCCGCCGTACAGATTGGAGCCGGTGACGATGTTCTGGCCCGCTGAGGCGATGGTCGTGACCGCGTAAAAGATAGCGGCCATGCCGCTGGCCGTGGCAATGGCTCCGGCCCCGCCGTGCAGGGCGGCCAGCCGTTTCTCCAGCACGTCTGTGGTGGGGTTGTTCAGCCGGGTGTAGATGTAGCCGGGTTCCTTGAGAGAGAACACGTCAGCGGCGTGCTTGGTGTCGCGGAACAGATACGCGGTGGTCTGGTATATGGGCACGGCCCGCGAGCCGGTCTCGTCCGGGGTATGCCCCGCGTGAAGGGCCACGGTCTGAGGCCCGTATTGTCTGTCGGTCATGGTATGTCTCCTTGGTCTGGGCGAAAACACGCCCGTTGCCCAATAAAATGCGCCTTCGCCCCCGGGTTGGCAAGGGCGAACGCATAGCGATTCATTATCGACTCCATAACCGGCGGCGGGACAGGAACAAATTCCCGCACACGAAAACACGCATAAACCACAGCCATCCCCTGCTGCCGCGCCGACACACTCCGCATTTCGCCCAAACGGCGATCAACGAAAGATACCAGCCGCAAACCTGCGCGGCTGGAATCAGCCCTTCAGACCGGCCGACTCAATCCAGACGGCGAAGGCCTCCTGGGCGCGCTTGCCATAAGCTTCCTTGCGGAACTTCTTCTTTATCCGGCCTTCAAGTCCGGGCATGAGGCCGAAATTGACGTTGGACGGCTGGAACCGCTTGTCGGGCCGGGTCCGCAGATGATTCATGAGCGCACCGAGCGCGGTTTCCACGGGCGGATCGACGACCTCGCCCCCGTTGAACCGTCTTCCCAGGGACAGGCCGAGCCACAACCCGCAGGCCGCCGACTCCAGATATCCCTCCACCCCGGTAATCTGCCCCGCCAGATAGACGCCGGGCCGATTCCGAAGTTGCAGGGTTTCGTCCATGACCTCGGGCGCATTGACGTAGGTGTTGCGGTGAATGGACCCGAGCCGCAGGAACTCGGCGTTTTCCAGGCCGGGAATCATGCGGAAGATGCGCTTTTGCTCCGGGTACTTGAGCTTGGTCTGAAACCCGACCAGATTGAAGGCGGTCTTGTCCGCGTTCTCGGTGCGAAGCTGAACAATGGCGAAGGGCCGCTCACCGGTCCTGGGGTCCACGAACCCAACAGGCTTGAGCGGGCCGAAGGCGAGCGTCATCTCGCCGCGCTCGGCCATGGCCTCGACAGGCAGGCACGCCTCGAAATGGACTTCCTTCTCGAACTCGCGGGGTTTTACCTTCTCGCCCTCCAGCAACGCAGCTACGAACGCCTTGTATTCGTCCTCGCTCATGGGGCAGTTGAGATAGTCGTCATCCTCGGGCTTCCAGCGCGATCCCCAGAACGCCTTGTCAAAATCCACGGAGTCGCGCGAAATGATGGGCGCGATGGCGTCATAGAAATAGAGCCGCGCGTCGCCCACGGCGGACATGAGGCTTTCGGTCAGGTCGGGACTGGCCAGGGGACCGGCGGCGATGACCACCGCGTCGCATCCCTTGAGCGCATCGTCGTCCAAAGAGGCTATTTCCCGGCGAACCACGGTGATAAGCTCATGGTCCTCGATCTTTTCGGTAATGTATTCGGAGAACAGGGACCGGTCCACGGCCAGCGCTCCGCCCGCCGGGACCCGTGTGGCAAAGGCCGCCTCCATGACCAGACTGCCCAGGGCCTCCATTTCATCCTTGAGCAGGCCTATGGCCGCCGCAGGGCCTGTGGCGCGAAAGGAGTTGGAGCAGACCAGCTCGGCCAGTCCGTCCTCGGTGTGAGCCTCGGAACGTTTTTCGGGCTTCATCTCGAAAAGGGTCACCGAAACCCCGGCGCCAGCCAGTTGCCAGGCACAGTCGCACCCGGCCAGGCCGCCGCCCACGATCACCACATGTGCCATTTCCCCTCCCGGGTATCGTTTACGTCCGCCGCAATATGCCGTATAGGTGGCCTGACTGCGAACCAGCGGAATTTCTTATGACAAAACCATTACTGGACATACGCGAGCTGACCACCTGCTTTTCCTCGCCCCAGGGCATTGCCAAGGCGGTGGATAACGTCAGCCTTTCCTTTATGCAAGGAGAAACCCTGGCCGTCGTCGGCGAGTCAGGCTGCGGCAAGACCGTGCTCGCTCTTTCCATCCTCGGACTCATACCCGATCCGCCGGGCCGCGTCACGGACGGGAGCATCCTGTACCGGGGCAAGGACCTCCTCGACATGCCCGAGAGCGAACTCAGGCACATCCGGGGAAACGCCATCTCCATGATCTTTCAGGAGCCCATGACCGCCCTCAACCCGGTCTTCCGCATCGACGACCAGATCGCCGAGCCGTTGCGGCTGCATCAGGGATTCGACAAACGAGACGCCCTGGAAAAAGCCGTGGACGCGCTCAAGCTGGTGGGTATCCCGAACCCGGCCAAAGTCGCCCGGTCCTATCCGCACGAACTGTCCGGCGGAATGCGCCAGCGGGTCATGATCGCCATGGCCCTGGCCTGCAACCCCGACATTCTCATCGCCGACGAACCAACCACAGCACTGGACGTGACCATCCAGGCGCAGATTCTGGATTTGATGAATGATCTCAGAGCGCGGATGAACGGCTCGCTCATGCTCATCACCCACGACCTCGGCGTGGTGGCCCGCATGGCCCGGCGCGTGGCCGTCATGTACTCGGGTAAAATCGTCGAGCTTTCCGGTGTGGACGAGCTCTACGCCGAACCGCTGCACCCCTACACCAAGGGCCTGCTCGCCTCCATGCCGTCGCTGGGCGAAACCCGCGAGCTCAATCCCATCCCGGGCATTGTACCGGGCATTTTCGACCTGCCCCAAGGATGCCGTTTCCACCCCCGATGTCCCGAGGCGTACAAGAAATGCTCGCTCCTGCTCCCCCCGCTGTTCGAACCCGAGCCCGGCCGCAAGGTCCGCTGCTGGCTTTACGAGGACTAGGCCATGGCTCTGCTCGAACTGATAAACGTGACCAAGCACTACAAGGTCTCCGGCGGAATGCTCGGACTCACTACCGGCACGGTGCGAGCCGTGGACGGCGTGAACCTTAGCGTGGACCGGGGCGAAACCCTCGGGCTGGTGGGGGAATCGGGATGCGGCAAGTCCACCCTCGCCAAATGCATCATGGGGCTTGAACCGATCACCTCCGGCGAAGTCGTCTTCGGAAACCGTTCCATCAACGCCTGGGACGAGAAGAAGCTGCGCTCGAAGATGCAGATGATTTTCCAGGACCCATACTCCTCACTCAATCCGCGCCAGAAAATAGGCTCCATCATCCGTGAGGGGCTCGACATCCACGATATCGGCACCAGGGACGAACGGCGCGAAAAAGTCGCCGAACTCCTGAAATTGGTCGGCCTGCGGCCCGAACACGGCCAGCGCTATCCCCACGAATTTTCCGGAGGCCAACGCCAGCGTGTGGCCGTTGCCCGCGCCCTGGCCCTGGCCCCGACCCTGGTGGTCTGCGACGAGCCGGTGTCCGCTCTGGACGTGTCCGTGCAGGCCCAGGTCCTCGGCCTGCTCAAGGACCTGCAAAAACGGTTGAACCTGACCTACGTATTCATCTCGCACGACCTGTCCGTGGTCAGCCACATCTGCGACAGAGTGGCGGTCATGTACCTCGGGCGGATAATGGAAATCGGTCCGAGCGAAATTCTGTTCAACGCCCCCAGGCACCCGTACACCAAGGCCCTGCTGTCCGCCGTGCTGCGACCCGATCCGTCCGTGCGGCCCGAACGCATCGCCCTCACGGGCGACCTGCCAAGCCCCATGGACCCGCCCAAGGGCTGCCCCTTCCACCCCCGCTGCCCGGAAGCCTTCGACAAATGCAGGAAGGAACGCCCGGAACTCATGGATCAACCCGACGGAGTGCGCACGGCCTGCTGGCTCCACGACAGTCTGTAACTGTACCGTCCCCTTCCCGGCCCATCTGTACCTGGACCAAACGGGAACATTGGGGCATCCTTCCCGAAATCAAATTATTTAGGAGTGGACATGATAACCCGAGACGAAGCCGTCGCCCTGCTCAAGGAACACAACACCGAAGCCAATCTGATCCACCACGCCTTGGAATCCGAGGCCGTCATGCGCGGTCTGGCCCGCAAACTTGGCAGGGACGAGGAGTTGTGGGGACTCACCGGGCTGCTCCACGACCTCGACTACGCCACGACCAAGGAAGTTCCGAACCGTCACGGCCTGGACACCGTCGAAATGCTGGCGGAGAAGCTGCCCGACGAGGCGCTGGCCGCCATCCGCCGCCACGCCGCCGAGATGAACGGAGCCGAGGGACCGGAGGCCGAATTCGACTACGCCCTGCGCTGTGGCGAGACCGTCACCGGCATGGTGCACGCCGGAGCCCTGGTTCGCCCCACCCGAATCGACGGCATGAAGCCAAAAAGCCTCAAGAAAAAGATGAAGGACAAGGCGTTCGCGGCAAGCGTCAACCGGGACTGCATCCGGGAATGCGAAAAGATCGGCGTGGAACTCGGCGAATTCCTGCAAATCGCCATCGACTCCGTGACGGCCATTGCACCCGAGGTGGGACTGGCCGCCGACTAGCGCCGGTTGCGCGGGCACGGGTTTTATATTACTCCTGTGAACCGGCCGAAGCGTCGGATTGAATTCCCCGGATATGCTTGACAAACAGGAGGTTGAGTGGCCGCACTGACCGAGCCGTTCGCCACGGGCGACTCCTTTCTGCATCGCATGGATCCGCGCATCCGACTCGTCGCCGCGCTGGTCCTGAGCGTGCCCGTGGCTCTGTTGCCCGCGTCCCGGCCCGCCTGGCTCGCGCTGGCCGCCGGGCTGATCCTGATAAAGATGGCCCGGCTCGACCCGCTGATGGTGCTGAAGAGGCTGCTGGTAGTCAACTTCTTCATCGCGTTCCTGTGGTTCTTCCTGCCCTTCTCCGTGCCCGGCGAGCCGGTCTTCGACCTCGGCCCTCTGCACGCCACGGCCCAGGGCATCGACCGCGCCCTGCTCATCACGGTCAAATCGAACGCCGTAGTCATCAGCCTGATGGCCCTGCTCGGAACAATTTCTATCCAGAACCTGGGTCCGGCCCTGCAACAACTGGGCGTTCCCGACAAGCTGTGCCACATCCTGCTCTTCACCCACCGCTATGTCTTCTCCATATATCAGGAGTACACGACCATGCGGCAGGCCATGCGGGCGCGCGGGTTCAAGCCACGCACCGACCGGCACACCTACCGCACCTTCGCCTGGCTCGTCGGGATGCTCCTGGTCAAGAGCTGGGACCGCGCGGAACGGGTCCAGGGCGCCATGCGCTGCCGGGGCTTTCGGGGGCGCTTCTACAGTCTGGCCGCATTCAGAACCCGGCCCTCGGACTATCTGTTTCTCGCCGCCTGCGCCGCATTGAGCACGGGCCTCGTATATATGGGCTTCATACAAGGGGGACTGTCGTGAGCCACGCCATCATACAACTGAAGGACATCTTCTACGCCTTCCCCGGCCGGGGCGACACCCTCAAGGGGCTGACCTTCCATCTGCACCCCGGCGAGAAGCTCGGCCTGTTCGGGCCGAACGGCGCGGGCAAGTCCACCATGCTGCACATTCTCATGGGGCTTATCGCCCCGGACAAGGGCGAGGTGGAGCTATTCGGCGTCCCCATGACCGACGACAGCGCGTTCGGAGCCGTCCGAACGAGAATAGGCTTCCTGTTCCAGCACTCGGACGATCAACTCTTCTGCCCCACGGTCCTCGACGACGTGGCCTTCGGCCCCCTCAACCAGGGCCTCACGCGCGAAGAGGCGGCGGAACGGGCCAGGGAGGCGCTTACAACCGTCGGCCTGGAAGGATTCGAAGACCGCGTCCCGCACAGGCTCTCGGGCGGCGAAAAAAAACTGGTCGCCCTGGCCACAGTCCTGTCCATGCGGCCCGAGGTCCTGGTCCTGGACGAGCCCACGACTGGCCTCTCCCCCGAAGCCAAGGAACGGCTGGTGGCCATCCTCGACGGACTGGACATGGCCCGTCTGGTGGTCTCCCACGACATGGACTTCCTGGCCGCCACCACGGACCGGCTGCTGGCCATGCGCAACGGCCAAATCGGTCACGGCGAACTCAAGCCGCACAGCCACATCCACGTGCATGAGGAAGGGGACATCCCCCATCAGCACTGAGCCGTTCCCCGCCGGGGTGAAGCTGCACGAAAATCGCCCGCCACCGGGCACGTCAAATTGCGCCTCTCCCCTTGGCAACGCAAAATAAAAACCTATTATGAAGCACAGGCCCGTCAAATCCGTCGGGTCCGAGACGAACCGCCCCACGATGCCGAATAACGATCTCACAGCACAGATGTCGCACTCCCCCTCCAGAACCATCTGGAAACTGGCGTGGCCCCAGCTCATCATGACCATGTTCCACGTGCTCATCGGCATGACGGACGTATGGGTGGCGGGATACATCTCCCGCGAGGTACAGGCGTCGCTCGGCATTATCACCCAGTCCCTCTTCTTCCTGCTGGTGGTGGCCATGGCCGTTGCCAACGGCGCGGTTGCGGCCATCAGCCAGTCCATAGGGGCCGGGCTGGAGAAACGGGCCAGACGGTACGTGGGATTGTGCCTGATTCTCGCCTGCCTGCTCGGCGCGGTGTTCCTGGTCCTGGGGCTGCCGCTCAAGAATCTCCTCTTGAACGCATTGCAGGTGCCGGTGTCCATGCGGCCGGTGACGCAGTATTTCCTGACCGTGTTCCTGCTCCTGCTCCCGCCCTACTATATTCTGCTCATCACCAACGCCATCTTTCGGGCGCGCAAACAGGTGCTCTACCCCCTGTACTGCATGATAATCGTCACGGCGCTCAACACCGTGCTCGACCTGGGCCTCGGCCTCGGCTGGTTCGGCCTGCCGAACATCGGATACAAGGGGTTGGCCTGGGCCACCTTCGGCTCGGTCACCTGCGGCGCAATCTTCAACCTGGCCATCCTCGCGGGACAGGGCCAGTTGCGGCCCGCCTGCTTCGCGCCCTGGCGCTGGATGAAGCGGGCCACGCCGTACCTGGTCAAGGTCGCCTGGCCGTCCGGGCTCATGCAGATCGTCTGGCAGTCCGGCTACCTGGTGCTTTACGCCATCACCGCGAGCCTGCCCGGCGGCGCGGTCAACGCCCTGGCGGGCATGTCCATCGGCCTGCGCATCGAGTCGCTTTTGTTCATGCCGGCCATGGCCTTCAACATGACCGCATCCATCCTGGTGGGCCATTATCTCGGGGCGCGCCAACCCGAGGAGGCCAAACGGTTCGGCTTCCGCATTCTCGCCATCGGGCTGGTGTCCATTTCCATTTTCGCCCTGGTGGTCTGGCAATTCATCAATCCATGGGTGGACCTGCTCACCCGCGACGGAGCCGTGGCCGCGCAGGCGGTCAGCTACCTTAAATGGAACCTGCTGGCCATTCCCTTCACCCTGTCCAGCATGATACTGGCCGGGGCCTTCAACGGCGCGGGCGCAACCCTGTACAACATGCTCATCATGGGTGCTGCCACCTGGGGTCTCAGGCTGCCGTTGGCATACATCCTGGGTCACCAGGTCATGAACGAGGCCGAAGGCATCTGGATCGCCATGTTCTGCTCGCAGATCGTCCAATCCTCCACCCTGCTCTACTTCTACAATTTCAAGAACTGGCAACGTTTCGCCATGATCCGGAATCGGAACGGCCATAAAGGATAAGGAACGTATATGACCCTGCAATTCGAACCCATTTCCCTGGACCGGCAGGACGAATACCATGAAGCCCTGACGGGCTGTCCCCAACTCATGACCAGCGACTTCTCCTTTGCCAACGTCTTCGGCTGGGCGGAACACTACGGACTGGAATGGGCCTTCCACGACAAGCTGTGCTTCATCCGCCAGACCAAGCCCGAACCCGTCTGCTGGGCCCCGGTGGGTCCCTGGGAGGAATACGACTGGGCCAATTGCCAGGCCATGACCGAAGGGAAACGGTTCGTCCGCGTACCCGAAGCCCTGACCAGGCTGTGGTCCATCGCCTACGGCAACAAGATTACCATCTCCGAGAGCCGCGACCATTGGGACTACGTCTACTCGGTTGAAGAGCTCATCGCCCTCAAGGGAAAAGCGTTCCACAAAAAGAAGAACCTGCTCAACCAGTTCAAAAAGAGCTACCTCTACACCTACGAATCCATGGCCCCCGAGTGCGTGGAAGAGGTGCTGGAGATGCAGGACGAATGGTTCAAGTGGTACGAGGAA
Source organism: Pseudodesulfovibrio thermohalotolerans (assembly GCF_021353295.2). Taxonomy (NCBI): domain Bacteria; kingdom Pseudomonadati; phylum Thermodesulfobacteriota; class Desulfovibrionia; order Desulfovibrionales; family Desulfovibrionaceae; genus Pseudodesulfovibrio; species Pseudodesulfovibrio thermohalotolerans. Next base: position 1,760,613 of record NZ_CP120635.1, on the reverse strand, counting down.
AACAACCCGTCCGAGGCGCTCAAGGCCGAGAACCACGCCATCACCCGCGTGCTCCAGCACATCGACCAGATCAAGGGGTTGATGGGTGCGACCATCCGCGTGGAGGGAAAAGTCATCGCCTACACCGTGGCCGAGCCGCTGTGCGAAGATTCCCTGGTCATCCACTTCGAAAAGGGGGACATCCGCTATAAGGGCGTGTACCAGGCCATCAACCAGATGTTCCTGGAAAACGATGGTGCGGAGTTCACCAACGTCAACCGCGAACAGGACCTGGGCGACCCGGGCCTGCGCAAGGCGAAGATGTCGTACAATCCGTCATTCTTCCTGAAGAAATTCGAGGCCGAGCTGCTCTAGCCCATGTCTCTTTTCCTGTCCTCCACGCCGCGTTCCCGACTGGTCGTCCTGGGTCTCGACGGCCTGCCCCTGAGCCTTGCCCGAACCCTGGGCGCTTCACTGCCCAACGTGCGTCGGCTGGCGGAGAACGCGTGCACGGTCAGGGCCGAACTGCCCGAGCTATCCCCGGTCAACTGGACGAGCTTCTACACCGGGGAAGGCCCGGAGTCGCACGGAATCTTCGGGTTCTCCCACATGGACCCGAGGAGCTACGAGCTTCGCGTCAATCAGGCCACGGACGTGACCGCGCCCACGGTCTTCGACCGCCTCGGGGAACACGGCCTGGTCTCGCGGGTGGTCAACCTGCCCAATACCTATCCGGCCCGCCCCCTGCGCGGGATGCTCGTTGCCGGGTTCGTGGCCCCGGAACTCCGGGGAGCGGCCTATCCGCCATTCCTCGCGGGCAGACTGGCCGACGCCGGGTACAGGCTCGAAGCGGACACCAACCGAGGCCGCAGCGACCTCGCGCACCTGCTAAACGAATTGCGCGCCACCCTCAAGTCCCGCCTGAACGCCCTGGACATGCTCTGGCCCGACCTGTCGTGGGACCTGTTCGTCCATGTCTTCACCGAAACCGACAGGCTCTTTCACTTTTTCATGGATGCGGTGCTCCACGCCAACCACCCTGACCATATGGAGTGCATACGGTTCCTGGCCGACTGGGATCACGCCCTGGGCGAATTCCTGGCGCGCTACGACGCCCTCTCCAGCCCCAAACGGCTGCTGGTCCTGGCGGACCACGGCTTTACCGAACTGAAAACCGAGGTCTGTCTGAACACCTGGCTCATGCGCGCCGGTCTGCTCTCTTTGTCCGGCCCGCCGCACGACGAATGGGACGCCTCGAAGATCACTCCCGAATCCAAGGCATTCGCCCTGGACCCCGGCCGCATCTATCTCCACGACCGAAACAGGTTCTCGCGCGGAAAGGTTGCCCCGCAGGAACGTGAAGGGCTGCTCCAACGTATCGCCGACGGTCTCATGAAGCTCGAACACGAAGGAACGCCCGTCCTGCGGGCCGTGCATCGAAGCCGTGATCTCTATCCGGGAGCGACCTCCGACCAATGCCCGGACCTGATCTGCGAAACCCGCCCCGGATTCGACCTCAAGGCCAAATTCGACCGCCGGGAAATTTTTGGTTTGCATGGACGCACCGGGACACATACGGTGGACGGAGCCATCTTCGCCGACTCGCACGGGGCACGCCCCGACCGTATGAGGGACGTCGGACGCATCATCCTACAACATTTCGACATCACAGAATAAATGAGCATCGACTTCGAACATGAACTGAACGAGGCCCAACGCGAGGCCGTGACCACCACCGAAGGACCGGTGCTGGTCATCGCCGGAGCCGGATCGGGCAAGACCCGCACCATCGTCTACCGACTGGCCAACCTGGTCAGCCAGGGCGTGGACCCGGCCCAAATCCTCCTCCTGACCTTCACCCGCAAGGCCGCGCAGGAAATGCTGGCCCGCGCCGAGACCATCCTCGGCCGCTCCCTGCACGGGACCGCCGGCGGCACCTTCCACTCCTTCGCCTACGCCACCCTGCGCCGCAACGCGGCGGATATCGGCTTCGACAACGGGTTCACCCTCATGGACCGGGCGGATAGCGAGAATGTCTGCAAAGAGGTCAAGGAAACCCTCAAGCTCGGCAAGGGGGACCGCTCGTATCCCAAGAAGGCCACCCTCCTGGACATGATAACCAAGTCCCGCAACAAGGAGCTGACCATCGAGGGAATCATGGAGCGCGAAGCGTACCATCTGAGCCCCTACCTTGAAGACATCCAGCGGATCGCCGACGGCTACGCCAAATTCAAGCGCGAGCACGCCCTGGCGGACTACGACGACCTGCTCTTCCTGCTGGACGAGCTGCTCGCCTCCAACGAGCCGTTGAGGAATCAGCTCCAGTCCCGCTACCGCTACATCATGGTGGACGAATACCAGGACACCAATCTTGTTCAGGCACGCATCGTCAAGCACCTGGCCGGGACGCGCGGCAACGTCATGGCCGTGGGCGACGACGCCCAGTCCATCTACGCATTTCGCGGAGCCAATGTAGCCAATATATTGGAATTTCCCAACATCTTCGAAGGCACCAAGATCATCCGGCTGGAAAAAAACTACCGTTCCGTACAGCCCATCCTGGACCTGACCAACGAAATTCTCAAAGGCGCGACCACCAAATTCGAAAAACACCTCTACTCGGACCTCAAAAGCGAACGCCTGCCGCAGGTCGTCCACCCCTTGAGCGACCAGACCCAGGCGCGCCTTGTGGTGGACCAGATACTCCAACTGGGCCGCAAGCACATGCTGCACGACGTGGCCGTGCTCTTCCGCGCGGGCTACCAGTCCTATCCGCTGGAAGTGGCCCTGACGCGTATCGGCATCGACTACCAGAAGTTCGGAGGCATCCGCTTCCACGAGGCCGCCCACGTCAAGGACGTGCTCTCCTTCATCCGTCTGGTGCTCAATCCCCACGACCTCCTGGCCTGGCAACGCGCCATGGAACACATCAAGGGCGTCGGCCCCAAAACCGTGGCCAAGATATACCAGGCGATGCACTCCGGCGACAGCAAGTACATGGCCAAGATGGTCAAGAAGCATGAACAGTTGAAAGAACTGCTCACCGAACTCGACAGACTGCGCGCCGGCGAGCGGCGGCCTCCCGCCGTGCTGGAGGCGGTACTCGCCTTCTATCAGCCCATTCTCATCGAGAAATACCCGGACGACTATCCCAAACGACAGGCCGGACTCGAACAGCTCAGCCAGATCGCGGCGGGCTACAAGGACATGGAGCAGTTCATCGGCGACCTTTCCCTGGACGGCGACCCGGACGAGGAGAAGCGCAAGGAGAACGCCGTGGTCCTGTCCACGGTCCATTCGGCCAAAGGGCTGGAATGGGCGGCGGTAATCATCATCGACCTGGTGGAAGACCGCTTCCCGTCGCGCAAGGCCATGCAACGGGCCGAGGACCTGGAGGAGGAACGTCGTCTCATGTACGTGGCCTGCACGCGGGCCAAGGAAGAGCTCAAGCTGTTTGTGCCGGGCTCGGTCTACAACAGGGCCAGCGGCATGTCCGATCCGACCCTGCCGAGCCCCTTCGTGCTGGAGCTGCCCGACACGGTCTTCGAACGGGTCAACGAATCCTATGGCGGCGGACTGGAAACGCGCCGCAAAAGCGCCCACTCGGCCTCCGCCTCCACGGTTTCCGGAACGACGCCCAAAGCCGCCGAAACGTCGAGCCCCAAGGTCGCTCCGTCCAAGCTCGGTTTCTGCAAACACAAGATTTTCGGCAAGGGCAAACTCGTCGCCAAACTGGAATCGAACAAATACAGGGTCAACTTCCCCGGCTTCGGCCTCAAGGTCATTATCGGGGACTACCTTGAATTCCTCTGATGGAGTATGAACAGCATATGCGAAGCGAAGAACACTTTCTGGAACTGATCGACCATCATTTCCCCCGCGAGCACGATTTCATCGCCCTGGGCCGGGGCGACGACTGCGCCGTGCTCAAAGGCGGAACCGATTACTGCGTTTCCTCGGACCTCTTTCTTGAAGACGAACACTTCCGGCGCGATTACTTCTCTGCCGCCGACATCGGCTACAAGGCCCTGGCCGTGAACATCAGCGACATCGCCGCAATGGGCGCCAAGCCCGTGGCCTTCACCATGGATCTGATGGCCCCGGCGGACCTGCCGGACGAATTCTGGGACGAATTCCTCAAGTCCATGGCCGGACTGGCCAGACAGAACGACATGGTCCTGGCGGGCGGCGACCTGAGCCGCTCCAGACGCCTCGGCGTGTCCATCTCGGTATTCGGCGCGCCCGGCTCCACCGGATTCATCCGGCGCGGCAACTGCGCCTTCGGCGACATCCTGTTCACCGTGGGCGACATAGGGCTGGCACGAACCGGGCTCATGGCCCTCGAAGCCGAGGGAATCAAGGCCCGCGAAACCCTGCCCGCCGCGGTCATGGCCCACCTGCGGCCCCGGCCCAAGGTCATGATCGGCACCCTGCTCAACGTCGCAGGGGTAACGAGCCTCATGGACCTGTCCGACGGGTTGGCCCGCGACCTGCCCCGACTCCTCGGCCCGGACCTCGGCGCGAATCTGACCATCGCCCCGGAGGCGTTGAACCGCGACGTGCTCTCATGGTGCGATGCCGCCGATCTGGACCCGATGGAATTCGCCGTGCTCGGCGGCGAAGACTATGCCCTGCTCGGCGCGGTCTCCCCCTTCGAGGCGGACAAGGCCAGGACTATGCCCGGCTTCATGGAAATCGGCACCGTGACCAAAGAGCCTGGCCTGATCCTCAACGGAAAGCCGTTCGTCAACCCGGGATTCGACCACTTCAGCCAATAAACGGAGACGACATGGACAAAGAGCTCGCCGTCATCGGCACCATTCAATCGGAGATCAAGGACATCGCCTCGGCCCCCAAGATGGAGGACGAGGCCGGAGCCGTGCGTGCCCGCATTATCATGGACCCGGCATATGCTGAGGGACTGGACGGGCTCGAACCCGGCGCGGCGCTTGAAATCTTCACTTGGTTCCACAAATCCGACAGATCGGTCCTCAAGGTTCATCCCCGTGGCATCAAGGAACGCCCCCTGCGCGGCGTCTTCGCCACCCGTTCCCCGGCCCGGCCCAATCCCATCGGCCTGCACCGCGTGACCCTGGTGGCCATCGAAGCTCCCCTGACCCTGGTAGTGGAACCGCTTGAGGCCATCGACGGCACTCCGGTCATCGACATCAAGCCGAAGCCGAAGGGCAGATAGCGACATGGACTTGTTCGAGGCCGTTGAGACCACCGGCGAGAACCAGGTGGGCGGATGGGTCCGCACCACCGATGGAGTGCGCCTGTGGGTGGAAATCAGAGGCACGGGACGTCCCGTGATTCTGCTCCACGGCTGGACAATGAGCTCCCTGTTCTGGCGTCGCCAGGCCCAACTGGCCGAGTCCTGCCAGGTGGTGACCATCGACTTTCGCGGCCACGGCCGCTCCCAGACAACGCCGCGCGGCCACAACGTACCGCGCTACGCCATGGATGTGCGCGAAGTCGCCTTCGCGCTGGGCCTGAACAGGGCCGTGCTTCTGGGCTGGTCCATGGGCGGCTCAGTGGCCCTCGACTATTGGCGGCAATACGGCGCGGACAGGTTGTCCGGCCTCGGGCTGGTGGAAACCGGCCCGTATCCCATGTCTGCCGCGCCATGGAACGTGCACAAGTGCCGGGACCACAACGAAGAGGCCATGCGCCGGGACCTTGCCGCCATGAAGGCGGACCGAAAGGGATTCGCCGCCAGGTTCATCAACGCCATGTTCCTGTCGGGACAGGCCCCGGAACACGCCTTGCACTGGATGACCGCCGAACAACTCAAGACCGACCCCGAAACGGCCGCCGCCATTTATGAAGATTACGCCAGACGGGACACCACCCCCCTGCTGCCCACGGTGACTCTGCCCGCGATGGTGGTCTACGGCCGCTCCCTGCATATGTGCTGCGGGCTTTCCACCGGCCGGTTCGTGGCGGGTTCCCTGCCCGGATCGCGCTTCGTCATCCTGGACAGAAGTGGGCACATGCCGTTCTATGAACAGCCCGAAGAATTCAACCTGACCGTGTCCCGGTTCCTGGAGACCCTGGACGCTTGAGGAGACGCCCATGAGACATCTTGTTTCCGCCGCCGTCCTGGTCGCGGTCCTGCTTTGCCTGAGCCCGTCCTTTGCGGCCGAATTGGCCGGAGTGACCCTGCCCGACACCGAGAACGCAAATGCGCGGGAACTTGTCCTCAACGGCATCGCCCTGCGCGAGAAATTCTTTGTCGACGTCTATGTCGCCGGGCTGTACCTGCCCGAGAAATCGAACGCCCCCGAGGCCATTCTCAACAACGATGAGTCAAGAGTAATGGTTATGCGATTCCTGCGCGATGTAGACGCCCAGGCCATAAACGAAGCCTGGATCGAAGGTCTTGAGGCCAACGTCGAAAACGCCGCCCCGGAACTCAGGAAGAAATTCGATGAACTGGCCGGCATGATGACCGACATGAAGGAAGGCCAGGAGATGCGCTTCATCTACACCAACGCCGTCGGCACAGACGTCATGGTTGCGGGACAGGTCACAGGGACCATCCCGGGCAAGGACTTCGCCGACGCCATCCTGTCCACCTGGATCGGCCCGAAGCCCGGCCCCGGGGCATCCTTCAAACGGCAAATCCTCGGCGAGAAGTAACCGTCAGCAAAAACGCCACCCGTTGGCGTAGACGTTGAACGAATTCCCCTTGATGCGCCCCACCAGGCTCAGGTTGTTGCGCTCGGCAAAGGTAATGGCCGAACTGGTGGCGGCGGAGAACCCGCACAATACAGGGATGTTGGCCGTGGTTGCCTTCATGGCCAGCTCCAGGGCCAACCTGGACGAGAGCATGGCAATGGTCACGGTCTCCAGGGTCCCTTCGTTCAGGGACCGCCCCACGGCCTTGTCGAAAGCGTTGTGACGCCCGACGTCCTCTCCGTAGGAAATCAACTCCCCATCTTTGGAGAACAGGGCCGCAGCATGGGTGGACCCGGTGTTCTTGAACAGGCTCTGCCGCCGTTCGAAGACCTCCTTCAGCCTAAAGAGCAGTTCGGGCGCGATATGCACGGGCCTGGGCGACGGATAGATACGCCGCACGACGCTCGGCGTATTGAGGACCACATCCACCCGCGCCGTCCCGTGGTAAGAGAAGGCGATGCTCAGAATATCCTCCGGGCACATGACCATGGCCCGGGAGAACAGATAGCCCGCCACAAGGTTCATGTCGTCCCCGGGCGTCCGGGCCAGAACGGCCTCCTGCTGTCCGTTGACGGTCAGCCGGATGTCCGCTTCCTCGGCGATGCTGTCCTTTTTGAAGGCCAGCTCACCGTCGGCATACCGCTGGATGGTCACCGGGCAGGCCAACTGTATGGGCCGATTGCCGGTCTCGCGGACGGGCCGCTCGGTTTCGGCCGGGCCGCTCACGGCCCTGAGGTGCGAGGTGGACGCGGTCATGCACCTACTCCAGACTGTTCCACAGGGTCGAGGTAATGGGGCTCAGATCATGCTCACGGGCAAAGATGTCCAGATGAATGAGCCCGATCTGAACAGCGTCCAGATCCGGCTTGGGATCGCACTCGCGCATATCGATATTCAGACAGTACTTGCCGCACTTATGACACGCCTCGATGCGCTCGTACTTCACGTCGTCCATATAAAACACTTCACGCGACTCGTTCTCGTCATTGCCGCAGGACGGGCAGGCGTTGCGCTTGTAGCGCCAGTCGTGGCCGCACAGCGAACAATGCAGGAACTTCTTGCCCCCGCCGCCGACCAATTGATCCAGTTCGGTGACTTCCTTGGGGGAAAGTTGGGAAATGGAGGGCGCGGAGCCGCAGACGGGACAATAACCTTCGTCCCAGGAGAGTTTGGAAAGGGGCTCGCCCAAGGCATCGGTCAACGCACACAAAACAGGCGAGAAAACGGTCTCTGAAATATACAGCAGCGTGGTATACGGTGTTATGTCGAGCTGTACGGAGGTATTCTCAAAGTGTTTCCAATTACCTTCGATCCGAGCCTGGGCAAGCCCTGCAATCTTGTCGGGATCACCCATGAAGGCTTCGAGATTGCTCCACGCCTTCTCATCCGGCTTGAACACGTCGAAAAGCAGGGGCAACAGAGCCGCCGCCGACTTCTTCAAGCTTTCAGCCCAGGGGGAGAAATCAGCGTCGACCAGAATGGGCACGCCCTGATTGGCGCGTGCCGTATCGATCACGGGCACGACCTGCCCCGTGGAGGCGAATTCCTCGCGCAACCGGGCCTTTTCCACAAAAAGCGGACCGAATGTATCGGCCAGCTCGATATACGCGGGCACGCGTTTCTTGATGGCATCGAGAGTCGTCGCCACAGCCTTCTGGTCGGAAACCGTTTTCATGGAGCGCTCCATACTCCGCCCCGCTTCGGGCCGGGACGTCCATAGGCGGACGTCCCGGCCTCTGCGGAGAGGTTGTTTCAGGTTAAGCCTTCATGGCCTTGAAGGGTCTTGCCAGCGTGGCAAGGAACTGCTTCTTCGACATGGGGCCGACATTGGCCTCGGCAACCGCGAAGTCATGATAGTTCGCGGGCTCGTCGGTGAGCAGGTAGATGACGTTGACGTCTTCGGGGTCGGCCAGCATGGCCTTGGGCCATTTCTTCTTCAGGGCGGCGAGGCGCTGCTTGCCGAGAGCGAGCATCTCCTCACGTTCGCCGAAGTTCATGGTCCCGGTGGGACAGACCTTGACGCACGCAGGGAGCATCCCCGCATGGACGCGGTCGTTGCACATGGTGCACTTGGACAGCATCCCGGTCGTCTCGTTGCGCCGGGGGATGTTGTACGGGCACGCCTCGCGGACCTCTTCGGCCTGTTCCTTGGAGAAGCCCTTGGTCTTTTCGGTGAAAAGGACCGCGCCGGTCTTCTCGTCCTTGACGATGGCCTCCTCGATGTACACGTCGCCCAGTTCCTTGCACGGAGGGACTTCGCAGTGGCGGCACTGATCCGGGAAGAAGTTCCAACGGACCACGCCGTCTTCGAGGTGTTCGCTGAAGCGAACAAGTTTGTAGTTGTTGGGATTCAGGTCCTGCGGGTTCTGATGACTGCCCCAATGATACTGGGTCGTCTTGTTGGCGGGCAGTTCATGCCACTCCTTGCAGGCTATCTGACAGCCGCGGCACGCGGTGCAGCGGGAAGTGTCTATCAAGAATGACTTAGGCATGTCGCATCTCCTTAAGTTGCCAGCTCTGTGAGCTTGTCGGCCTTGCGAATGTTCACGCAGCAGGCTTTGTACTCGGGAATGGTGGTGTTCGGATCACCCACCGAAGGCGTCAGCCTGTTGGTGGCGTCACCACTGCCCGGAGTCGTCCAGCCAAAGCAGAACGGCATACCGATTTCATGGATGATGCGTCCATGGACCTTGAGCGGCCTCATGCGGATCGTGACCATCGCGATGGCCTCGACCTTTCCGCGGACGGATTCGATGATTACGCCGTCGCCGTTCTTGATGCCCTTTTCCTGCGCCAGCTCCGGGCTCATCTCGACGTACTGCTGGGGCTCGGCCTCAAGCAGGTTCGGGATGTTCCGGGTCTCGCCGCCGCCGCACCAGTGCTCGGTCAGGCTGTAGGTGGTCAGCACGATCGGATAGTTGGGATCGGCGGGCTTGGCCAGCTTGTCCATGTTGGAGGAGACGAACTTGTACACCGGGCTGTTCAACTGCTTGGAGAACTTGTTCGAATCCACCGGGGTCTCGACCGGCTCGTAGTGCTCGGAGAACGGACCGTCCTGACGGCCGGGGCCGTAGATCTGGCCGAAACCGTGCTTGGACATGATGAACGGGTAGCGGCCCTTGCCGGAGGAAACGGGCGGCCATCCGCCATCGGGGATGTCGCCGATCCACTTGCCGTCCTTCCACTCGATGACGGCCTTGGCCGGGTTGTACGGCTTGCCGTTCAGGTCGACGGAGGCACGGTTGTACAGGATGCGGCGGTTGACCGGCCAACACCAGGCCCAGTTGGGGAACAGGCCGATCTTCGCCTGCATCTGGGTCTGCTTGGTGCTGCGGCGCTTGGCCTTGTTGCCGTCCTCCTCGGTGTAGCTGCCCGCGTACAACCAGTTCAGACTCATGGTCGAGCCGTCATCCTTGAGCGCGGTGAAGGAAGGCACCTGCTGGCCCTTCTTGTACTGCTTGTTGCCGACCTTGGCGTCCTGGGTGAAACGGCCGTTGATGCGGGCGCACAGGTCGTCCGGATCGTAGGTCTTGGGGTAATCAAGCCAAGTCACGGACTCGGGCAGCTTGCCGCCCTCCTTCGCATACAGGGCCTGTAACCGGGACATGAATCCGCAGAACATGTCGCCGAAGGGACGCGCTTCAAAGGCGGGTTTGACGGCCTGGTAGTGCCAGAGCATCCAGCGGCCGGAGTTGGTCACCGAACCTTCCTTCTCCAGCCGGTGGGCCGAAGGCAGGAGGAATACTTCCGTTTTGACCGTCTTGGGGTCCACGCCCGGACGGTGCCAGTTGTCAGTGGTCTCGGAGTGATGAAGCTCCGAAGTAACCAGCCATTCCAGGTTGTCCAGGGCCTTGCGGACCTTGTTGGTGTTGGGCACGGAGTTCATGGGGTTCAGGCCGATAATGATGCCGCCCCGAATCTTGCCCTGGTACATCCGGTCGAAGAGGAACATGTAGGAATAGTCCTCGCCCTTTTCGATCTTCGGAAGCAGTTCGTAACAGAAGCCGTTTTCCTTGCTGGCGTGATCGCCGTACCAGGCCTTGAGCAGGCTGGCGAAGTACTTGGGCTTGTGCTGCCACCAGTTGGCGGACATGGGATCATTGCTCACCGGGGTGTTGCCCTTGATGTATTGATCGTAGGTCTGCCAACCGCTGTGCGGCATGGCCATGTAACCCGGGATGATGTGGTACAGCAGGGTGTGGTCGGTGGAACCCTGGACGTTCGGTTCGCCGCGCAAGGCGTTGATGCCGCCGCCCGCGACGCCGATATTGCCGAGCAGCAACTGGATGATGGCTGCGGAACGAATGTTCTGCACGCCGACAGTGTGCTGCGTCCAACCCAGAGCGTACATAACGGTTCCGGCCTTGTCGGGCTTGCCGGTGGCCGCAAAGGCCTCGTACACCTTGAGCAGATTTTCCTTGGACACGCCGGTGGTGGCGGAGACGGTATCCAGGTCGTAGCGGGAATAATGTTGTTTGAGAAGCTGGAACACGCAACGGGGATTCTTCATGCTGGTGTCGCGAACGGGAACGCCGTTCTTGTCAGTCGCAAAGCCCCACTTGCTCTTGTCATAGGATCGGGTCTTCTCGTCATAGCCGGTGAAGAGGCCGTCCTTGAACCCGTAGTCCTTGCCCACGACCAGAGCGGCGTTGGTGTAATTCGCCACGTACTCCTTGAAGTACTTCTCATTGTCGACGATGTACTTGATCATGCCGCCCAGGAAGGCGATATCCGTGCCGGACCTGAGGGGGACATGGAAATCCGACCGCGCGGAAGTGCGGGAGAACTTCGGGTCCACATGCATGACAGTGGCGCCCTTGTCCTTGGCCTGCAACACCCACTTGAACGAAATCGGATGATGTTCGGCAGCATTACTGCCCATTATGAGGATTGAATCGGCATTCTTGATGTCGATCCAGTGGTTGGTCATCGCACCGCGTCCGAACGACTCTCCCAGAGCCGCAACTGTGGCGCTGTGTCAGATACGTGCCTGGTGGTCCATATGGACGACACCCAGGCCGCGCATGGCTTGATGCGCGATGGCACATTCCTCGTTGCCCGCATGGGAGGTGCCCAGCAGGAACATGGATTCCAGGCGATTAACCGTTTCGCCCTTGCCGTTTTTGAGAATGAGATCCTTGTCGCGGGTGTCCTTGATGCGGCGCGCGATGCGGTCCAGCATCCAGTCCCAGCTCTTTTCTTCCCACTTGTCGCTGAACGGAGCGCGGTACAGAGGCTTCTGCAACCGATGGTGGCTCGTGGTCATGCTGAACATGGCCGCGCCCTTGGCGCACAGTGCTCCTTCGTTGATGGGGTAGTCAGGGTCGCCCTCGGCGTTAACGAGCTTTCCGTCCTTGACGTACCCGATGACGTGACAGCTCACCGAACAGAACGGACAGACCGTCACAACCTCTTTAGCACCGGATATCTTGATCTCCGCTGCGTAGGCCTTGATCGGCGTCAGGCTGACACCGAGCTGCCCGAGGGTGAGACACGCCGCTCCGGAGCCTGCGAGCTTCATGAAGCTTCGGCGGTCGAGTTTCATACCTAATGGCCTCCTTAGATCTATGCCGGAATCCGTAGACCTGCCCGGCAGTTGCTTCCCCGCGCGAAATGCCCAGGTACCGTCACAATAGCATAAAGTCCAATTAATTCAATATGTTATATTTAGCACATTGAAAGATACAAGATTCCGCTCATTTGTACTGATCAAGGGAAAAAGGCAATAATTCATGGCTTTTGGAGAGTGCGAAGGCTTCGACCTCCCGAAACCACTTGTCATAGCACTTGGCGATGGATCTTCCGTAGGTTGTCAGGTGGTATCCGGCCCGTCGGTTGGAGGCCCGTTCGATAAGTTTTTGGCCTATCAATTCCTCGGTGGTCTTGATCTTGCCCCAGGCCCCGCGATAGGACATGCCCAAAGCTTCGGCGGCCGCCTTGAGAGAACCCCGCTCCTCCACGCATTTAAGCAATTGCAGGCGGCCCAGGCCAAAGAGGACTCCGTCCTCGGTCTCGAACCACAAATGCATCCGCATGATGGGATTGCTCTTTCCATCGTTGTTTTTTATCGTTCCGGCATCAAGCATGGACTCCCCCCCCTGCGAGCGTTGAGGCGATCGGTGTCCGGCGACATGAACCGCATCGGATTGCGCCGGTCCATTCCCCGGCTTTGACGCGAAGCGCCAAGGCGGGGCATGTCGGAAGCGGGCCTTGAAAACAACCAATTTTCAAGAATCTCCCTACTCGCTATTATGCTCGACAAGACATAACTCAACCTAAGAGACTCACGTTCCCCTCACAACAAAAATGCGACTGCACAAAGATTTGACACCGTCTACCAGATAACCACCCAAAATAACAAATTTAATTTTTCAGATAAAATTCAAAAACATCTCAAGAATACCACTGCGAAAACAATTTCCCAGCTAATTCATCCAGTTAGAAAGAAACCATAATTCTGTTGTTTATTGAAAATAATGGTGCCAAATCTTTGTACAGTATGTTTTTCTGTCGCAACTATCTTTCTATCGATAGAAAATTACACTGTAATAAATTTACCTTCTCAATAGCTAGTCACCCCAAAAATCAACATCCAGCCAATGGAGACGGTCATGTCAGATACCGGCCACCACGCAATGTGGGAAAAACTGAATATGGACCTGGAAGCCCACGACGGCCTCCTCGAAGTACTCGGCAAATTCTACGGCGACATTTTCCTGTCCCAGGAGAACAGGTTGACAGGGGCGGAGTATCTTGATTTCGTTCTCTCCGAGGTACATGGACTGCGCATCCGCGAGCTTCAGGACGCCAAGGCGGAGGGACGCAAGGTAATCGGCTCCTTCTGCGTATTCGTACCGGAAGAAATAACCTTGGCCGCAGACGCCATTCACGTGGGACTTTGCGCCGGGGCCGAAGCGGGCAGCGATCTGGCCGAGCAGCTCGTACCGCGCAACACCTGCGCCCTCATCAAATCGTTCATCGGCTTCAAAATGGCCAAACTGTGCCCCTACATCGAATCCTCGGACATGATCGTCGGCGAGACCACCTGCGACGGCAAGAAAAAGGCCTACGAGGCGTTCAACGAGATCGCGCCAACCTATGTGATGGAAGTGCCGCAGACCAAATCGACGGCGGCCCGCGACCTCTGGAAAGCCGAGGTCGTCCGCTACATGAAGGCTGTCGAGGAAATGACCGGGTGCACCATCACCGCCGAGAAGCTCAAGGAAGGCATCCTGATCGCCAACGGCAAACGGCGCGCCCTGCAACGGCTCACGGCCCTGCGCGCGGCCTCCCCCGCCCCCATTTCCGGACGCGACGCCCTGCTGGTAAATCAAATCAGCTTCTACGACGACCCGGTCCGATTCACGGCAAAGATCAACGAACTGTGCGACGAGCTGGAGGAACGCATTGCGGCGGGCGGCGGCGTGGCTCCGGCCGACACGCCCAGGCTCCTGCTTTCCGGCTGTCCCATGGCCGTACCCAACTGGAAGCTTCCCTACGTGGTGGAAAGCTCGGGCGCGGTCATCGTTGGAGAGGAATCCTGCATCGGCACCCGCAATTCACGGGATCTGGTGGACGAATCGGGCGAAACCCTGGAAGCGATGATCGACGCCATTGCCGACCGATACATGAAGATCGACTGTGCCTGCTTCACCCCCAACGACGAGCGCCTGGACAACATCGAGGACCTGGCCAAAAGGCTGAATGCGGACGGCGTCATCCATTACAGCCTGCTCTTCTGCCAGCCCTACACCCACGAAGCCCTCAAGGTAGACAAGGCGTTGCAGGCCGCGGGGATTCCCATGCTTTCCATCGAAACGGATTACTCCATGGAAGACGTGGAACAGCTCAAGACGCGCGTGGAGGCGTTCGTGGAGACCCTTGCATGATATTGGGATTGGACATCGGGTCGCGCTCCATTGAGCTGGTCGGCCTGATCGGCGGTGAGGTGGTGTTGTCGAGGAAACTCCCCACTACCTTCTCCCCCCTGGATCAATGTTCCAGACTACTGGATGGATTGCGCCCCGCCTCCTTGGTCGGGACCGGCTACGGGCGCAATCTCATCCAGCGGCTGGCCCTGGATTGTGAATGCTCGACCATCACCGAGATCAAGGCCCATGCCTTGGGCGCGGCGCACCTCTTTCCCGAAGCGGGTACCGTGCTCGACATAGGCGGACAGGACACAAAGGCCATGTCCCTGGTGGATGGCCGGGTGCTGAAATTCGAGATGAACGATCGATGCGCGGCCGGGACGGGCAAATTCCTGGAATACACGGCCGGGGTCTTCCAGATTCCGGTGGAGGAGTTCGGGCCCTACGCCCTCAAAGGGGAAAATCCACCCGAAATAAGCTCCATCTGCACGGTCTTCGCCGAAACCGAGGCTACCTCGCTCATGGCTCGCGGTGAAAGCCCCGAAGCCATCGCGCTTGGCCTGCACAAGGCCATCGTCAAGCGCACCGCCAACATGCTCCGCCGGGTGGGGCTCAAATTTCCCATGGTCTTCACCGGAGGCGTGGCAAACAACCCCTGTGTGCTCAGGCTGCTCGCCCAAGCCGTAAATGGCGAAATCGGACGGGACATCCTCATTCCGGACAACCCAGACCACATGGGCGCGCTCGGAGCTGCCCTGCACCGCCATAACGGTAATGCGGCCCGCGTCGCGTAACCGAGGATCAGAACTGGGGAACCAGACGACGGATGGGCCGCAGGAACCTGTCCATGCGGCTAGCTGTCGGACTCGGCACCTCGCTGGCGCCGCCCGCGGTCTCGAAGGTATAGAATAAATCGGGGTCGATCCTGCGCGCCTCGGCCAATACCCGCTTCATGTCCTTGCGCTTGCAGACCACGAACTGAACCGAGACCGCCCCATGGCAGCCTTCTCCGGCCACCGTGGTAATCATGAAACCGGCCCGGCGAACCGCATGGGCGATCTCCGCCCCTCCACCCGCGCTGATGAGACGCACGACCACATTGCCCAGAGCCAGCTTTTTCTCGGCCATGATGCCCACCACGTTGCCGCAAGCGAACCCGACGGCGTAGCATACGCCCAAGATCGGCTCGTCACCGACCTTAAGCATGACGGCCGAAGTCCCGAACACCCACAGGGTCATCTCCAGGCAACCAAGATAAAACGCCGCCCTGGATTCCCCCAGCACGGTGACCATGGTGCGAACCGTGCCGATGGTCAGCACCAGCACTTCGGCAAGGAAGACGAGCCCCCCGAGAAACAGGACATCCAAAGACATGTTTTTCACCCCTCAAAGAAAAATGGAGAGCGTCCTCTAAAAGCGATTATCCACTGCGTCAAGCGAAAAAAACGCAGTCGGAAACAATGTAACAAACAGAGGTTCCAGGCCCATTGGGCGCGATTTCCGGCGATGCCCGCCACCCTCTTTCTTTGGATTCGCCAACTGACCGTGAAGATTGAAAGAGCACCTGGCCGGACAAAAGAAATACCATGTCGGCACTCCCAAGTTTTGCTGGTAACAGTACCAGTGAACCCCAAAACCAAGGGAGGCCGACATGGCAAAGCTCAAAGTATCATCTGTTCATCGGTTTGTTGAAGCGTTTTCCGGCGAGAAGGTATGGATAGGAGTGGACGTCCATAAGCTGAGTTTCAGCGTGGCTTTGCTCAGACCTGATGGTGCCGTGAAGGACTGGACTTGTCCGGCTGATGCAACAGCACTCACCCGGCTTGTCATGTCATTACCTGTTGAGGTTGGCGCGGTTTGCTATGAATCTGGACCGACTGGCTTTGAGTTGGCCAGGAGCCTCGAAGCAGAAGGTGTTACGGTTGTCGTTGCTGCGCCAAGCCGAATCCCGCGCCCCATCACCGCTACCAACAAGACCGACAGCCTGGACTGCCGCAAACTGGCCGAACTGGCAGCCTCCGGCCTGATCAGACCAATCGCCATTCCTTCCGTTGAAGCTGAAGCCTTCCGTGCTCTTGAGCGTCGAAGGCATCAGCTCACCGACTCTCTTCGTCGAGCTAAACAACGGATTCGTTCACTTCTTCTTTATCTTGGAGCGCAGGAGCCTGCCGATCTGGACCATTGGAGCAAGGCTGCCATACTCACACTTCATCAGGTGGAACTTCCTTCGGGGGCAAAAGAGACTCTTGAAAGCTTGCTCGATGAACTGGAGTACTTCGCTTGTGCACAACGCAAAGTGGATCAGCGTTTGCGAATAAGCATCCGGGAACAAGACGAGGCAAGACGTATTGCCGCCATGAGGTCCGTTCCCGGCGTTGGCGAAGTCGTGGCCACGACTTTTGCGGCAGAGGTTTACCGCCCGGAACGTTTCAATCGCAGCGAAGAGGTGACAGCTTACCTGGGCCTTGCGCCAGTGATGCGGCAAAGTGGAGGCAGCAAGGGTAAGGCAACACTTCGCCCGGTCGGTCAAAAGCGATTACGAAGTTTACTGATTGAAGCAGCTTGGGTGTGGAAGCAGCGAGATGAGTGGGCCAGGGAGTTCTACAACCGAATTTATAGCCGACATGGTGTGGCACAAAAAGCAATAGCTGCGCTTGCTCGTAAATTGGCCGCGCTTTTGTGGAAGCTCAGCTTACCTGTAACGCAGTCGTGAACAAAGATCGCGGCGGGGCTTTGGTGGCGTAGACCACGAAAATAGAAATGGCGATCTTAAACTGATTTACGTACCGAATAGGTACTTGGTGCCGTAGAGCACGAATAAGAAAAGGAATACAAACCAATAGCCGTTATGGTGAGGGTGGAGTCTGGCCTAAGAAATAGGGAAATCGAGTAAATAGGGAGTCCTTGACATGGGGCCGCATAAGAAAAGGCCCCCGCACTTCCGTGCGGGAGCCTTTATTATGTCACAAACGAAAGAGCGCTATTTCTTGAGCCAGCTCATCATTTTGCGCAGGCGGCCACCGACTTCTTCAAGCTCGGTTTCGGCTTCGATGCGGCGCATGGTCTTGAGGCCCACCTGACCGGCCTGGTTGTCCAGGATGAAGTCGCGGGCGAACTTGCCGGACTGAATGTCCTTCAGCACGCGGCGCATTTCCTCGCGGGTCTCGTCCGTGATGATGCGCGGGCCGGTGACGTAGTCGCCGTACTCGGCGGTGTCGGAGATCGAATAACGCATGTTGGCCAGACCGCCCTCGTACATGAGGTCGATGATGAGCTTGAGCTCATGCATGCATTCGAAGTAGGCCATCTCGGGCTGGTAACCGGCCTCGACCAGGGTGTCGAATCCGGCCTTGCACAGAGCGGTCAGACCGCCGCAAAGAACGGCCTGCTCGCCGAACAGGTCGGTTTCGGTCTCTTCCTTGAAGGTGGTCTTGATGACGCCGGAACGAGCGCCGCCGATGCCCTTGGCGTAGGCCAGAGCGATTTCAGTGGCGTTGCCGGAAGCATCGGCAGCCACGGCCACCAGGCACGGCACGCCGCCGCCCTCGGTGTAGGTGCGGCGAACCAGATGACCCGGTCCCTTGGGGGCGATCATGACGCAATCCACGCCCTTGGGCGGAGTGATCTGCTGATAATGGACGTTGAAGCCATGACCGAAGGCGATGATGTTGCCTTCTTCGAGATACGGGAGAATATCCTTCTTGAAGACCTCGGCCTGATACTGGTCGGGCAGCAGGATCATAATCATGTCGGCCTGCTTGGCGGCGTCGGCAACGGACATGGGCTCGAAGCCGTGCTCCTTGGCCAGATCGTAGTTCGGGCCACCGGGACGCTGGGCAACGATGACATTTACGCCGGAGTCGCGCAGGTTCTGCGCATGGGCATGACCCTGGCTGCCGTAGCCCACGACGGCTACGGTTTTGTCTTTCAGAAGGCTCAAGTCCGCATCTTTCTCGTAATACACTTTCATGGGAGTTTCTCCTCGATATTATTTGCCCCCGTTGAGGGCGCAACAGCTTGAATTATATAAACATGCAAAAGACCGGGCAAGGAGCGAACTCCTGGCCCGGTGACTCGCCTGATTGCAAATTATAGCTCGATCTGCATGGAGCGTCGCATTGCGACGTTGCCGGTGCGGGCGATTTCCTTGATACCGAAACGGTTGAGCAGGTTAATGATCGCACCGATCTTTCCCTGGTCTCCCGTGACCTCTATGGTCAGTTCGTCGACGCTCACGTCTACAACCTTGCACCTGAAGATGTCAACAATACGCAGGATCTCGGCCCGTTTTGAATCCTCGGCATTGACCTTGAGCAGGACCATCTCGCGCTCGACGGACTGCAGTTCAGTAAGATCCTTCACTTTAATGGTCGGGACCAATTTTCGCAGTTGTTTGACGATCTGCTCGACGATGCCGTCATCGCCCTCGGCCACGATGGTCATGAGGGAAACCCCCTTCTCCAGGGTGGGGGCGACATTCAAGGAATAGATGTTGAAGCCGCGTCCGGAAAAAAGTCCGGCCACGCGGGACAGGACGCCCGGCTCGTTTTCAACCATCACGGAAAGTGTGTGTTTGCTCATCACGGCCTCCTAAACCAGCAGCATCTCGGTCAGCGACGCTCCGGCCGGGACCATGGGGTAGACGTTTTCTTCCTTTTCCACGCGGATGTCCACAATGACCGGCTTGTCCACCGCGAAGGCCTCGCGCAAGGTCTTCTCGACGTCCTTCTTTTCGGTCACGCGGTAGCCTGCGGCGCCATAGGCCTCGGCCAGCTTGACGAAGTCGGGCTGCGCATCCATACAGGTGGCGCAGTAATTCTTGTCGTAGAAGAGCTCCTGCCACTGCCGAACCATGCCGAGATAGCCGTTGTTGAGAATGATGATCTTGACCGGCAGCTTGTTGCACACGGCGGTCATCATTTCCTGGATACACATCTGTATGGAGCCGTCACCCGCGATGTCGAGGACCAGCTTGTCGGGAAAGGCCCGCTGAGCGCCCAAGGCCGCCGGAAAACCGTATCCCATGGTGCCGAGGCCACCGGAGGTCAACAGCGTGTTGGGCCGGGCGTACTTGTAGAACTGGGCCGCCCACATCTGGTTCTGGCCCACTTCCGTGGCGATGATGGCGTCGCCCTTGGTTATTTCATAAATCTTTTCGACCACGAACTGCGGCTTGATGTTTTCGGAGTCATCCTTGTAGGTCAGTGGATGCTCCTTGGCCCAGCCCTGTACCATTTCCACCCAGGGCTTGTGGTCGGCGGCCCAGTCGAATTCGTCAAGCGTCCCCTCGGTCTCTGCCTTAAGGGAAGCCAGAGCGGGCTTGCAGTCCGCCACCAAAGGCACATGGACCGAGACGTTTTTCTGAATGGAGGTCGGATCGACATCGATATGCACGATGGTCGCGTTCGGCGCGAAGGTGTCCACCTTGCCGGTAACGCGGTCGTCGAAGCGAGCACCAACGGCCAGGAGCAGGTCGCAGTTGTTCACGGCCATGTTGGCCGCATAGGTGCCGTGCATACCGAGCATACCGAGAAAGAGCTCATCGTCGCCGGGGAACGCGCCCAGCCCCATGAGGGTGGACGTCACCGGGATACGAAGTGTCTGTCCCAGCCAAGTGAGGTCTTCGTGGGAGCCGGAGGTTATCACGCCGCCGCCGGAATAGATCAGCGGCCGCTTGGCCTTCTTGAGCAACTTGACCACCTTGCGGATCTGGCCGATATGCGGCTTCCGGGTCGGCTTGTAGCTGCGCATGGACACGCTGTCCGGGTATTCGAACTCGGTCACCTGCTGCTGTATGTCCTTGGGCAGGTCCACCAGCACCGGGCCGGGACGTCCGGAGCGGGCCAGATAGAAGGCCTGCTTGACGGTCCGGGCCAGATCCTTGATGTCCTGAACCAGATAATTGTGTTTTGTGCAGGGCCGGGTGATCCCGACGATGTCCACTTCCTGGAACGCGTCATTGCCGATCAGGGCCCGGGGCACCTGACCGGTAAAAATGACGACCGGAATGGAATCGGCGTATGCCGTGGCAATTCCGGTTACAGTATTGGTCGCGCCGGGGCCGGAGGTGACTAGGCATACCCCTACCCGGCCAGTGGCGCGGGCATATCCGTCGGCGGCATGAATGGCGCCCTGCTCGTGGCGCACTAGAATATGCTCCACGGACGAATTGGGAATCTCGTCATATATGTCGATTACGGCTCCCCCGGGGAAACCAAACATGACATCAACACCTTCCTCTTCCAGACACTTCAGCAGAATCTGGGCCCCGGTTAACTTCATCGGCTATGCCTCCAACTTGCGATATTTGTCGAGCAATGCCAACAGGGTCGTCTTACCCGCCAGCTTCTTCTTCTTAAGTTCCTTCACTTCCTGCAATTCCGTAGGAGAAAGGTAGGCCTTGGACTCAAGCTTATCCAGCATTTTTTCGTAGTTGATATGTTGATCCCACAGAGCCTTGAGTTGCGAATCTTCGGCCCCGTACTTCTCAATGAGTTCAAGGTCATTGGCTTCCATGTGTTGCTCCTTTTTACAGGTTAACGCGGTGACTCGCCTGGAAGAAGACTTCCCCAGTCCGGCTCTCCCGCAATATTAAGTGCCAGGTGCTTTTTCCGGCTGGAGTGGCCGGAGGCGATCTCCACCTGACTTTTTTTCAACCGCAACAACCTGGCGATAAACGCGACCAACCCCTTGTTGGCCTTGTTGTCCACCGCCGGTGCCCTGAGGCGAACCTTCAGGCACCCCTGGTACACGCCGGCAATCTCGTCCTTTCTGGCGCCCGGCTGGGCCCACACGTCGAGGGACCACCCCGACTCCCGCCTTGAAACGAACTCCGGCCTGGAAATACGCTTCTCCCTATTCGACCTTCTTCAGGTACTTGAGCTTGGACTCGATCTCCTCGACCTTGTCCCGTTCAGGATCGCTGCGCTCAAGCATTTCAAGATGCGCATTGAGCATTCCCTTGAGCTGAACCTCGAACTGGGTGCGAGTCCGCTTCAGGGATTCAATTTCCTCATGGATATGAGCCAGACGATTATGCCCCTTGCGTACGGTCTCGTCCGCCTTGGCGCGCGCCTCGTCCAAAATGAGCCGGGCCTCGCGTCCGGCCGCGACCTTGAGGTCGTCGACCATCTTCTGGGTGGACATGAGCGTGTCGCGCAGGGTCTCGTCGCGCTGACGGTATTCCTTGAGGGACTTTTCCAGCCGCTTGATCTTCTTGCGCATGGCCTTCTGCATGTCGGCCGCATCGCCCAGAACTTCGGCCAGTTCAAGCATGAACTGGTCGACCTCCGCGCGCGAATAGCCGAACAGGCCCCGCGAGAACTGTTTGTTGAGCAAATCGATCTTGGAAACCGTCACCACAGTCCTCCTTGGTCAAAGGGCTACATGGACATCCCGGAGCCCATGGAATAGGCCAATCGCATGAGGTTCCCCACCACCACGATCTGGCAGACCTTGATGGCCAGCAGCACCACGATGGGAGAGAGATCGAAACCGCCTACAACGGCGAACGGAATCCAACTGCGAATCTTGTAGAAAACAGGTTCGGTCACGCCGCGCAAGAATCGCACAACAGGGTTGTACGGGTCCGGATTCACCCAAGACAGGAGCGCGGAAATGATGACGACCCAGAAATAGGCAGAGAGAACGATATCGAGAACGGTAGCAATTGCTTGGACAATCAAGTCCATGAGGCCTCCAAACGACGCGGTGCCAAGCACCGGTGATTAGTATCAATGTTGGTAATTTCGCATACGGGAATGCAAGAATCAAGTCCTAAAACGCGGGAGCGCACCCTTTATAGCAGCGTTGCATCGCCGCCCGGATGGCCCAGAAATCCTCAATGTGCACATCGGCCTCAAGAGCCTGGTCACGATATGCCCAAAAACGCACCCCGGCCGCCTGCGCGGCCCGCTGGTCCACCACGGAGTCGCCGATGTAGGCGACCTCGTCCGGCCGCACACCATGTTCGCGCATGATCCGATACAACCCCTCGGGATGCGGCTTGGGCTTGCTCACCTTGCAGGAGGTGATGATCGGATGAAAAAAACCCTCCAAATCCGTAAGCTTAAGGACCAGATCCATGGATGTGCCCCGGCTGGTGTTCACGGCCAGGCCGAACCCGGCGGAACGCAGCCAGCACAAGAACTCGCGGATGCCCTCCGAACGCTTGAAGTACGGGGCCAATGACGCCTGATCCATAGTCGCCCCGACCTGAAAGGCCCGCTCCAGCTTGTCTGCGGGAACGATATGGCGCACGGCCTCGTCGTGGGTGCGCGAGTGAACGTAATACCTCTCGGCATCGGTCATGGGCGGCAGCCCCAACTCACGCCGGATGGTGCCGTAATAGACCATGTTGGCCTCGTAGGAATCGATCAGCACGCCGTCGTTGTCGAAAACAACGGTCTTGACGCCCTCGATCAGGCAGGGGTTCATCAACAGATTGGCTATCGCCATGTATCACTCCGAAATCTATTTGAGGATTGCGACAGTCAGTTCTTTCATGGCCACGGGCATTCCTTTGGGCTCGCCGCGTCGGCAGCCAAACCGCCAGGCCGGAGCCGTGGCCCGCAAGAGTCCGTCCTCCCTTTCCTCGAAGGCGATGCCGAACTCTTCCCACACCTCGAATATCTCGGGGTCGGCGCAGACCAGTTCGGTGTCCTCGGGGATGAAAGCGGGCAACGCCTCGATCACCCTCTGCCAGGGCAATTGGACTTCCTGGCCGTCGGACGCGCCCCCGGTATGGCTCAAGGTCTCGCCCAGAGCGGTCTCCCGCTCGCCCAGGCTGTCCTCCTCGTCCACGCCGATGGTCCGGTCCATGTCGTCCCAACTGTCCTTGACGCCCTCTTCCAGGCTGACCAATTCCAGAATGCGCTCTTCGAAGGACCAGGCCAAAAGCAGCACGAACTGGGCCTTGGAACGGGCCTCGCGCTCTTCACGTTCCTGTTTCGAGCCTTGTCCGTCATCGAACTGGCGGGTCAACTGGGCCTGGATGGACATGGAGGAGCCTTCGTAGAAGTCGTCGGCTGTCATGGCTCCGAAATAGGCCATCTCGCCGGGGTCCTTGAACTGCTCTCCGAAATTGATGCAGTCCTTGATGAGCGACCGCGCGGTCTTCGGATCAAGGGGCAGTCCTCCAGGCCGAAAGGCGTGATGATCGGGCTCGTCGGTCAGGCCGGGATCGAAAAAGGTCAACCCGTCGAGGTCGTCGCCCGACCACAGTTCGGGATGCATGTAGGGAAAAGCCAACAGCATGATACGCAATCTCCTTAGCTCTGTTCGTCGGTGTTCAGGCTATAATGGCGGCACCGCCCGCTACATCGGGGCAGCCCCATGACGCAGACCCCGTCCAGATGATGGCCGCAACCCGGCACGGGCGCGCCCGGCCTGTACTTGTACATCCCGCAGTGGAACGTTTCGCGGGCCATTCGCTGGAACTGGCGTCCCCAAAGGTCGGGGGCAGCGTCCTCGGCCACGCCGAAAAACTCGGCGCGCCGCAAAAAGTCGTCGAAGGAAGACTCCCACCGGGCCGTGACCTGGCAGCGCCATGACTTCGTGTATCCGGGATTGAGCCACTCCTCGTAGAGGCAGCGGCCATTGAGGTGATGCCGACAGTCCGTACCCGGCAACCGGGAAATTTTACTCATCCGTACCCTTGCTTCAGTGCGTGCGAAATCGTCGGAGCCGTGACCGGCCGGTCTTCCTGTGCCAATTGGGATGATGTAAGGCCCGAGCATTCAATTGTAAAGTCAAACCGCCCTTTTCCCGGCCGGAACGAGGCCAACCCGCATCAGGGGAAATGATCCGCCGTCCTTGACTGGGCAAAGTGGCGGGTGTATAGCCCTAACACAAATAATCGCGAAGTCATTCACGCAATTGGAGGCTATATATGATTGGCGGATTCGGCGTTTGGGAACTCTTGATTATTCTCGTTATTGTCCTGGTCATTTTCGGCGCCAAGAAACTGCCGGAGATCGGTGGCGGCATCGGCAAGGCCATCAGCAACTTCAAAAAGGCCACCAGCGAGCCTGACGAAATCGACGTAACCCCCAAATCCACCCCCTCCGAAGAAGAGAAAAAGGACAGCTAAACGCTGCCCGTCGCACTAAGTCTTTCAGGCCCGGCCGCCAACGCAGCCGGGCCTTTTTTGCATTCCCCGGCCTTTCCCTCATTTCTTCCGAAACATCTTGCCGCACTGCCAACCGCGTAAAACCACTTGGGCAAACGCGGGAATCATATCGTGCTGTGCCAGTCCCTCTCGTATATGGAGTCGCGCAACACATAAAAAAAGGAAGCGCAAACGCGCTCCCTCTTTCCTTCCCCCAATAGCCAGCCCACTCGTCAGACTTCGCCCTCTTCGGAAAAGATTTTGAATCCGCGACGGACATAGGCGATGCCGGAGAAAACGGTGGAAATGGCGGTAACGGTCAGCAGGGTGTTGATAATGAAGCCGTAGTCCAGCTTGAAGGTGCGGTGGATCATTACCGACACGACAAAAATAATCTGGGCGGCCGTGTTGAACTTGCTGATCCAGATAGGCTTGATGCGCTCCTTGACGTCCACGCCGAGGAAGGCGAGCACGGCCAGACCGCCGACGATAATCAGATCGCGGCTGACCACCAGGACGGCAAACCAGAAGGGAATCCACCCCTTGACCGCCAGACAGATGAAGGAAGTCACCAGCAACGCCTTGTCGGCCAGGGGATCCAGAACGGCCCCCAGTTGCGTGCGCTGGTCCCATATCCGGGCCAGGAAGCCGTCAAAGGCGTCGGTCAGACCGGCCACGGCGAACAACATCCAGGCGAGATTGAAATTCTCGCCCACGTAGGCCACGACGAAAAGCGGCGTCAACAATATGCGAACGACGGTCAGGATATTCGGGACCGTCCAAATGGCGTCACGCGACACGATGCCCTTCCCCTTTCCAGGCTAATCCCTGCTTTCGTCGGTCAGATGGAAGCTCAAGCCGCGCTGAGGCAAAAAGGCGTTGAGCTGTGTTTCCAAACGCTTGCGATTAACCACGGAGAGGGTCCAGGTAGCTCCGGCTCCGGAAGGCTGCATGTCCATCTCCACAAGCTGCGCGTTTTGCACGGCAGCGTCCCAGCCGTGCAGCACGCGGTCGAATTCCAGCACGCCGTCTGCGGAAAACCAGCCGGAAACGGTCAGGGATTCGCCGCCCGCCCGCGCGGCCTTGGCCACGGGACGGTTGAAGAACCTCGGCCAGAGGGTGAACCAAGCCTGTGCCATATCGCCGTTGACGGCCAGCCATTCCTCGCCGTCGTAAGAGAGACGGCACCGATAGATTCCCTTCTCGTCCCCCCGCTCCAGGGTGAATACCGGAGAGGCTCCCTCGACGGGAGCTATGCCGGTCAGAGAAATGAGATGATGCAGGGCCAGCAACTCCTCGTCGGTGAGGTCGCCGGGCCAGACCACTGTGGCGGGCTGGGGCTGGGACAGGGTGGCGAAGAACCCCATGGAGCCGAGGCTGTTGCGCAGGGTCCGCCGATCCACCCGCACGTCCATGGTCAGGCTCAGTCCTTCCGGAAAATCCTGGAAGGAGACGACCTTGTAGCCCTGGATGAACGGTTCGGCGTGTCCCGTGAGGTACTCCCTGAACAGAACGGTGCGCTCCTTGGAGAGCTTGCCCGAAAGCATGACATCAGCCTCGTCGAGCACGGCCTGGGCAAACCCCTGCGAGCGTGCCTTTTCGCGCAACTCGGGTTGGGACACGCCCTCCGCAGCGGGTTCAAATACCTGCACCTGTCCCGCAAAAGCCGCGGACCATGCGATCAGCAGACAGCAAGCAACAGAAAAAACAAACAACAACCTACGCATCACCATCTCCCTTGGCGGCCTGAGCCGCATCCCCGCTCTCCCGGGTATTATCCGGACGGTCCACCAGAATGACCACCCTGCATCCGTCCGCGACGGGACCGGCCTTGGTCACTGCCCGGACAAGCCGGGCTTCGTCGGCCGCGATAACCACGTCAGTCCGCCAGGAGCCGTAGGCGCTCAATCCCCGGACCATCAGCGGCCTGTCGCCGACACGCTCGGCCAGAACCTTGGGGTTGTCGCTGACCGAGTAGGCGACCATGCCCTTCTGCACCACGCTGTTCCGGCTGACGCCGAAATAACCGTAGGCTCCGTAACCGTCCTGACCGAAGATGACCGGGGCCAGCGCCGGGGTGATTCCAAGTCCACGCGCGTCGACGACCACGCCGGTATAGCCGCGCGTGCCGCCGCCGACCGCTTCAGGCGCATCGCCGATCATCTCCGCATCCTGTCCTCTCGCCGTGGAGAGCCTGGGCGGAATGCCGCTCTGAAACTGAATGGTAGTGGGCAAAATGAGTTCGGCCAATTGACCGCGAAGCCGTTCGGAAACGCGCACAGTGCCCGCCCCGTCATACGGCCCCGGCCCCCGATACAGGGAGTTCTGAATAATGCCGCGCACCAGGGCGGCGGCATCGCTGTCGCCGGACAGAAACGCCCGCACGGTCTGGCGGCCGTCAATGCGCACGGACATGACCATATCCAGAAGCTGTTTGCGCGCCTGGGTAACGGCCGTACGCAGGGCCAACGGCGACAATGTCGCGTTGGACTCGTCCGACGACGCGCCCTCTACGCCACGCACCACGACGACCTCGCCGGTTCCCCAGACGATGGTTCCATTGGTCCCGACAGGCTGCACAAGCCCGTCAAAGGCATGAGATGGCGGCGAAAGAAATAAAAACGACAATAGGATGGGAATAAATATACGAAGCGGCATTTGGCAACTGTCCTGAAGTGTTCATGGCCTCGGGCGGCCGGAATGGCCAAGGCATTATCCATGTATCGCGCTTGCCGGTTTTCCGCAAGCCGCTTGCCGCCTGGCGGGTCCGGTGCTAGCCTGTTCCGGATACGGAAACCAAACAGCGGAGCCAGACATGCTTATCCATCTCATGCAGCACGGAGCCTGCCTTCCCAAGGAAGTCAACCCGAACCAGCCCCTGAGCCCGGTGGGCCGGGAACAGGTGGAGAAATCCGCCCGGTCCGCGGCTATCCTCGGCCTGCGCTTCCAACTGGTGGTGGCAAGCCCCAAACTCCGCTCCTTCCAGACCGCTGAAATCATGGCGGAACAAACCGGCTACCCGCCCTCGCACATCGTTGTCACGGACGCGGTCAAAGCCATGGCCCAGACCTCGGAAACATTGAGATTCATCAATGAATACGTTGGGCTGGACTCGATCTTCATCGCTGGCCACCTGCCTTCCCTGGCCCTTCTGGCCTCGGCCATCCTGTCGCCCGCCAAGGGGGTGGATATCCGCGTGGAAAACGGCGGACTCATGCAGATCGCCCTTGAGCCGGGCCAAGCCGCCGGGACCCTGAACTGGACAATGACCCCGACGCAACTGGCCGTTCTTGCCGGAAGCTGATCAACTCCGTTCGGACAGCCACGATTCCACAAGGTCGGCAACGCTCTCACCGTCGCCGGGCGCGAACCAGTGGATGTCCTCTTCCTTGTTGAACCAGGTAATCTGCCGTTTGGCATACGCCCTGGTGTTCCGCACCCACTGCTCGCGCGCCTGGACCATGGTGGAGCCGCCCCGCAAAAAGGCGAGAAGCTCGGCGCAACCGATGCCGGTCCAGCCCGGCGCGTCCGGGTCCGGACAACGCTCGAAAGCGGCCTGCGCCTCGTCCAGCGCTCCCAGCTCAAGCATGACGTCGATACGTCTCGCCAGATGCGGCTCCAGGTCGTTCAGGGCGATACGCATTCCCACCTTGAGGGCGTCGTAGGGCGCCGGGGAATGCTCGCTCTCGGTATGCCACCAGGTCATGGTTCGGCCTGTGGCCAGATACACCTCGGCGGCCCGGGCGTTGCGCTGGGTGTCGTTGGGGTGAATCCTGGCCGCATAGTCCGGGTCGATGCGCGTCAATTCGGCGTGCAGGACTTGCGGTCCCTCCACAGCAATGCGGTCGAGGACCTCCCGGCGAATTTCAGCCGGAATCTCCGGGATGGGCGCGATGCCGGACAGGAGCGAGCGGAGATAGAGCCCCGTGCCGCCCACCAGAATGGGCAGCCGCCCCTCTCCGCGCACCGTCTCGATCTTGTCCACGGCCAGCTCCACGAACCGCGCCGCGTTCATTTTTTCTTCCGTCGGCAGGAAACCGTAAAGAAGGTGCGGGCAAGCGCCACGCTCCTTCTCATCGGGCTGAGCCGTGATAATCGGGAAGTCCCGATACACCTGGCGGGAATCGAAATTGATTACGGCGGCGGGCAGACGTCCGGCAATGGCGATGGCCGCCGCGGTCTTGCCCGTGCCGGTCGGCCCGAGCAGACAGACTATGGGAGGCTTGCGGTTCATATGTAGTGGTTTTGTCCCCAGTCCTGGGGCTTGACGCCGTACTTGACGGACAGAGCCGTGGCAACCGGGCCGGGCACCAGGCCGCGGATGTCGCCGCCGTACTGGGCCACTTCCTTGACGATGGTGGAACTCAGATACATCCACTTGAAGTCGGTCATCATGAACACGGTCTCGATCTCTCCCTTGAGCTTGCGGTTCATGAGCGCCATCTGAAACTCGTATTCGAAATCGGAAACCGCGCGCAGCCCGCGCATAATGGACCCCGCGCCCCTGCCCTCCACGTAATCGATAAGCAGGCAGTCAAAAGACTCCACCGAAACCCTCGGCTCGTTGCGAAACACGTCCTTGGCGAGGGCCACCCGCTCACCCACGGTCAACAGCGTCTTCTTGGGCGTGCTTTCCGCCACAGCGAGAATAATATTATCGAAGACATTCAGCCCCCGGCGGGTCAAGCTCACGTGGCCCATGGTCAAAGGATCGAAGGTGCCGGGGTACACGGCCAGCCTGGGGTTCATTTTCGCCATATCAAAATCCTGGTTTGACCGTATTCACGGTCGGTTAACAATTCCATATCCCCTACAGGACCGTCCTGCGGGGCTTCGACGGAGTTCTCCACCTCGGCCAGGACCAACGCTCCCTGCGCGATCCAGCCGTTTTCAATCGCCTTCTCAAGAGCCGGAACAAGGAGGTCGCGGCCATAGGGCGGGTCGATGAAGACCAGGTCGAAGGGCTGGTCCGGACTTCCGGACAGTACATTGAAAAGGTCCTTGCAGACCACTCTGAAATGCCTTTTATCAACTTTGAGGTCCGCCAAGTTGCGACGGATGAGGGCCGCGGCCTTGGGGCTCTTCTCCACAAACCAGGCCGTTGACGCGCCCCGACTGAGGCATTCGAGCGCCAATGAGCCGGACCCGGCAAACATGTCGATGACCCGAGCATGGCTGAAGTCGACGCCCCTGGCCATGAGCATGGAAAAGACCGATTCGCGCACCTTCATGGTGGCGGGCCGGTAGCCTGGTCCCTCGCAGGTCAAAATCCTGCGCCCTTTGTATTGTCCACCAATAATCCGCATCGGCTACATCTCGGAGACGAGCTCCACAATATTTCGGTTGATGTCAAGAAGCTTGTCGCGCAGCTCCGCCTGATCGACCCAGGGACGCTTCTCCACGTCCCGGATACGGTTGCGCAGCTCCCGGTAAAGATTCTCGGAGTCGGCCAGCAGGAAATTCCAATCCACGCGCGGCCGCGCCAAGTCCATGTCCACCAGGGGTTGCAAATCCTTGCCCGGCTCAAGCTCAAGCACTTCCATGTATTCGGGAATATGCACCGTGAAACCGAACTTCTCCTTGATGAGCTTGGCGAACTCCTTCTGGACCTCGGCCTCGCCGTGCACGAGCAGAATCTTGATGGGCTTGCCCTGCATGGTGCCGAGCCAGTCCATGAGTTCGTCCTGTCCGGCATGACCCGAAAAGCCGTTGATGGTGAAGACCTTGGCCTTGACCAGGACTTCTTCACCGAAAATGGTTATCTTTTCGGCCCCGTTGACGATCTTGCGTCCCGGCGTGCCCACGCCCTGCCAGCCCACGAAGACCACGCTGGCCCCGGGCCGCCACAGGTTGTGCTTGAGGTGGTGCTTGACGCGGCCCGCATTGGCCATGCCGCTGGCCGAGATGATGATGGCCGGGCCCTGGGACTCGTTGATGGCCTGGGACTGTTCGCGGCTCTGGGTGAAGTGCAGATTGGGCAGGTCCAGAGGATTTTCCCCGGCCTCAATATATTTCTGCGTCTCCTCGTCGTAATATTCCGGATGCTTGCGAAAAATCTCCGTGGCCCTGATGGCCAACGGGCTATCCAGATATACGGGCATGTCGGCAGGCAGCTTCCCCTGTTTGCGAAGCAGGAACAGGGAGTAGATGATCTGCTGGGACCGCTCCACGGCAAAGGCGGGAATCACCACTTTTTCGCCGTTGCCGTAGCTGTAGGCGATGGCCTCGGCCAGCTCGTCCAGGCTGCCCTCCGCGTCCACATGGTTGCGATTACCGTAGGTGGACTCCATGAACAAGTAGTCGGCGCACTCCATGTCCGAGGGGTTGTTGACGATAAGCTGCTCGGGCCTGCCGAGATCACCGGAAAAGACCACCTTGGTCAGCTTGCCTTCTTCCTCGTACTCGATCTCGATGAAGGCCGAACCGAGGATATGCCCGGCGTCCTTGTAGGTCACCCTGATACCGGGCGCGGGCTCGAAAGTCTTGGAATATTCTATGGGCGCGAACAAAGGCGTGGTCCGCTCCGCATCGGCGATGGTATAGAGCGGATTTATCATGTCTCCGCCCGTCCGGCGCTGTTTGCGGTTGCCCCACTCCGCCTCCATTTCCTGGATATGCGCTGAGTCCAAAAGCATGATTTCCAGCAGATCGCGGGTGGGCTCGGTGCAGTAGATGGGGTTGCGATACCCCTTGGCCACCAGGGCGGGTAAAAGCCCCGTATGATCGATGTGGGCGTGGGTTATCAATATGAAGTCCAGCTTCTTGGGACCGTACGCGTCTATGTTCCAGTTGCGCTTTTCTATCTCGCGGTTGCCCTGATGCATTCCACAGTCCACGGCGAAGCGCTTGCCGCCGCATTCGAGGATGAAACAAGAACCGCTAACGGTACGGGCAGCGCCCATGAAGGTGACTTTCATACGTTGTCCTCGTGTTGGCATTCCATCCCGCCACAAGGTAATAGCCCTTCCGAACGGGACAAAATCAGTGTAATGAAGCAGTCAGCGGAAACCTGCATCCGCCGCCCGGACTACATGCCTTATAAACCGTATCCAGGCAACCTTGCCACGGAAACACAGGAGAACCAATGATACATCGTTCCAAGCAATATCTCATCGACGATTTGTCCATTCACGAGTCTTGGCGGCTCTTCAAAATCATGTCCGAAATTGTCGACGGTTTCGAAAACCTGTCCGAGATCGGCCCGGCCGTATCCGTGTTCGGCTCGGCCAGGGTCAAACCGGACGAACCGCTCTACCAGAAGACCGAACAGCTGTCCAAGGCCCTGTCCCTGGCCGGATTTTCCGTTATAACCGGCGGCGGCCCCGGCCTCATGGAGGCCGGAAACAAAGGCGCGTTCGAGAACGACGGCGAATCCATCGGCCTGCATATCCACCTGCCCATGGAACAAAAAAGCAACCAGTTCCTGAACGTCAAAAGCGAATTTCGCTACTTCTTCATCCGCAAGCTCATGTTCATCAAATACGCGCTGGCCTACGTGGCCCTGCCCGGCGGGTACGGTACCCTGGACGAGCTGTCCGAGGCGCTGGTGCTCATCCAGACCCACCGCATCAAGCCGTTCCCCATTGTGCTCTTCGGCACCGAGTTCTGGGCGGGTCTCATCGACTGGTTCAGAGACCAGATGGTGTCCAACGGCTTCTGCAAGGCCGAAGACCTCGAACTGTTCATCGTCACGGACGACGTAAACGAAGTGGTCAGCCACATCCGCAAGCACGTCATCGTTTAATTCCCACGTGACCGACAACAGGAAAGCCCTTCTCTTCGGCCTGGCCACGGTGACCATCTGGTCCACCGTGGCCTCGGCCTTCAAGATCGCCCTACGCGGGCTGGACCCGCTGCAACTCCTGCTCTGCGCCTGCGCAATTTCCATCGCGGCCCTTGCGCTGATCCTGATCGTTCAGGGAAAACTTGGCGAAATCCGACGGATGGGGCGCAGGGGGACCATGCGTTGCGCCCTGCTCGGCGCGCTCAACCCGTTCCTCTACTACACCATCCTGTTCAAGGCGTACGACCTGCTGCCCGCCCAGGAGGCCCAGCCCATCAACTACACCTGGGCCGTGACGCTGTCGCTGCTGTCCGTGCCCTTGCTCGGCCAGAGGCTCTCCCTCAAGGACTTGGGCGCGATCATTCTCAGCTACCTCGGCGTGGTGGTCATCTCCACCCACGGCGATCCGTTCTCCATGAGCTTCTCCAGCCTGCCCGGCGTGGGCCTGGCCCTGGGCAGCACGGTCATCTGGGCCGTCTACTGGATATTCAACACCAGGAGCAAAGCCGACCCCATCGCCGGCCTGCTCCTCAGCTTCATGACGGGCTTTCCCCTCATCCTGGCGGCCACGCTGCTCTTTTCCGAACTGCCGTCCCTCGAAACCGGCCAAATCCTGGCCGCCTCCTATGTGGGCCTCTTCGAAATGGGCATCACCTTCGCCCTCTGGCTCACGGCCATGAAATACGCAGCCAAGCCGACCGGCGGCGGCACCGCCCGCGTGGCCAATCTCATTTTTCTCTCGCCCTTCCTGTCCCTGGTCTTCATCCATTTCCTGGTGGGCGAAACCATCCACCCAGCCACAGTGGCGGGCCTTGCCTTCATCATCGCGGGCAACGCCCTTATGCAGTACAAGCCCAAGAAGCGCGCCTGACGCCGATCGAAGAAGAGAAATGCGGCACGCCGCTATCGAACGCCGCCCCCCTAGACACTGACATCTGCGGCAATGACGCCGAGGACCTGCCCGTCGCGGCCGAAGTATGGCCCGGACACGGTGATGCACTCTCCTCCCGAGGCCGAGGATGTGTACACGTCGGAAATCTGAAAGGTGCGGTTGTCCATCGCGCCCCGGAACCAGGGACGTCCGCTCCAGTCCGCGCCGAAGGCCTCAGGGTCCTCGGCGAAACCGGAGACCTTGCCGCCCATGTTGCTGACCGTTTGTCGCCCCTGTGCGTCCGTGACATACATGAGTTCAAGAAAATCATTCTCCCGCAAGGCCTCGCGCATGACCCGCTCCAGGGACTCTCGCCCTCCGGACCGGATCGCCTCGGAACCGGCCAGAACGCCGAGTATCTCCTGCACCCTGCCGCTGCCCACCAGCCGGAACACCCCGGTCATGACGGACAGTTCCTCCACGCGGGCCGACAGGTTTTCCACGGCCTCGGCAGCTTCGGCCATACCCTGGTCCGTGGCCGAGGAAATATCGTGCACTGCGGAAATGGTCCGCGTGACCTCTTCGCTCGACACCGACTGCTGGGCCGAAGCCGCGGCTATGGCGCCAATGCGTTCGGCGCTGGTGCCGGAGTGGGACACGATCTCCTCCAAAGCAGTGCCGGACTCCCCGGCCATGCCTGCGGCTTCGTCCGCCAGCCCGGCCATACCCTTGACTCCATCTATGGTCCGGGCCACCTGCGCCTGAATGCCCTGGATGGCGACGCCGACGTCGCGGGTCGCTTCCATGGTTTTCTCGGCAAGCTTGCGCACCTCGTCGGCCACCACAGCGAAACCGCGCCCGGCCTCGCCCGCCCTGGCGGCTTCGATGGCGGCGTTGAGAGCCAGCAAATTGGTCTGGTCCGCGATGTCCGAAATCACGCCCATGATAGCCCCGACGTCCTCGGCCTGGGAGCCGAGCCCGGCCACGCTCTCGACCAGGGTTTGGGAATTGCGCGAAACCTCGCTGATGGAATCCAGAGTCCTGGCGACCACGGCCGAACCAGCCTCCGCGCGCTCCATGACCATGTCCGCTTCCGAAGCGGCCGCGCTCGCTCCGGCGGCGGTCTCGCCCACGGCCGCGTTCATCTCCTCCATGGCCGAGGCGGCCTCGCCCATCAGCCGCTGCTGCTCCGCCGCGCCGTCCCGAGCCTTGCCCGAGGCCGCGCCCAGAATGGCCGAGTGGTCGCGAATGGACTGTACTGAACGCTCAAGAGTCCCGGCGGCGGACAAAAGCCCTTCACATCTGGCGGCCTCGCCCTGCCTGCGCGCCTGCTCGGCCTGGACCAGGGCCTCCCGCGCGCGGGACTCGGCCTCCCTGGCTACAATTTCGCTCTTTTCCACCTGAGATTCCAACTCACCAATGTAATTAACAATATGGTTCAGATTCCCAGAAAATTTGTCAAAAACGTTATTCCCCCCAAGAAACGCCTCCACATCGGGGATACCCTTTGCAATTCGTTCTGACATTTGCGCCAATTCACTATATTTATTGTGAATCGCCTTGGCCGCCATCAAACCGCACGACACGCAGGCCGCCACGGTGAGGGCTATCAGGACCACCACCCCCCAGGCCGAACCGCCGGAAAGCCCCGACAGAATTGTCACCTCGCCGCCCGCCGCCAACGCCGTGCCGTTCGCGGCCGAAACACCGAAGACTGTAGAAAACACCGCCAGGACCGCCATAAACATGCTCATTTCTCGCATCGTATTCCTTCTCCACCGGATTCAAACAACAAATTGATGCGGAATATAAGCAAGAGCCGAGCCACGGTTCGACCTGAGGCTGTCTATCAAGAAACCGAAAAGGCCGGTCGAGGCGTATCCACCTCGACCGGCCCTTGCGGTCATATCGTCGGCCCGATGCCGAATCAGAGGAAATCGGGATCAATCCCAGCCTTGCCCCCTGCCAGAACAAGCTTGAGGTAACGGATGGTCCGATCGTCCACAGGCACGATCGGGAAGTTCTCGCGGCAGGCGTCGCACTGGGCCATGGCAGGCCTGGACGGAGCGATAAGAGGGACCTCGCGGCCGCAATGCGGACAGGGGTAGAGGAAGATCAGTTCCATGGCCGCAGGCTTCACCGGGGTCATGGGTTTCTTGCTTTCAGCCATGCTTATCCCTTTTGTACCAGGTTCTTGCCGGTCATCCCGGCGGGCGGCTCCATGTCCCACAGACCGATGATCGTAGGGGCGATGTCGCCAAGGATGCCCTCTTCAAGCACCGCGTCCTCGTGTCCCTTTTCCATATAGACAAGGGGCACAGGATTGGTGGAATGAGCCGTGTGCGGCGCGCCCTCGGCATCGAGCATCTGCTCGGCGTTGCCGTGGTCCGCAGTCATCAGCACCCGGCCGCCGCTTTCAAGCACCGTGTCCACAATGCGACCCACGCAGCCGTCCACGGCCACGCACGCCTTTTCGGCGGCCGCCATGACGCCCGTGTGCCCGACCATGTCCAGGTTGGCCAGGTTGCAGACGCAGAGGTCGTATTCACCCCACTTTCCGATCAGGGTGTCCGCCACCTCGTCCGCGCTCATCTGCGGCTTGAGGTCGTAGGTAGCCACCTCGCGCGGGGACGGGATCATGATCCGGTCCTCGCCGGGGAACGGCTCCTCACGCCCGCAATTGAGGAAATAGGTCACATGGGCGTACTTCTCGGTCTCGGCGATGCGCAATTGCTTCATGCCCCGGCCCGAAGCGAACTCGCCCAGGGTGCCTTCATAATTCTCGGGCGGAAAAGCCGTTTTCATGGGAAAGCTGGATTCGTATTGGGTCATGGTCGCAAAGACGGCTGGCTCGGGCGCGTTGGGGCGATCGAATTCACTAAAATCCTTGTCGAAGATAGCCCGGCTGATCTCCCTGGCGCGGTCCGCCCGGAAATTGAAGAAGAACAGACCGTCGCCGTCCCCGATGCGGCCGTCCACGCCGCTCACCACGCTCGGCTTAATGAACTCGTCGAACTCACCCGCCGCATAGGAGGCCTCAATGGCCGCAACGGGATCGTCGATCTCGACGCCCTGGCCGTCCACCAAAGCCCTGTAGGCCACTTCCACTCGTTCGAACCGCTTGTCTCGATCCATGGCCCAAAACCGGCCGGACAGGGTGGCAATCTTACCCACGCCGAGCTCGGCGAGCTTGGCCTGAAGGGTGCGCATATAGGCGAGCCCGCCCTTCTGCGCCGTGTCGCGGCCGTCCATGAACACATGGATATAGACCTCGGGAACGCGCTCCGCCTTGGCCATTTCCAGCAGGGCGTACAGATGGCGCAGATGGGAATGCACCCCGCCGTCCGAGAGCAGCCCCATGAGATGAAGCCGTCCTGAAGCGGCCTTGGTCTTGTCCATCAGCTCCTTGAGGACGGAGTTCCCGAAAAAGGAGCCGTCCTCAATGGCCATGTCGATACGGGTCATGTCCTGATAGATGATCCGCCCGCCGCCGATGTTCATATGCCCCACCTCGGAGTTGCCCATGAAACCGTCGGGCAACCCCACGGCACGGCCCGAGCAGGTCAGGCGGGTGGAGGGATAGTCGGCCAGGAGCCGATCGATATTCGGAGTGGCGGCATTGCGCACACAGTTGCCCGCGCCTTCCGGGGCGATGCCCCAGCCATCCAGTATCAGTAAAAGCGTCTTCTTGGGTTCGGCCATGTCCTTGTCCGTCACGCCTGCAGCCCCACGCGGGGAGCCTCGGTCCACATGCCTTCGATGTTGTAGAACTCCCGCAGATCATCGAGGAAGACGTGAACCAGCACATCGTTGAGGTCGATCAGGACCCATTCGCCGGTCTTGTGGCCTTCCATGCTCAGGAACTCCATGTTTTCCTCGGCGGCCTTGTCCAGGACGTGGGAAGCCAGCGCCTGCGCGTGCTTCACGCCCCTGGCCGAAACAACCAGAATCATGTCCGTGACCGAACTGAGGCCAGACACATCGATGAGGGTAATCCGCTCGCCCTGCTTGTCGTCAAGCCATCCGGCCACGCTACGGGCCTTGTCCACGCTTGCCATCTCTACGAATTTCTTTTCTTTATTCAACTAATTATATCCTTAATGTTTGCCGTCTGACGGCATCATTTTTCGGGGAAACGCCCCACCAGCAGCTCATCGAGCCCGCGTTTGGGCACATGATGCTTCCCGTCCTCGCCGGTCCAATACTTTATACTGCCGTCGGAGGGAAGCGGTTCCACAACGACTTCCTGGGCAGGAACGCCCAAAGCCAGAACCATCAAAATCTCATACCGGTCTGGGAGATCGAAAATCTCGGCCAGCCGGGGCCGGTTGACAGTGGCGATGATACAGCCGCCGTATCCCTTGTCCACGGCCCCCAGCATGAGGGTCTGGCAGGCTATGCCGTGGTCGCAGCCGGGCGAATCGGCCACGTCCCTGTCCAGGAGCATGACGATGTACCCCGTGGGCCGCTCACCCTCGGCCGGACCTCGCCAGTCCTTGAGATAGCCTGCCCAGCCCAGAAGCGGAAACACCCGGGCGCACTGCTCCGGGTCGGCGGTGACGATGTACTTGAGCGGCTGCATGTTCCGGCCCGAAGGCATGAACCGGACAAGATCGACCAGTTCGACCAACTCGTCCGCGCGTATGGGCCTGTTCTCGTCGAACTTCCGCCGGGTCCGGTTGCGTTCCACCAATTTCCTGAATGTCATGACGGCTCCCATGTTGGTTGTTAACCTCGGATTGTGTAATGCACTTTGGAACGGTCCGCAACAATCGCGCTCCCCCGCCGACCATATGGACCGCCTGCAAGCACAAAATTCTTGACGGTAATCTGAACATGAGGCACTGTTCGACCTATGCGGAATTTCCTATTTGCTCGCTTTTTCCAGTTTACGAACTCCTTGTAGGGAGCTCGTGGCTTTTGAAGCGACGCAAGAAAGGCGCTAATGCGAACCACGGGCTGTATCAGACCGTGGTTTTTTTCATGTGGACACCAGGGCCGATTCAAGGCCGCCAAGGAGGATGAAGGGATGATCTACGATGTTAAGAATGAGACTCTGCCCAGGGAGGAGCTGGAAGCCCTCCAATTGCGCAGGCTCCAGGCTTTATGTGAACGGGTGTACGCCAATGTTCCGTTCTACAAGAAAAAATTCGATGAAAAAGGGGTCAAGCCTCAGGACATCAAAACCCTGAAAGACGTCAGGCTGCTGCCGTTCACCATCAAGCAGGACCTCCGCGACCAGTACCCCTTCGGGCTGTTCGCCGTACCCAAGGACCAGATCGTCCGCATCCATTCCTCCTCCGGCACCACCGGCACGGCCACCGTGGTCGGCTACACCAAACGGGACATCGAAAACTGGGGCAAACTTGTCGCCCGGTGCCTGATGGCCGCAGGGGCCTCGGCCTCGGACACAGTCCACAACGCCTACGGATACGGCCTCTTCACCGGCGGCCTGGGCGCGCACTACGGCGCCGAGACGTTGGGCGCCACCGTGGTCCCCATGTCCGGCGGCTCCACCCGCAGACAGGTCACCCTGCTCAAGGATTTCGCTCCGAACGTCATCTGCTGCACCCCCTCCTACGCCCTGTTCCTGGCCGAGACCGGCCTTGAACTGGGCATCGACATCCGCGAGCTGCCCCTGCGCATCGGCATCTTCGGCGCAGAGCCCTGGACCAACGAAATGCGCGTGGAGATCGAGAAGAAGCTCGGCATCACGGCCATCGACATCTACGGCCTGTCCGAGGTCATGGGCCCCGGCGTCGCCATCGAATGCGCGGCCGCCCAAGACGGCCTGCATATCCAGGAAGACCACTTCCTGGCCGAGACCATCAACCCCGTGACCGGCGAACCTGTCGCACCGGGCGAGGAAGGCGAGCTTGTCTTCACCACCTTGACCAAGGAAGGCATCCCGCTCATCCGCTACCGCACCCGCGACCTGACCGTCCTGAACACCACTCCCTGCAAATGCGGCCGCACCACCGCCCGCATGAAGCGGGTGACCGGCCGTTCCGACGACATGCTCATCATCCGAGGCGTCAACGTGTTCCCATCCCAAATCGAATCCATCCTTATTGATACCGAGGGACTCACGCCGCACTACCAGCTCATCGTTGAGCGGCAGGGCAACCTCGACACCCTTGAAGTCCGCGTGGAAGTCAATGAAGCCCTGTTCTCCGACGAGATCAAGAGTTTACAGCGTGTGGAATCAAAGGTAATGAAGAACATTAAAGAATTCCTCGGCGTCACCGCCAAGGTCAAGCTCGTCGAGCCCAAGAGCATCGAACGTTCCCTGGGCAAGGCCAAGCGAATCATCGACAACCGCAACAAGGGCTAACCCGACAAGCCAAGGAGCACACCATGAAAGTCGATCAACTCTCCATATTTCTGGAAAACCGGGCCGGACGCCTGGCCGAGGTCACCCAGATTCTTTCCGAAGCGGGTGTGAACATCCGCGCCCTGTCCCTGGCCGACACATCGGATTTCGGCATTCTGCGCCTCATCGTCTCGGACTTCGAGAAGGCCAAGGACAAGCTGAAGGCGGCGGGCTTTACCGTGGGGCGCACCTCGGTTGTGGCCGTTGAGGTCAACGATCAGCCGGGCGGCCTGCACAACATCCTGGGGATGCTCCAGGCAGCGGGCATCAACGTGGAATACATGTACGCCTTCGTCCAGCAGTCCGGAAACTCCGCGGTCCTCATTTTCCGTTTCGACCGCACGGACCAGGGCATCGAACTGCTCAGCAAAAACAACATCACCATCATTCCCGGCGACAAGCTCTACACTATGTAGCCCGCGCAACATCGCGAAAAAAAGGGTGAAGGCGTCAAGCCCTCACCCTTTTTTCGTTCCCCCACCAGAACCGAAACTCAATAGCCGTCCATTATCTTTTCATAGACCCCACGCGCCCGATTCCGGCGAATAAGCTCATTGACCTCAGGCAGACGGTCTTCCCAATCGGAATGCAGGTTGAAGGCCAGACGCAGTTCCGTACTGCCCAGTGCGCGCAATGATTCATGGAAATTCCCCAGGCTCAACTCCGGGGACCGGCGGATGATCCAGCGGGCCGTGTACTGATCGAACAGAGCCGCATCAACCCGTCCGGCCTTGAGCATCCGCAGCAGAACCACGTCGCTGTTCACATCATAGCGGCTGGCCTTTCCGCTCCTGAACAGGGACTCCACTTCGGGATAGCTGAAAGACTTGATGCAGCCAATCGTCATGCCCATCAGGCTGGACAAATCCTCATACTCCAACGGCTTGTCCTTCCTGGAAAAAAGAATAGTCTTCAAATCCAGCACGGGTTCACTCCACAGATAGAGGGCGCTGTTTTCAACCCAC
This sequence comes from Pseudodesulfovibrio thermohalotolerans, assembly GCF_021353295.2. Classification (NCBI taxonomy): domain Bacteria; kingdom Pseudomonadati; phylum Thermodesulfobacteriota; class Desulfovibrionia; order Desulfovibrionales; family Desulfovibrionaceae; genus Pseudodesulfovibrio; species Pseudodesulfovibrio thermohalotolerans. The sequence continues at coordinate 1,719,982 of NZ_CP120635.1, read as the reverse complement.
TCCATGGACTCCAGCCGCGTATAGACGGTATCGCCCGGAACCCGCAACACGCAGCGTGAAGCAGGAATCATTTGTACCCTGACTTTCACCCCTTTGGGCATGGAGGCCCTGACAATATCCAGAGCCGCCCCCATGGGTTTCCCGTCGGCCATCATTTCGAACGGCGGCCACCCCCGGGAGAACTGAGCAAAAGTCACGGAGTCGCAGGCCTGCGCCGGACAAGAGGAATAGACACTCGTCACAAGCAGTAACGCCGACGTCAACACCCATCTAACACACTGGAAAGACAATGAAAGCTCCTTTGAGGATGTATAAAAGAGATATCAGGAATGCGAATCAGTATCCCAAAAGAAGCGAGGGTTAAACCGAAGCTTGAAGTGTTTTCCAAGCTCTCCACATTTTATCCACACCTTGAATCGCCCAGAAACAATACTCGACATCACCTGTGAAGAACGGGAGCAAGGCCCGTTGCAACGTTTGCATGACAATGCCTCGCCCCTATGGACCAGTCCTGCAACCACGCGTATAATTGGGATATGACCGGCCTATTCCTCTGGCTCGAATTCCTGGCCCTGTTCGGCCTGACCCCGCTGCTCTACGCGCTCGGCTGGCTCCCCGTTCCCAAAATCCCATTGCTCCTGGCCATTGCGAGCGTGTGTTTCATCTATCTCGCCGTAAACGGATTTCTTCGAAAAACGGACATTTTCGTATTAATGCGCGAAAGCAAACGAGCATTGCGCACCATAGCCTTTAGAACCCTGGCCGTGGCGCTGCTTTCCACCCTGACGGTGACGGTCTGCCTCCCGGACCAGCTCTTCGGCTTCCCCCGCGCCCGCCCTCTCCTGTGGCTGGCCGTCATGTTCCTCTATCCGCTCCTGTCCGCCTTCCCGCAGGAAATCGTCTACCGCGCCTTCCTCTTCCACCGCTACGTTCCCATCCTGAAGACCGAAACCGCCCGCACCTGGGCCAGCGTTCTCGCCTTCTCCTTTCTCCACATCGTATTCGGAGGCTGGGTGGCCGTAACCCTCACGATTCCGGCCGGATACATATTCGCCCGGACCTATCGCCGGACCGGATCGCTGTTCCTGGCGTCGCTGGAACACGCCGCTTACGGCTGCGTGGTCTTCACGACCGGCCTTGGACAGTTCTTTCACCACCCGTCCTGACGACAATCCGCATTTGTCCGCAAACCTGTTGCTGAAAAGGCCCGCGCCAAGTATACGTGTAGAAGCCGATCGCCTGGATCGGTGTTTTCGTAAAGGCGGTGACTAAGGTGGAAAAGGACGTTATTGACAGTAAATTCTTGGAATCAATGGCGGATCGTCGTCCATTCATGAAACGGATGTTTACCGTGTTCATCTCTCAGGAACCCAAGAGAATCCAAAATATCAAGGATGCCCTGAAGTCCGGCGACGTGGAGAAACTCCGCCATCTGGCCCACTCCCTCAAGGGCGGGGCCGCCACCATCGGCGTGGAGCGGGTACGTGAATGCTGCCTGCAACTGGAGAATGCCTGCAAGGCGGGCGACTTGAGTACGGCCTTGACCCTCATGGATGAACTCGAAGAGGAAATGCGCCAAGCCTACGAATTCATGTTCAATTATCTGGCCGAAAACTAAACGGACGGTAGCGCCCCATCGAAGGCCCGTCGGCATTCCCGGCGGGCCTTTTTTGCGGCCTACGCCTTGAGGGGCGCGTGGCCGATGCCGGGCCAGATACGGATCAGCCCCAGCCCGGCCCTGATAAAGGTCCACAAGGCCGAAACCAGCCAGATATACACCAGCACATGATCGGGGCGAACCGCCTCGACAGCCAGAATACACGCAGCGCCCACCGCCGAAGCCAGAAGCATACTGTTGCGCAGATAGGCGAAATCCCCGGTGCCCCAATGAATACCGTCTGTGGCGAACGACAACGAACCGATGGGTTGGGACAGGGAAACCACGACCCAGCCCGGTCCGAAGACCGCGTAGGCCGCGGGGGGAACCAACAACCATGCCACAAAATCAGTGCCGAGAAGCATGGCCAGACACAAGACAACGCCCGTACAAAAGCTCCACCAGCAGACCAGCCTGGCGACTTTACGCGCCGCAAGCTTGTCGTCCGCGCCCAGGAAATACCCCACGAGACTCTGCCCGGTGATGGCGAAAGCGTCGAGGAACAGAGCCGAAAAGATAAAGAACTGCCGAATGGCCTGAAAAGCCGCGCCCTGGTCGGCTCCGAACTTGTTGGCGGTGCGGGTGCAAAGAGTCAGAAAGACCAGTACCCCGCCGGTGCGCAGAAACAGATCGCCGCCAACGCGCATGAGCCGCGCCATGCCCGCGCCGCGCATACGCCAGGTCAGGCCGAGGGTACGGTGGACAACGGCCAGACACCAGAACGCCCCGACCCACTGGCTGACCGTGCTGGCGATCGCCGCCCCGGCCACGCCCATGCCCGGAATCGAGCCGACGCCAAAAACAAACGCCCAGTCGAGCAGTATGTTGACCGCATTGACGCCCACGGCCACGTAGAGGGGCGTACGCATATCCTGCGCCCCCCGCAATCCACCGAAACAGGCCAGGGAGACCAGCACGGCGGGCGCGCCGAGAAGCCGATATAGCATATATTCGCGGGCGAGATCGTTGACCAGCCCCTCGGCCCCGAAAACAGCCGCGATGGGGACCAGAAACCAGACAGAAATGGCCAGGAGGGCCAAACCGATGGATGCCGCGAGCAGGCACGCCAGGGAGATGACCTTGACCGCGCGGCCGTGGTCGCCCCTGCCCACGCTGTGGGCCACCTCGGTCTGGGTGGCGATGCCGAGAAAGGCGAAGGCCCAGAAGATGGCCGAAAAGGCCATGGTTCCCACCCCCAGGGCGGCCACGGGCTCCGAACCGGGAAGCCGGGCCACGAAGGCGGTATCGGCCAGCCCCGTCAGGGGTTCCGCCACCAAAGAAAAGAGAACGGGAACGGCCATGCGAAGCAGCGTCCGATTGGGCCGGTCCAAAAAGGGATGTCGTTGTTTCGATTCGTCCGCGCCGTCCAGCACCGCGTTTCCTCCTGTAAGGCCGTTCCACAACACAAACCCACCGTAAAGACAAGCGAAGCTTTCCCTTTCGAACGCTTTTCTGCTATTCATAATCCCCATGGAATCACTGGAAGCATCTTTCCTCCTGGGCTTGGTTAGCCTTTTCTATACCCTCATGGAGATAACGGCCATCGTCACGGCCATCATCGCCGTGCGCGAAACGCGTACCCCGCAAGGCGCCGTCGCCTGGGCCATATCCCTTGTTACCCTCCCGATCCTTTCCCTTCCTCTCTACTGGATCTTCGGCCGGTCCAAATTCCACGGCTACGTGGACGCCATGCGCTCCGGCCGGGCGGAGTTTCAACGGCACATCGGCACTCGGCACCAAGTGCCTTCCCTTCCTCCCCTTGCCGAACGCAAACGCCGCCATTCGCCGGACACGGTTTTCGAGACCCTGGCCGAATCGCCCTTTCTCGACGGCAACGACGTGGAACTTCTGGTGAACGGCCCAGACACCTTCAAGGCCCTTTTCGCGGGGATCGAGGCGGCCGAACAGTACGTCCTCATACAGTTCTACATCGTCCGCGACGACGCGCTCGGCAAACAGCTCGGGGACCTGCTCATCCGCAAGGCCCGCGAAGGCGTCCGCGTCCTCTTCCTTTATGACGAACTGGGCAGCTACAAAACCCCGTCAGCATACTGGGAGGCCATGCAGGCCGCCGGGATCAAGGCATTTCCCTTCCATACCACGCGTGGTGCGGGCAACAGGTTCCAGCTCAACTTCCGCAATCACCGCAAGATCGTCGTCATAGACGGGCACACTGCCTATGTCGGCGGACACAACGTGGGCGTCGAATACCTCGGGGGTAAGGATAACGGCTACGGAGGCTGGCGCGACACCCATGCCCGGATTTCCGGTCCGGCCGTGCTCCCGATCCAGGTCTGCTTCGGCAAGGACTGGTACTGGGCCACCAGCGAGGTGCCGGACATCGACCTGACCATGTCCCCCCAGCGAGGCCAAGCCCAAATACTGGCCCTGCCCACCGGCCCGGTGGACGCGCGGGAAAACTGCTCGCTCATGTTTATCCAGGCCATCGACTCGGCCAAGGAGCGGTTCTGGATCGCCAGCCCCTACTTCGTACCCGACAGCTCGGTCATGAAAGCCTTGCAAATGGCCGCCATGCGCGGCGTGGACGTGCGGATCATGCTCCCCAGAAAACCGGACCACATCCTGGTCCATCTCGCGGCCTACGCCTGTCTGAAGGAACTGGCCCTGCCCGGCATCCGCGTCTTCCGCTACGACGAGGGTTTCCTCCACCAGAAAGTCTTCCTGGCCGACGACACCTTGTCGGCCGTGGGCACCGCGAACCTCGACAACCGCTCATTCAGGCTCAATTTCGAACTCACCATGCTGGTGAAGGACCCCGCCTTCGCCAAGACCGTCGAAGCCATGTTCCGCAACGACTTCAACCATTGCACCGAAACCGGCCCCAGCGAATACGACGGAAAAGACCTCGTCCGACAGACCGTCATCCGCTTCGCCCGTCTGTTGTCGCCCATTCTGTAGGAATGAACGGCGGCATTACCTGCCGACGCCCCCAACAACCCGCCATTCCCGCAAACACCAAAAAAGGGGAGCCTCGTTCGAGACTCCCCTGAATGATCGATTGCCGCTTCCGGCCTAGAATATGTCGGCCATGGCGTAGAGCTTGCCGGGTTTCTGTCGTGCCAGCCACTTGGCGGCGCGCAACGCGCCGGAGGCGAATGTTTCACGCGAGTGGGCACGGTGGGTGATTTCGATACGCTCGCCGGGACCGAAGAAGAACATGGTGTGATCGCCGACCACGTCGCCGCCGCGCAGGGTCTGCACGCCGATCTCTTTTTTGGGCCGCTCGCCGATGATGCCGTCGCGGCAGTGCTTCTTGACCTCGTCGTAATCCCAGCCACGCGCTTCGGCCAGGCATTGGGCCAGCTTCAAGGCGGTGCCGCTCGGAGAATCCTTCTTCATCCTGTGATGGGTCTCGACCATCTCCATGTCGTAGTCTTCGCCCAAAGCCTGGACGAGCTGAGGAAGGACCTTGAGCAGGACATTGATGCCCACGGACATATTTGGTGCCCAGAAGAGCGGGACCTGCTTGGCGGCTTCGGCCAACTCGGCCTGTTGCTCGGGATTCAGGCCCGTGGTGCCGACCACTGCGGGATTGCCGAACCGGGCGGCGGTCTTGGCCATCGCGACAGAGGCTTCGGGGGCAGTGAAATCGACGATCACCGCGCCCGGGACCTTGGGCAGCAGGTCTTCCAGACTGTCGGAGACCTGGCAGTTCTCGTAGACCAGCCCGTCCGTGTTGCCCTTGCGCTCGCACGCGCCCACCAGATTCAGTTCCTCGTCGGCCAGGGCCATGTTGATAAGGGTGTTGCCCATGCGGCCCTTGGCACCCAGGATGACGACATCGACTGTCATGGTGTCACTCCTTGCGTGTTGAAAGTTTGTATGGCTAGAAGTCCAGAAGAGACTTCGGCTTGTTCGCGGTCTTGCCTCCGAGTAATGCCTGGAAGGCGTCGAAGTCAATGACTTCCAGCCCCAGGGCCTCGGCCTTGGCGACCTTGGACCCGGCCTTTTCACCAGCCACCACATAGTCCACCTTCTTCGAGATGGACTTGACCGAAACGCCGCCCAGGGCCTCGACCATGGCCTGGGCCTCATCGCGCTTCACGGGCAGAGTGCCGGTAAAGATGAAGACCTTGCCCGCCAGGGAATGTCCTTCCGACGGCTCGGCGGCGGCAGCGCCCTCCCCGCCTTGGGGCCAGACGCCCAGTTCACGGAACTGCTCAACCATCCGGCGGTTTGCGGGATCGACCCGAAAATCCAGAACGGATTCGGCCATTTTTTCGCCCACTCCGTCCAGCTCGGTCAGGTCTTCAAGAGTGGCCCCGAACATCTCGTCGAGGTCCTTGAACCGGCCGGCCAGGGTACGGGCGGCCTGTTCGCCTATATGGCGGATGCCCAGCCCGGCGACAAGCCGCCACAAAGGGGCCGCCGTCTTGGCTTTCTCGATGGCGGCGATGAAATTCTCAGCCGATTTGTCGCCCATGCCCCCGTACTTGAGCAGATCGGTCTTCTTCAAGGTAAAGAGATCGGCCGGACTATTCAAAACGCCGTCCTCGGCCAGCTTGCGGACCCAGGACTTGCCCACGCCTTCCATATCCATACCCGCTTTGGAGACAAAATGGATAAGCCGCTGCACGGTCTTGGCCGGACAGGCGGGATTGGTGCAGACCACTCGCTCTCCGTCCTCCACCGCCTTGCTCTCGCAAACCGGACAGACCATGGGGAAGGCAAAGGATTCGGCATGTTCCGGCCGCGCTTCCAGGGCCACGGAAAGGACCTGCGGAATAACGTCGCCCGCCCGCTGGATAAGGACCGTGTCGCCAACGCGAAAATCCCGCTCCTCAATATACCCCTTGTTGTGCAGGGTGGCGTTGGAGACCACGACCCCGGCCAACTCGACGGGCTCAAGCTCGGCCACCGGGGTGAGCACACCGGTGCGCCCCACCTGAATGCGGATGGCGTTGAGCCGGGTCTTGGTCTGGTGAGCCGGAAATTTCAGCGCCAACGCCCAACGCGGCGCGCGGGAGGTGTAGCCAAGCGCATCCTGCATCTCGCGGTCGTTGACCTTGGCTACCATGCCGTCGATCTCAAAAGGCAGCGTATCCCGCATATCCATCAACTCCTGAAAGTACTCGCCCACTTCCCGTGCGGAACGGCAGAGCTTGACCTGGGAGGGAATGGCAAACCCAAGGGCGCGCAGCCCTTCCATAAGTTCCTGCTGGGTGGCCCATTCGACGTCCGCTTCGCTCCGCTCCACCCGGCCCACGCCGTAGGCCATGAAGCGCAGCGGCCGGGAAGCGGCCACCTTGGGGTCGAGCTGGCGGATGGTTCCGGCGGCCGCGTTACGCGGATTGGCGAAGACCTTTTCGCCCTTTTCGGCCTGACGCGCATTGAGGGCCGCAAAATCCTTGTTGGCCATGACGACCTCTCCGCGCACCTCAAGCAGTTCGGGAACGTTGTCGCCGCGCAGGGTCAGAGGCAGATTCATGACCGTGCGCATGTTGGCGGTCACATCCTCGCCCACCAGGCCATCGCCGCGGGTGGCGGCGCGCACGAATCGCCCGCCTTCGTAGATGACCTCAAGAGCCAGGCCGTCCATCTTCGGATCGGCCCAGTAGGCCACGTCGGACCGGTCCACGCCTTTGGCCACGCGCTCGGCAAAGGCGTACCAGGCATCCAGGTCCATGGCGTTGTCCAGGGAATAAAGCCGCAGGGCGTGCTCGTAGGGGGTGAACCCCTCGGCAGGTTCGCCGCCCACCCGTTTGGTAGGCGAATTGGGATCATCCAACTCCGGGTACTCCGCCTCAAGTGCGGCCAGCTCGCGGAACAGCTCGTCAAACTCCTGGTCCGATATCTCGGGGGCGTCCAGGACGTAGTAACAGTGGTTGTGATACTCGATTTTTTCGCGCAGAAATGCCACGCGCTCGACAACGCTTTGGGAAACCATGTATTCCTTCTGTCTGAATATTATTACAAAATTTCTAGAAGTTCAGCCAGGTTGGTCTTCTTGCCCACGGCCAGCAGGGTATCGTTCGCCCTGATGACCTCCTTGGGGCCGGGGTTGAAGACCATCTCCCCGGATTCCTTCTTGATGGCGATGATGATGAGATTGAAATTGGCCCGGATCTTGGAGTCGATCAGGTCCTTCCCAACCAATTCGGAATCAGGCGATACGGGCAGTTCCTCCATCTGGAGATCAATGCCGCCGCGTACGGCCAGCTCGATGAAGTTGGTCACGGTGGGCCGCAGGACGTTCTGAGCCATACGCAATCCGCCGATAAAATGCGGCATGACCACGCGGTCCGCCCCCGCCAGTTCCAGCCGGGAGATGTGTGACTTGTCCCCTGCCCGGGCCACAATGATTATGGATGGGTTGAGCTGCCGCGCCGTCAGGGTGACGTAGACGTTGGCCGCCTCGCTGGTCACGGCCGAAATGAGAGACTTGGCATAGGGCAGCCCTGCGCTCAGAAGCACCGCGTCGCTGGTAGCGTCGCCTTCGATGCACAGGATGCCGTCCTGTTCCATCTTGTCGATGAGGGCCGGGTCGTTCTCGATGACCACCACGTCGTGGCCGTCGGCCATGATCTCCTGGACCACGATGCTGCCGATGCGGCCGTGGCCGCAAACGATGAAATGGTTTCTCAACTTGCTGATCATCTTCATCATTCTGTGCTTACCCCACAGTATTTGCAATCGCCCGTCTATGAGCACTTGGGCGAACGCGCCCGCGATATACACGAAACCGCCCACGCCGAGCATAATCAGGAAAGCCGTAAATACGCGCCCTTCCGGAGAAAGCTGGTTGACCTCCATGAACCCCACGGTGGAGAGAGTGATGACCACCATGTAGAATGAGCTGGCCAGGTCCCAATGCTCGTAAATCATATAGAAACCGATGCCGAGCATGAAAATCATGCAGAGATAAACCACGCCGAGCAGAATGCTCCAGAAGGAGCCCAGCCGGGCGCGCAGACGCAACATCCGTCGATGAAAATTGCCTTTCATCCCTTACCCCAATTCCAACATGCGCTCGCGAAGTCGGGCGATGCGGTCCCTAAGCTCCGCCGCCCGCTCGAACTCCAGTTCCTTGGCGGCCTCGCGCATTTCCCGCTCCAGCCGCTTGACCGTCTTGTTCAGGGTCTTCTGGTCCGCCCCGTAGTACACGCCGTCCTCGGCGGCCATGGCCACGGCCCCGCTCCGGTCGCCGCCGCCTGAAAGTTCACCGAAGAGGTTCTCCACCTTCTTGCGGATGGTGGTCGGCGTGATGCCGTGCTCCAGGTTGTACTCCTCCTGCCTGGCCCGCCTGCGCTCGGTCTCGCCCATGGCCTCGGCCATGGAATCGGTGACCTTGTCCGCGTACAGGATAACCCGCCCCTCCGAGTTCCGGGCGGCCCGCCCGAAAGTCTGGATGAGCGAACGCGTGGAGCGCAGGAACCCTTCCTTGTCACCATCCAGAATGGCCACCAGGGACACCTCGGGGATGTCCAGCCCCTCGCGCAGAAGGTTGATGCCCACCAGGACGAAAAACTCACCGGCCCGAAGCGCCTGAATGATGGCCATGCGTTCCAGCGTGTCGATATCCGAATGCAGGTACCGGGACTGAACGCCCATCTGATTCAGATAATCGTTCAGGTCCTCGGCCATGCGCTTGGTCAGCGTGGTCACCAGGACACGCTCGTCCTTCGTCTGCCTTTTTTTGCACTCCGCCAGCAAATCGTCAATCTGTCCCTGCGTCTTCCTGACCTCCAACTGCGGATCGAGCAGCCCCGTTGGTCGGATGATCTGCTCCACCACAACGCCCTGAGCCAAGTCGAGCTCAAGCGGGCCGGGCGTGGCCGAAACGTACACGGCCTGATGAATGCGCTCCTGAAACTCCTCGTAATTCAAAGGCCGGTTGTCGAGCGCGGACGGCAGACGGAAACCGAAATCCACGAGCGTGGTTTTGCGCGAGCGGTCGCCGCGATACATGCCCCCCACCTGCGGCAGGGCGATATGAGACTCGTCCACGAACAGGATAAAATCGTCCGGGAAATAGTCGAGCAGGGTCGCGGGAGGCTGCCCCTCGACGCGGCCGTCCAGGTGGCGCGAATAGTTCTCGATGCCGTTGCAGTAGCCCAGTTCCTCAATGGTCTCCAGGTCGTACATGGTCCGCTGTTCCAGACGCTGGGCCTCCACCAACTTACTGTTCCTCTGGAGAAAAGACAGGCGGGACTGCAACTCGTCGCGGATATCGGCCACGGCCCGGTCCAGGTTGTCGCGGTCCGAAACGAAGTGGGAGCCGGGGTAGATGACGGTCTTCCGCAGCCGGTCCTTGACCTCGCCCGTGAGCGGATCGGTCTCGGAGATGGAATCAATCTCATCGCCGAAAAATTCGATGCGCAACGCCTTTTCCCGGCTGTAGGCGGGGATGATCTCGACCACGTCGCCCCGCACCCGGAAGGTGCCGCGATGGAAATCGTAGTCGTTGCGCTCGTAGTGAATTTCCACCAATCGTTCGAGCAGGGACTCCATGGCCATGGTCTGGCCCTCCTCCACGGGAATGACCATCTTGGCGTAGAAATCAGGCGAGCCCAATCCATAAATGCAGGAGACCGAGGCCACGATGAGCACATCCTTGCGGGTCAGGAGCGCATGGGTGGCCGCATGACGCAGCTTGTCGATATCGTCGTTGATGGACGAATCCTTCTCGATGTAGACGTCCGAGTGCGGCAGGTAGGCTTCAGGCTGGTAGTAATCGTAATAACTGACGAAATATTCGACAGCATTGTCCGGGAAAAGAGCCCGGAACTCGGTGTAGAGCTGCGCCGCCAAGGTCTTGTTGGGAGCCAGAACCAGAGCCGGACGGTTAAGCTCGGCCACCACATTGGCCATGGTGAAGGTTTTGCCCGTGCCCGTGGCGCCGAGCAGGACCTGATCCCTGACGCCCGCCCCCAGGCCCGCGACGAGTTCGGCAACGGCCTGGGGCTGATCGCCCTTGAGAGTATATTCGCTGACGAGTTTGAAATCCGGCATTCTTCTACACCCGGGCTTGAGCTAGCCCGTCAAAACACGTAAGAATCAAGAAAAACCCTGCAACCCCGTTCCGGAGTCAGAGCTATGGATATCACCATCAACACTCCCGCCTCTCCCCCGCCCTGCGAGCGGGCCTACTCCCTGTCCATGGTCATCAGGAGCTTCAAGGGGAGGCGCGACGTGGAAGTGCATCTTTTTCGCGCCCGCTGGAACCCCGAGGAGGAATCGGAGACGGACTTCACCGGACTGGTCGAACATAATCCAGCCACGGAAGACTGCGTCCCGGAAAGCCGAAGGGTCATCCTCGAATCCTTTACAACGGATGAACGCGATCTCATCGTTAATTACCTGAAAGAACAATATTCCACAAGGCTTACGGCCATCAGATCCAACCCCCTGGCCTTCCCGGTTCCGGCAGGGTTGGCCGGATTCACCGAGGTCCAGCCGGGCAAGGACGCCGGGTTCATCGAATTCGAGAAAATCCCGAGTTATCCCTTGGCGTTCCCTCTCAAGGGATACTTCGATCTGAGCCAGCACCCACCCCTGGCGGAAGACGAGGACTAACCGGAGATCACTCCCGGTCGTCGAAACGCCACACCCCTTCGCGGGTGGGCGCATCCATACCCTCGCGGAGCTTGGCGAGGAAACGGAACCGTTGCAACTCCCGCGCGCCGAAACGCAGGAGATGCTTGGTGGTCTGTTGGCAATCGATGAGGGTGAACCGCCACTTCCGCAACTGCTCCACGAACACGGCAAAGGCCGCCTTGGAGGCGTCCGGCACGCTGTAGAACATGGATTCGCCGAAGAACACCGACCCGAGGGACACCCCATACAGTCCGCCCACCAGCGCATCCCCCTGCCACGCCTCCACGCTGTGGGCGTAACCCAGGCGATGCAGAAGGCTGTACGCCTCGATCATCTCGTCCACGATCCAGGTGCCTTCCTGCCCCGGCCTGGGGCAACAGGCGCACCGCCGAATGACCGTTTCGAAATGCGTATCCAGTGTGAAAGTGAAGGTTTCCCTGTTGATCGTCCGACGCAGACTGCGCGGCACGTGGAGTTCTTCGGGGATAAGCGCAAGCCGGGGGTTGGTTGACCACCAAAGTATAGGTGATTCCTCACAATACCAAGGGAATATGCCATTTGCATAGGCCGTGAGCAGCCGTTCAGGAGAGAGATCGCCGCCCACGGCGAGCAAACCGTCCGGCTCGGCCTCTTCAGGGTCGGGGAAGACGGGTTCGTCAAACAGGCGGTAGATGGTCATGACGGGAATAAAGGGGGGCGGCGGAAGCCGCCCCCGATATTTGCTCTATCGTTTCGCACCAGCGGCGTCGAAGGAGAACATAAACTCCCCGGACTCGCCGACAAGTGGCAGCTTCTTCGATTTCTTACCCTTTCCAACTACATCCACGGAGACAACGCCGCCCTTGGTCAGCGCGCCGAAGAGCAGCTCGTCCGCGATAACGTCCTTGATCTCGGTCTGGATGACCCGACCCATGGGACGCGCGCCCATGGTGGCGTCGTGGCCGAGTTCGGCCAGCCGCGCCCGGGCCGCGTCGGTCAGGGCTATCACTACGCGGCGATCCTGCAACTGGTCGTTGAGCTCCTTGATGAACTTGTTCACGATCTGCTCCATGACCGGCTGTTCCAGTGACCGGAAGGTCACGATGGAGTCCAGACGGTTGCGGAACTCGGGGCTGAAGAGCCGTTCCAGCGCCTTCATGGCCTCGCCTTGGCGATCGGCGTTCTCGTCGCGCTTGAACCCGATGGCGCCCTTGGACATTTCACGCGCGCCCGCGTTCGAGGTCATCAGCAGGATGACATGGCGGAAGTCCGCCTTGCGCCCATTGTTGTCGGTCAGGGTGGCGTAGTCCATGACCTGGAGCAGGATATTGAAAACGTCGGGGTGAGCCTTCTCGATCTCGTCGAACAGGACCACGCAGTGCGGCTTCTTGCGCACGCCTTCGGTCAGCAGCCCGCCCTGGTCGAACCCGACATAGCCCGGAGGCGCGCCGATGAGCCGCGCCACGGCATGTTTTTCCATGTACTCGGACATGTCGAAACGCAGGAACCCGATGCCGAGCACCTGGGCCAGTTGACGGGCCAGCTCGGTCTTGCCCACGCCGGTCGGGCCGGTCAGCAGGAAACTGCCCACCGGGCGGCCAATCTGGCGCATACCCGCGCGGGAACGCTTGATGGACTTGGCCAAGGCCGCCACGGCCTCGTCCTGGCCGAAAACCACGGACTTGAGATCGCTCTCCAGACTCTTCAGCCGCTCGCGGTCTGACATGGTCAGCCGCCGTGCGGGGATACGGGCCATGCGGGCCACGACCTTCTCCACGTCCGACACCTTGATGCGGTCGCCCTTGCGGGGACGGCCGGAGAGCTTGTACAGCGCACCGACTTCATCCATGACGTCAATAGCCTTGTCCGGCAGATAGCGATCCGTAATGTGCCGTTCGGACAGCTCGGCCGCCGCCTTGAGGGCGAAGTGGGTATAGTTGACGCCGTGAAACTCCTCGTAGTGGGACTGCAATCCCTTGAGGATGGCGATGGTCTCCTCCACGGTGGGCTCGCTTATCTCAATCTTCTGGAACCGGCGCGACAAGGCGCGGTCCTTCTCGAAATGGTTCTTGTATTCCTCAAAGGTGGTCGAGCCGATGCAACGGATTTCGCCGGACTGCAACAGAGGCTTGAGGATGTTGGAAGCGTCCATGGAGCCGCCGGAGACCGACCCCGCGCCCACGATGGTATGAATTTCGTCCACGAACAGGATGGCGTCGCGGTTCTGCTTCAGCTCGCCAAGAACGCCCTTGAGCCGCGCCTCGAAGTCGCCCCGGTACTTGGTGCCCGCCAAAAGCGACCCCATGTCCAGGCTATAGACTTCGGCGTTGATGAATTCCTTGGGAACCCGGCCCTCCACGATCATCAGGGCCAGCCCTTCGGCCATGGCGGTCTTGCCCACGCCCGGATCGCCCACGAAAATGGGATTGTTCTTGCGGCGACGGGAAAGGACCTGGATGGTCCGCTCCAATTCTGCGCTGCGGCCGATGAGCGGATCAATGAGCCCCTGGGCGGCCCGGTCGGTCAGGTTGACCGTGAATTCCTTGAGCGGACTTTTCTTCTCTCCCGGACGGCCATCCAGACCGTCGGGCTTGGACAGCGGCTCGTCGCCCATGTCGCTCCAGTCGTCGTGCATGGACATGCCGTGGGAGATAAACTCCAAAATATCGAGCCTGGACACGTCGTGGGTACGCAGAAAATAGACCGCGTAGGAGTCCTCCTCGTCAAACATGGCGGCCAGGACATCGCCCACCTCGACGGTGTTCTTGCCCGAAGCCTTTTTCTGCCACACGGCGCGCTGCAGCACGCGGCGCACGCCCAGGGTCTGAATGACCTCGGACTCGGTGCCTTCGGGCAGGGTTTCCATATTCTCGACGAAGAACCGTCCAAGCTGATCCCTGAGCCGATCCATCTCCGCGCCGCAGGCTTCGAGGATTTCCTCGCCCTGCTCCTCAATGGAGATGGCGTACAGCAGATGTTCGAGCGTCAGGAACTCGTGGTTCCTTCGCTTCACTTCGTTGACGGCGGAGGTCAACGCACTTTCCAGTTCCTTGCTCAGCATCGTCATATTCTATTCACCTTCCATGCTGCACTTGAGCGGGAAACCCGCGCTTTTGGCCAGACGGTGCACCAGGTCCACCTTGGTTTCGGCCACTTCGGCGGTGTAGACGCCGCATATTCCGTACCCCTGGTTGTGCACGGAAAGCATGATGGCCGTCGCCTGCGCCTCTGTCCGGCGAAAGACGCGCACCAGTATCTCGACCACGAAATCCATGGTCGTGTAATCGTCGTTATGCAGCAGGACCTTGTACTTTTTCGGCTCCTTGACTTGGTGTTGACCAAGAAGCTCCGAATCGAACCGGTCCCCGGTAAAAGGGTCGCTCATAGTGTTTCTGCTCCACCAATCCTTTGTATTTCCTGACTCACAATATAAATTCGTTTTAGCTCACTGTCGAGGGAAGAGGGTCAAAGATTCTCGATTTGATCCACCAAAGATGCCCGTCTGCCGGGCTCGAAGACGAAATTCTCGTCTGGTTCAAGCCCCTTGGCCAACCTGTATTCGAGATTCAGGCCGTGGTAGGTGGCCTTGGTAGTGCAGGCGGAATCCAGGCCAAGGTCGGCGGCGCATGCGAGGACCTTGGCCTCTTCTCCCTCTATCTCCACGAAATCGCCGAAAGGCAGGTGGTCCAGACACACGACGCACCCCATGTGCCGCCACTTCTCCCTAACCTTCTCGTAGCGGAAAGCCGGGACAAAGCCCACGGCCGCAAGGGCCTCACTCATGGCCCCTGGATCATCCACCCCGGTCTGGATCTCCTCGAAAATCTTGAGTGCCGAAGGCTCCGGGTTCTCGGGCAAGCGCTTGACGGTGAGCACCCCCCGGCCCTGCCTTTCTCGCAGACGCAGCAGTACGCCCGCAGCCTTGAGGGAGCGGTCGGGCCGGTCGAAGACGATGTTGGACTCAAAGTACCGGCCCGAAGTCTCGGCCCCGGCGGCGGCAAGTTTCGCGGCCAGATCGTTGAGGTCGGCCTCCAGATATTTCAATTCGCACTCAAGGGGCATTGGCTTTCTCCGGTTGTGTTGGTATAGCTCGGCTCAAGGATATCCAAATGCCGACCAAAATTCTCTATCTTTCTCTGGGCGGAGCCGCCGGCACCTTGTCGCGCTACTTTTTGTCCGGCGTGGTGCAACGTCTGGCGGGCGGATCATTCCCGGCGGGCACCTTCGCCGTCAACCTGGCAGGCTGCCTGCTTTTCGGCACGGTCTGGGGAATTTTCGAAAACCGCCTGTTGCCCGGCAGCGAAGTCCGGCTTCTGATCCTCACCGGTTTCATGGGCGCGTTCACCACCTTCTCCACCTACATGTTCGAGACCGGCACGCTGGTCAAGTCCGGACAAATGGCCATGGCCATGGTCAACGTCGTCGGCCAATCAGTGGCCGGGCTTGCCCTGGTTCTGACCGGCATAGCCCTGGGCCGCCTGCTCTGATCCACACATGGGGGACTCCATGAAATTACTTGAAAATGCGGAACGCATCCGAATCTACATCGGCGAGGACGACAAGTTCGAAGGCCAGCCCCTGGCCGACGTCATCGTCCGCGAAGCACGCGAGCTCGGTCTGGCCGGAGCCACGGTCTTTCGGGGACTGATGGGCTTCGGAGCCAACAGCCTGATCCACACCAGCCGCATCCTGCGCCTGTCCGAGGACCTGCCCGTGGTGGTGGAAATCGTGGACCATCCGGACAGGCTCGCTCCCCTCCTCGACAAGCTCGACGCCATGCTCAATGAAGGCATGGTCACCCGCGAGCCTGTCGACGTCATCGCCTATCGCCACAGCTAGAGAGCAAATGGCCCCTGCGGGAAACCTTCCCACAGGGGCGCAAGAGACCAATCCCTTCCCGGGCCTTATCCGCAGGCCCGAACCATCTCAGGCGCGATCTTTTCCAGGGACAGCACCTTGTCGACGCCGCCCTGCTTGATGGCTTCCTGGGGCATACCGAAAACCACGCAGCTCGCTTCGTCCTGGGCAATGGTGTAGGCCCCGGCGTCCTTGAGCTCCTTCATGCCCTTGGCCCCGTCGTCGCCCATGCCGGTCATAATGGCGGCCACGACGTTCGGTCCGCCGTATCGCGCACCCGAACGGAACAGCACGTCCACCGAAGGCCGATGTCTGGAGACGAGCGGGCCCTCCCGAACCTCCACATAATACCTAGCGCCCGACCGTTTGAGGAGCATGTGCCTGTCGCCGGGGGCGATGAGCGCCTGACCGCGCATCATGGCGTCCCCGTCACGGGCCTCCCTGACGTTGATCCGGCAAAGCGAGTTCAGCCGATTGGCGAACGCCGCGGTGAAATGCTCGGGCATGTGCTGGACTATGGCGATGGGCGGACACCCCACGGGCTGCGCTTCCAGAAAAACCCGCAGGGCCTCTGTGCCGCCGGTGGAAGCGCCCACGAGGCATATCTTTTCGGTGGACGACAGGGTGGCGGGCCTGCCCTTGGGAAGAACCGCGTCCGCGCTGAGTTTCGGCTTGACCTCAACTGACATGGGCACGGACCGACTGCGGCGGGCCCCGGCCAGAGCCGCGGCCTTGACCTTATCAATGAGCCGGATTCGCGACTCTTCGAGAAATTTCTTGGTGCCGACCTTGGGCTTGGTGATAATCTCCACAGCCCCGTATTCCAATGCCTTCAAGGCGGTGGCGGTGCCCTCTCCGGCCACCGACGAGCAGATGACCACCGGAATGGGCCGCTGCTGCATGATCTTGCGTAAAAAGGTCAACCCGTCCATGCGGGGCATCTCGATATCAAGGGTCATGACGTCGGGAACTTCCTTTTTCAACCGCTCGGCGGCCGCGTAGGGGTCCACGGCCGTGCCCATGACCTCGATCTGAGAGTCCGAGGAAAGGATGTCCTCAAGAGTCTGGCGAACGACGGCGGAGTCGTCGACGATGAGAACGCGGATCTTCTTCATGTGCACCTCTCGAAAATACTACCGGGATTCGGCGACGACCCTGCGAACCAGGCTTGGCACATCCAGAATGAGCGCAATGGAACCATCCCCCTTGATGGTCGCGCCGGAAATGCCTTCCACGTCCTTGTACACGCGGCCGAGACTCTTGATGACCGTCTGGTGCTCGCCGATGACGGTATCCACCACGATGCCGACGCGGCTTCCCTCCACGCCGGTGATGACTATTTGCTCAATGGGCGGGTTCTCGCCCTCCACATTGAACCATTCGCGGATATGGATGTACGGAACGATTTCGCCCCGCAGATACAGGATGCGCTGTCCGGAACCGGATTCCTCCACCTCGCTGCGGGACAGCTCCACGCACTCCTCCACGAGAGACAGAGGAATAACGTAGTACTCGTCCTCCACCCGAACCTGGAGGCCGTCTATGATGGCCAGAGTCAGGGGCAGCCGAATAGTGATGGTAGTGCCCACGTCCGGCTTGGAATCGATGTCGATGATTCCGCGCAGGGAGTCGATGGCCCGTTTCACAACGTCCATTCCCACGCCCCGGCCGGACACGCTGGTCACGGCCTCGGCCGTGGAGAAGCCGGGCTCGAAAATAAGCTTGAGCAGTTCCTTCCCGGTAAGCTCGGCATCCTTGGAAATCAATCCGCGCTCAATCCCCTTCTCGCGGATCATCTCGCTGCTCATGCCCCTGCCGTCATCGACAATGCGGATCAGCACCTCGCCGCCGGAATGCTCGGCGGAGAGCGTAATGTTGCCCTGCGGCGGCTTGCCTTTGGCTACGCGCTCATCCGGAAGCTCAATGCCGTGGTCGATGGAATTGCGCAGGAGATGCACCAGCGGATCGCCGAGTCGTTCGATGACCGTTTTGTCCAGCTCGGTTTCCGCACCACAGGTGGACAGGGATATCTGCTTGCCCAGATCGGCCGACAGATCGCGCACCAGCCGCCGGAACTTGCTGAAGGATGTGCCGATGGGCAACATGCGGATGCCCAAGGTAGAATCGCGCAACTCGTCGCTCAGCCGCTCCAATTCCTCGGCCAGAAGCGTCAGGACGGAGTCATGCCGTTCGCTGACGACCTGGGTTATCTGCGCCTGCACGATGACCAGTTCACCCACGAGGTCCACAAGGTAATCAAGCTTTTCCGCCGCCACCCGGATGCTGCCAAGCGCTTCGGTGCGCTTCTTCCCTACCGCTCTGTCGCGAGCCTCGCCCTGCCGCTTGACCGCCATGTCGACCTTTTCCGGGGCTACCTTGCCCGACTCGGTCAGGATCATGCCAATGGGCTTGTCCAGCCCGTCCATCTGCGTATTCAGCGCCTCGGCCACGTCCGCATAGGTCAGATCACCGCTCTGCACGAGCATCTCGCCGAGCATGGGAATGTGCACAGAATCATCTTCATCCGAAAAAAAAGGCTCGGCTTCGGTCAAGTCGGGCTCCGGGCCCACGGCGTCCGCGACGTCCTCGGCGACCTCGATCTTCAAGTTCGCGTCCAAAAAGAAAAAGACATCCAGGACATCGTCCCTGGACGCTTCGGTCTCAAGGCTCAATTCCCAACCGTTGCCGGTATCACGATGGCCGGATTCGACCTTGAGGGTTCCCAGACGCTCCAACTCTTCGAAAAAGCCTTCAACGGCATCGACGTCGACCTCTGCTCCGACAGGGCGGAGCGTGACGGCATAACGATGAACCGCCTCGGAAGCTCCCGCGTCGAACAAAAACCCTTCCTCGGTCGAAGGTTCGTTCTCCGAAACGCCGGAATCGGACGCAGGCTCAATGGACGGACTTTCCCCGCTGGATTCGGCCCCGTTATCCCCCTCAACAAACGCCCGCACCCCATCGAGAATATCCCGCATGGTCTCCGGGGCCACGGGCTCGTCATCCTCGGCGTCGAGCATGGCCCTGATCTGGTCCCGGGAGCGCAAGGCCAGGCCGCACAGAACAGGCGTGACCTGCACGCCACCGTTGCGCACCATGTCGAAGACCGTCTCCACCTCATGGGTGAACGCGGCGATCTCCTCAAAGCCAAACATGGAGCCGGACCCTTTGATGGTATGCAACGCCCGGAAAACCCGATTGACCAGGTCCATGTCTTCGGGGGCCTCCTCAAGTTCGAGAAGGGCTCCTTCAAGCTCGATCAGGAGATCGTAGGCTTCTTCCTTGAATATCTGCCTGTTCAGGTCGTCTCCCGACATCCCGTAACTCTCCTCGCGTCAAACTCGAATTCGAAACCGGCATGAGCCGGATGGATGGCCCCTGGCGTCGCACTGAAAGTATATCACCCGGAAAGCACGGAATAGACCATTATATTCTTTCCGAAAAGATGATTCGGCTCTAGAGCGGAAAGGTGTCGCCGCGTTACGGGAAGTCGCCCGCCGCAACCGCGCGCCGAACAAGACCCTCCATGCCCGAAACGGGGCCTGGCGGAAAACGGTGTAACGATTCCTGGCAAACCGAAATGAACGGGGTGCGCCCGGCTATCCCTCGCGCTTGCGCAGCACGCGAATTGCCCGGCGTTTGCGATAACGCCGGATGGCGAACAAGGAGACGAAATATGTAACGATGGTAGCCGGGATGCCGAAGACCAATCCGCCCGCGAACATAACCCCGAACAGTTGCCAACCCGCATGGATCATCTCGACCATCTTGAGCTTGGCGGGATCGAAGGACACGTTCTCGAACGGCATGACGAACTTGCCCACCTCGAAGAGAAAATAATAAAACGGGACCATGGTGGCCGCATTCGAATAACAGGTGGCCAGCCACGCGGCCAGCTTGTTGACCCGCAGGACAAAAGCCAAGGCGATGACGACCACGGACTGGAACGGCATGATGGGCATCGCACCGATAAACATGCCGAGCGCGCAGGCAGCGGCCAAATTCTTGGGCGACGAATTCTGACGCATGAGACGCAAGTACCAATACCGCATCCAGCGCTTGCTGCCGTTCCACCGCTCGCGAAAAGACTTCCTGGGCGGCTTGTCAGTGGAGGGCGTCCGGCGGAGGTTCCTCTGAGTCAAGGTTTACTCCAGAACGTCAAAACGTGAAAATTTCATCATGAACCCGGCCCTTCCCTGAGTGGCCGAGCGAAGGTCCGTGGAAAAACCGAACAGCTTGCCGAGCGGGGCGAGCCCCTGCACTACCTTGAGTCCGGCCCGATCGATCATGTTCTCGATCTTTGCTCCCTTGGAACCGAGCAGGCCGACCACGTCGCCCACGAATTCCTCGGGCACGCCGATCTCCACCCACATGATGGGCTCCATGAGCTTGGGATCGGCCTGGGCCAACGCCTCTTTCAAGGCCATGGCCGACGCCATGCGATAGCCCACCGGGCTGGACTCGCCATCCCGCCGCTCCATGCCGAGAACCCGCACGCGAACGTTCTGCACGGGGTATCCCCGGATCACGCCGCTCTGGAGGGCGTCGGCAATGCCGTCCTCCACAGCTTCGAGCCAGGCTGCGGGCCACGCCTCGGTGTCCACCTCGAAAGAGATCGTCCGCTCCTTGCCGCGCTCCAGCGGCTCCACGGAAAGCTCAACCGCGCCGAAATGCATGACTTCGCCCAACTCGCGGTTGAATTCGCCCCTGCCCGAAGCCTTGCCCGCGATGGTCTCCTGATAGACGACCTGCGGCCTGCCCGCGCGCGGTTCAAGACGGTATTCGCGGCGGAGCCGCTCCAGAATGACCTCCAGATGCAGCTCGCCCATGCCGGACAGAATGATCTGCCCCGTGTCCTCATCATGCTTGAGGTCCAGGGTCGGGTCTTCCAGAAGATACTTTTCCAGCACCTCGTCGAGCTTTTCGCCCTCCTCGGTGTTGCGCGGCTCAATGGCCAGGGAGATGACCGGCTTATAGTTGGCAATCTGTTCAAGGATAATCGGCGACTGCCTGTCGCACAAGGTATCGCCCGTGCGGGCGAACTTCATGCCGGCGGCGGCCACCATATCGCCCGCGAATGCGGAATCGATCTTTTCCTTGCGACCCGCGTGCAGCCGGAACAGCCTGGCCACGCGCTCGTCCTGGTCCTGGGTAACATTGTAGACGGTCCCGCCCGCGTCGATACGACCTGAATAGATGCGCATCATGGCGAGCTTGCGTCCGGAATCCATGGCCACCTTGAAGACCAGAGCGGACAAAGGCTCCTTGGGCGCGACTTCGAAATGCTTCTTCGCGTGTGTGACCGGATCCACTCCGATGGCGGGCGGCACATCGAACGGACTGGGGAGATAGCGACAGATCGCATCCAGCACGGGCTGAACGCCGATGTTCTTGAGCGCGGAACCGACCAGCACGGGCACAAACCGCCTGAACAAAGTGCCTTTGCGCAGGGCCGCGTGCATCCTGTCCACGGGCACATCCTCGCCGGACAGGTAAAGATCGAGAATCTCCTCGTCCTCCTCGGCCGCAGCCTCAATGAGCTTCTCCCGCCAGACCGAAAGGCGATCGGCCTCTTCCTCGGTCATGGCACGCCGCGAGTATTCGATCCCGTTGGTGGACTGATCGAACTCCAGCCGCTCCATGGTCACGAGATCGAACACACCGGAAAATTCCTGTCCCTCGCCGTCAGGGTACTGAATGGCCACTGGGTTGGACCGCAGCTTGCGGACCATGGAATCGAGCACGCCTTCGAAATTCGCGCCCAGACGATCCATCTTGTTGACGAAGGCGAGCTTGGGCACGCTGTAGGACTCGGATTGCCGCCAGACGGTCTCGGACTGGGGCTCCACGCCGCTGACACCGCAAAATACGCCCACGGCCCCATCAAGCACGCGCAGGGAACGTTCCACCTCAATGGTGAAATCCACATGGCCCGGCGTGTCTATGATGTTTACCATGCACGGGTCCCATCGGCAGGAAGTCACGGCCGAGGTGATGGTGATGCCGCGCTCCTGCTCCTCGGGCATGTAATCCATGGTGGCCGTGCCCTCATGGACTTCGCCGATGCGGTGGATTTTTCCGGAATAATAGAGAATCCGTTCCGACAACGTGGTCTTTCCGGCGTCGATATGCGCGATAATGCCAATATTGCGGAGGTTGCCGAGAACCTTCGCCGAGGGGGCGTTGCTCTTGCTCACGTTCAGTCTCCGAGTGTCCAGGCGGTGCGATGAAAAAGGAAAAACTCGGGATGCAGGTCAGGCCAGACCCAGCACCCTTCCTGCCCCGGGCCCAGCACCAGCCGGGCCTTGCCGAGGGCGTCGCCGATCCTGTTCGCGGGCGCCACGGCCAAATCCCGGAGATTCTCCAGAAAAGCCGCAAAGTCCGTCCCGCCACGGGCGAACCCTTCGGGCAGGGAAGAATCGGCCCCGAATACCGTAAATGCAGTGTCGGGTTGGGCGAAGGACAGGGCTTCAAGATCGAAATCCTCTTCCCTGTCCAGAAAAATCGAGCCGCTACAGTCGAAAAGAGGCCTGTACACGGCCAGTCGGCTCAAATCGGAGCAGACATCCGGCCTTCCGGCCAGATCAATAACCACGCCTGAGGCGCCTGTCCCGGCCAGATCGCGGAGCAACCCGGCCACATCCTCCGACGAAAGATCGGCGGCCAACTCCTGACCAGCCAATTCCATGGCCGTAAGCAGCGGATGAGGCCAATCCCCCTGCCCGTCCAGACGCACCGCCAGAACGTTCCCGACCCCGCAGGCGATGGCGGGAACAAGGGCGGCGAGCAGCCGGGCCGGCGCAACAAAGGAGCCGTCGAACAGAACCAGGGCGAAATCCACGGGGCTGAACCGCCTGACCGACTCCATTCCACTCCGCCAGCGCATGGAGACCTGTCCGGCCGCGTCCTTGCGCGGGCCGTACCAGTCGTACAGCCGTGCGATGCAGGTCTTCATCAGGGCGCGCTCCCCGTCCGCGGAAAGCCCGTAGGCCTCCGCGAAAAGAGAATCGTCAACCAAGGACTCGCCAATCAGGTCGGAAAGGGAAAACACCGGGTCAGACATGGGAGCAGCCAGTTGCTGAAGGGTTGGCGGCGGCCTAGAGCCACTTCTTGAGCCAGCGCTTCCAACTTCCCTGGATGCGCTCGCGCTCTTCCTCGGACAAAGTTTTCTGATATTCGAAGTAGGAATATTCGGCCCGTTTCACGGCGTAATCGCGAAGATCGGGGATATCCGAAAAATTCTCCACAACGTACTGGTAGCGGTGCCAGGCCGGACCGAACTGCTCCGTGCGCCAGAAAAAATCGGCCACGAAGATTTCATGTTCGGCCAGAATGCGACGGCTTTTGAGAATCATCGTCTTGGCCGCATCGGCATACTGGGACTCGGGATAGGTCTCCACCAGCCGGTAGAGATACTCCAGAGCTTCCTTGATGTTCTCCTGCCGCCTGTCGATGGTCTTGAACATGCTCACGTTCGCATTGGCGACCTGGTAGAGCACATAGGGAATTTCCTCATTGCTGGGATGCAGGGCCTCGAATTCCTTGTAGGCTTCGAGAGCAAGCGTATATTCCTCGTCCAGAAAGTAGGCGTCGCCCAAGGACAACTCGCCCTTGAGGGAGTATGGACTGAACGGGAAACGGTCCTTGAGTTTCGAAAAGTACTCCTGGGCGTCGCCGTAGTCCTTCTCATCCATGGCCGCCATGCCCGCTTCGTACAGCTCTTGAGCCGTATCCTCGGGCGGAGGCAGGAAATAGCTGTCGATCCAGATGCACCCCGCAAGGGACAACAGGACGACGACAAGGACGGGGGCCAATATTCGACGCATGGGGACTCCTAGTCCAATTGCTCAAGGTAGGAAAAAGCGGCGGTAGCGGCGGTCGCCCCGTCGCCCACGGCGGAAGCCACCTGGCGGCACATCTTGGATCGGATGTCGCCGGCGGCGAAGATGCCAGGAACGTTCGTGCGCATCTCCACGTCGGTGATGACGCCGTTGCGCTCCATTTTGATGTCTTCGGGAACGAAGTCGATGATCGGCTCGAAACCGATGAAGATGAATACCCCGTCGAGTTCAAGCCTGGACAGCTCGCCATTCTCGACGTTTCGCAAAGCCAGGGCTTCCACGTCGCTTTCACCAACGATCTCGTCCACAACAGTGTTGCGAATGATCTGAATCTTCTCGTGCGTGAAGCACTTGTCCTGATAGCAGGCCTGGCCACGGAAATCCTGACGCCGGTGAATGAGGTGAACCTTGTTCACCAGACGGGCCAGATACAGGGCCTCCTCAAGAGCGGAGTTGCCCCCTCCTATCACGGCCACATCCCGATCCCGGAAGAAGTTGCCGTCGCAAAGAGCACAATAGGAGACGCCCCGTCCGATCAGCCGTTCCTCGCCGGGCACGTTGAGCTTGCGGTACCGGGAACCGGTAGCCAGCACGACGGCCTTGGCGCGCACCTCCCCCTCGGCGGTCACGATGGTATGCCAGGGGGAGCCCACCTTGATGGAACGGACCTCGTCGTTGATGCGATGGAGGTCGTACTCTTCAAGATGGTTGGCGAACTTGTCCGCCAACTCCCATCCCTGAAGCCCCTTCGGGAAGCCGGGATAGTTCTCGATCTCGGAGGTCATCAGAACCTGTCCGCCGGGGGACAGCTTCTCGACCATGGCGGTCTTCACTCCGGCCCGTAAAAGATAAAGGGCAGCCGTCATTCCTGCCGGGCCGCCCCCTATGACTACGGCGTCATAAGATTCCATAAATTACAGCGCCTTTTTCGTGATCATTTCCTTGATGCTGCTCTTGGAAACGGCACCAGTAGACTGGTCGACGACTTCGCCGCCCTTGAACAGGATCAAGGTCGGGATGGCGCGAATGCCATATTTGCCGGGAGTTGCGGAGTTCTCGTCAACGTTCATCTTGACGATCTTGACCTGGCCCTCAAATTCCTCGGCCAGCTCGTCGATGACGGGACCCATGGCACGGCAGGGTCCGCACCAAGGCGCCCAGAAATCGATAAGAACCGGGATGTCGCTCTGCAGAACGTCCTGCTCAAAAGTACCGTCGGTAATCTGATTCGCCATGAAGATCTCCTTTTTTTGCTCGGCCGTCGGCCGTTGTATTCCATCCACCGGCAGGGCCGGTGCGGCGCAATGCCGCAATTGTTTTTGCAATTTATTTAAAATAGGTCCGCATGTACCCTACTGTCAAGGAGTGCCGGGAATTTTCACCCCTACCGGGGGGCCGGAGCCACCCTCTCCCAATCAAGCGGGACAATACGCCCCCGGGGTATGGCTTCGAGGTCCAACCCGTGCCGGAAACCGGCCTTGGCGAGCTGCCAGCCCGCATAGGCGATCATGGCCCCGTTGTCCGTGCACAGGGAAAGTCCGGGCAGAGTCAGCCGAAGTCCGTTGGCCTCGGCCACTCCGGCCATGGCCGCGCGCACACCGGTGTTGGCGGCCACCCCCCCGGCCACGATCAGGCTCTCAACATGGTCCACCCTCTTCAGGGCCCGCTCCACCTTGATACGCAAGGTATCGGCCACGCTCCAGTTGAACGAGGCGCAGACTTTCGCCAGGGCTTTACGCCGCTCCGCAGGCAACTTTTCAACGGCCTCGGAACCGGCCATGGTCTCGAACACCAGCTCAGGATGAGCAGCCACATGGTTGGCCACGGCCGTCTTGAGACCGCTGAAGCTGAAATCCAGGGTCGGATTGTCTATGTACGGTCGGGGAAACAGCTCGGTATCAGGCTCTGCTTCCTGCGCAAGGTCGTCGATAAAGCGGCCGCCGGGATAAGGGAAATTCAACATTTTCGCCGTCTTGTCGAACGCTTCTCCGGCGGCGTCGTCCAAAGTCCGGCCCAACAGCTCGAACTCCGTCGGAGACGAGATCAGGTAGATGTGGGTGTGTCCACCCGAGACGAGCAGCCCCAGAGCCGGGAACCGCAGGCCCCCTTCCAGGCCCGGCGCGAGCAAATGCGCCCAAAGGTGGTTGACCCCGATCAAATTCGTGTCGAACGCCAAACTGAGCCCCTTGGCGAAACTCACTCCCACCAACAGACTGCCGAGCAGTCCCGGGCCTCGCGCAACGGCCACGCCGTCGAGATTCTCGGCGGCCACGCCGGTCTCGCGCAAGAGCTCCTTATAGAGCCGGGGCAGAACGCGCAGATGCTCCCGTGAGGCTATCTCCGGGACAACGCCGCCGAACAGGGCGTGCGTATCCACCTGGGTCGCCAGCTTTTGACCCAGCAGGCAGCCGTCCTCGACCAGGGCCACGGCGGTTTCGTCGCAGGAGGTCTCGATTCCAAGGATGAGCATTACCGGTTCTTCTTTCTCCGGGACTCGGATTCGAAGATTTCCTGCACCACCTGGACATCGTTGCGCGAGCCGCAGAAGAAGGGAATTCGCTGATGCAGGTGATCCGGCTCGATATCCATGACCCGGTTGACGCCATCCACGGCCATGCCGCCCGCCTGTTCGGCGAGGAAGGCCATGGGGTTGCACTCGCAGGTCAGCCGGAGCTTGCCCGTGGGTTTCTTGGGATCGCGCAGGTCGGCGGGATACATGAAGATACCGCCATAGAGCAGATTTCGATGGAAATCCGCCACCAGGGAGCCGATGTACCGGCCGGAGTACGGTTTACGCAAAGCGTTCTTGGGCGACTTGAAATAGGCCAGCGCCTTTTTGGTGTGGCGATCCCAATACCGCTCGTACCCCTCGTTAACGGAATAAATCTTGCCCTGCTCCGGAATGCGGATGTTCGGATGCGAGAGCAGGAACTCGCCCACGCTCGGGTCGAGGGTGAAGCCGTGAACGCCGTCGCCACAGGTGAAGACCAACATGGTGGAGGAGCCGTAGAGCACGTAGCCCGCGGCCACCTGCTCGCTGCCCTTCTGGAGCACGTCGCTGGACATCAGCGCAGCGTCAGGATCGCTCTTGCGCTTGAAAATGGAAAAGATCGTTCCGATATTGACGTTGACGTCGATATTGGAAGAACCGTCCAGGGGATCGAAAATAATGATATAATCACCACGCGGCAGAGACTCGGGCACCTCGATGATGTCCGCGTTCTCTTCCGAGGCCATGGCGCAAAGCACGCCGGACCGGGCCAGCCTGTGGATGAGTATGCGGTTGGCGTACTCGTCAAGCTTCTTGACCTCTTCGCCCTGGACGTTGATGTCGCCCGTGAACCCGAGGATATCAACGAGACCGGCCTTGTTCACGGCGCGGCCGATGATCTTCGCCGACAGGACGAGTTCATTGAAAAGTCGCGTAAACTGGCCGGTTGCCCCCGGCACCATCTTCTGATGCAGAAGGATATGCTCGGTGACGGTTACCTGTTGCGACATCTGTTTGCCCCCTCGATTGTTATGCGCCTCTAAAACGGCCACCAGCTTCCCTCTGCGTTGGGGTCCACGCTCTCAGTGACGTAGACGTATTGATCCTCACCAACATAACGGGTCAGCCAGGAATAATAACGGTTGCCCACCTGTACCTGACCATGGACATCATTCTTGAGAATGTCCTCCCAGTCCACGGCCAGCATGGCTTGCTTGTCCACATCGGCGCCCAGGGACCAGACATTGTGCCCAGGGTGAATGATAATCAGCGACTTGGGATCCGGGCTCAGACGCATGAGGGACCTGGGATCAAAACCCACGCCGATCAGCCCGCTGAACCGAGTATCCTCAAAGTAAGGCCGCCCGATATACATTTCCGGCCCGAAGTCGGAATAATCGACCACGGTAAGCAGGGAAACCTGTCGCCACACCCCTTCGAAAACAAGGGGCTTGCTGATGCGCTTCACAGGCAGATCGGGCTGCATGAAGATAATGGTCCCTTCCTCGTCCGTGACCAGCACCCGGTCGACCCATGGGAAGCGGGCCATGAGCAGATCAAGCCAGTCAATGCCGGGCAGCGTATCGGTATCGTTCACGAACCGGATCAGGGAAGTCAGCGGCCCGTCCACAGGGGAAATGAGCTTGGCCAACTTTTCCTGGTTGGGATTGGTGAACTGATAGCTGTCGGTGTCGATGGTCGGCGGAGGGTCCACGAAATCGCGCGTGGTCTGCCAGGTTTCCTTGGTATACTCGGCAGTGGTGTCCCACATGCCGCAACCGCCGAGCAACAACGCGGCGGCCAGGAGAATCAAAATAAAATATCGCATATTCCCGCTTTCATGCATGGACGTTCCGCACCGTTACGCGGCGGGCGTCCCTTACTGTTTCGCCTAGCCCTGAATCCGGGCCTCGAACCTGGCGGCCAGAGTCTCAAGGGTGCTTATCAATCGATCCTTGGCCTGTGCGCCGAAGGCGTCGTCCCCTTCCCCGTCCGGCCCTCGGCCGTCCCGGCGACGCTCCAATTGCACGATCCTGTCCTGCAATTCCGCACGCCGTTCGTCGGACACGGTTGATTGCAACAAATCGCGATAGATTTCAAGTGCGCCCTCGACATCCCCCTGAGACGCGAGCAGGTCAGCCATGGTCTTGGTCCTGAACGAGCCGGTGCCCGGCCTGAAATCCCGAGTCTCGCCGTCGTCGTCAAAGCCGGGACGGATCAATTCGGGCAGCGTGAAGGGAGGCGGAGCGTCGACAGGAGGCGGCAGCGGCGCACCCACAAGGCGGTCGGCCAAAGCGCCTATGCCCTCGAAGACCACATCGGTCCATTTGATGATGTCGCCGGAAAGATTGGAAGCCACCAGCATAAGATAAACAGCCAGGTCGCGCTGCTCAGGGGGCAGACTCCTGGCCCAGCCGCGCCAGAACGCGGGATAATCCCGCAAGGGATTGATAACCCGTTCCAACTGTTCGAGCACCTCGTCCTCGCGCCCCAGTTCGGTCAGGAGTTCCACGAGGAGCATACGCGCTTCGAGATAATCGGGATGCCTGTCCAACCCCTGGCGCAGTGTCTTGACCGCGTCCTCGGGCTGGCCGTTCTCCACAAACAATTTGGCCAAAGGGAAAAAAACCCGCGAGCCGGGCTCCAAGGAGAGAACTTCCTGATACCATTCAATTTTCTTGCACATCGGCACCTTCTCCGCGGGGTTGGTCCTTCTCGTCCGGGAATATGTACAACAGCTCGTCTTTCTTGATAAAATTCATTCTCTCTCGAATGACTTTCTCCTGGTACCCCTTGTCCGACTTGAGCTTACGAATCTCCTGACTGAGATCCAGACTCCTGGCGTCCACGGACTCGATCTTTTGTCGCAGGACCTCGTACCGGTTCTTAAGCTCCAGGTAGGCGAAAACCCCCTGGTCGCTCCATATCAACCGGGTAAACAGAAAAAGGTTGATACAGACCAGCACCGCCGCAAAGATCAGTCTGCCGCGCATGACTACTGGAGCCTGCGCTCCGCCCTGGCCCGGGATTGCCGACGAGACAAAGGCCCCTGCAATTCCTTGAGAAAATTCGATGTCGCACTCTCGATTCTCTCCACATCCGATTCGCTCAGCTCAACTTCGTCGATCTTTTCGAGAAACGACTTGAGCACGGCGAATTCGTCCAGGAGGGAATGGCCGTTTTCCAACTGCTCCAGCTGTGACTCGAGATCGAGAATGGTCTGGAGGCAGTTGGTTATGCGGACAAGATGTTTGACCGAGCTGGAATCCGACATAAGCATCTCTAATATTTCTCTCTTCGCGTATTAACCCTTTTTTCGGAATCTTGAACAATTATGCCGTACTGAAAACTACCATGTTACCGTTGCCCTGTCATTAGGGAATTTCCCCCGGGACGGCAACGAGTTATGTGCACGCTGATCGGCGGCGCGGACGATTCTCGATTTATTCTAGACTCGCCCGAACCGCCCTGCTCCTGCCATTTTCGGCCGATCAGACCTCTTCCGAAGAAACGATCCACTTCCTGTAGAAATCGTACAGGTAGTGGCCGCCCGACACCACGGTCAGCGCAAGGGCGATATACAGCAGTACCTCGCCCGTAAACCGGGGGTCCCATCCGAAGAAGGGATAATGGAAGATCAAAAAGCCAACGGCCAGGGACTGGGTCAGCGTCTTGGCCTTGCCCAACCTGTCAGCGGCAACAACCTCGCCCATTTCCGCAGCGATGGCGCGCATTCCCGTAACCGCCAGTTCCCGGCAGATGATGATTATCACCACCCAGGCAGGCACGCCCCACCCCGGCCCGAGCCTGACCAACATGATCAGGGCCGAGCCAATGAGCAGCTTGTCGGCCAGAGGGTCGAGAAACTTGCCCAAGTTGGTGATGGTGTTCTGCCCGCGGGCGATCTTGCCGTCGAAGTAATCCGTGACGCAAGCCAGGAAAAACAGGGCGAAGGCGAAGTATGAGCCGAAACGGGACTGAAACCACATCTCGAAATACAGCAGCAGCACGATGAAGGGCGCCGCCAGGATTCGGGCCATGGTCAGGCAGTTCGGAAGGTTGAAAACGTTCTTCTTATTCATCGCACCCGCCTTATGTGTTTGAGGTCGAGGCAGCCTCTAAGCTGTTCTGGGCGGCCGCCGCGATGGTGTCCGCCAACTTGAGGAACGCGTTCTTGGCGAAGGACTCTTCTTCAAGCAAAACCACGGGGGTCCCCAGATCGCCCGCCACGACAGTGGCCGGGTCCAGGGGAATGGCGCCGAGGAAATCCAGGCCGTACTTCTCGGCCAGGTCCTTGCCGCCGCCCTTCTTGAACAGGTCGATGGCCTGGTGGCAATGAGGGCAGATCAGCCCGCTCATATTCTCCACCACCCCGAGAATCGGAGCCTTGGCGTACTGCAGGAAGTTGATGGACTTGCGCACATCGGACAGGGAGACCTCCTGCGGCGTCGTGACCACGACCGACAAGGCGTCGGGAATGGTCTTGAGCACGGTCATGGGCTCGTCGCCGGTGCCCGGAGGGGAATCGACCACCAAAAAGTCAAGCGCGCCCCACTGCACGTCGGAAATGAACTGGCGGATGGCGGAAGTCTTCATGGGACCGCGCCAAAGCACAGCCTGATCCGGGTCCTTGAGCAGGGACTCCATGGAGACCACGTGGAGATTTTCGTTGTATTCCTTGGGAACGATCAGGGAGCCTCGGTCAATATCAAGGGTGCCGGAGATGCCCAACAGGGTCGGAACCGAAGGACCGTGGATGTCCACGTCCAAAAGACCGACCTTGAAGCCCCGGGCGGCCAGCGCCGCGGCGACGTTGACGGAAACGGAGCTCTTACCCACCCCGCCCTTGCCGCTCATGATGAACAGCTTGTACTTGATCTTCTCCAGGGTGGACCGGATCATCTCATCCTGAATTTTCATCTTGGCGCTGATCTTGCCGTCGCCCCCGCCTCCGCAGGAGCCCGAACTGCACTCACTCATATTCTCTTCTCTCTTTATTGCTTTCTCCCGCAAAGGAGACCCTATTCAATTTGCGCGATTGGACAACCGCTCCAGGACGATCACGACGAGCACGCCCACCGCGAACAGCCCTATGGCGAGGGCCACTCCCCCGTCGAAAGCGTCGGGGAGGACATTCTGCGTGCGCAGGATATGTATCTTTTCACGAATGACCGTCGATTCCAAGACTTCTTTCCAGGGCCAAACCTTTCGCAAAGCCCCGATCATGAACCCGGTCAGCACGGACACCGTGGCCGCGTGCCAACGATGCAGCAGAAAATGCAACACCCTTGAAAACAGGACAATGCCCACCACTGCTCCCGCGGCAAACACCACGAGAATAACAAAATTATCCCACAAAAACGGATTCTTGAGAGTTCTCGTCACATATTCGTACTTGCCCAGCATGAGCAGCAGGAACGCCCCGCTGATGCCCGGCAGAATCATGGCGCAGATGGCGATCGACCCGCACAGAAAAATAAAGGACAACGTTTCGGGAGTGGACACGGGAATCATGCCCACCAGAAAATAGCAGCCCGCCGCGCCAAGCAGGATCAGGACGCAGTTGCCCGCGTTGAGGGGCTTGATTTCCTTTCCGACCACGAAGATAGAGGCCAAGATGAGCCCGAAGAACAGAGACCATATCTCCACGGGATGAACGTTGAGCATGTAGTTCATGACCCCGGCCATGCTGACCACGGCGGTCAGGATGCCGAAAAGCAGACAGGCCAGAAAGCGAAAATGCACCTCGGCCAGGGCTCCCGTGAAATCCAGGCGCAGCAGCCGCCGGACGAAAAGCGCGTCCACGGAACGGATGGCGTCCACCAATTGGGTGTAGATGCCGGTGATGAAGGCGATAGTCCCGCCCGACACGCCGGGAATGATGTCGGCTCCGCCCATGCAGACGCCCTTGAGACACAGCAGAACCGCCTCGCGCAGGTTGCGCGGGCCGGGGCTGGCCATGAAGGCCGTCCTGAGATTCGCCTGATTTCCGACCATATTCCGCTCCCCTACCAGCCGTGGCTCCCCACCAGGTCCACGAAGGCGACGCCGCCCTTGTCCTCGCGGGTGACTTGGCCGTCCTTCTTCTCCACCAGAATCAAGGTCTGATTCCGGCGCGCCCCGCCCACGGGGATGAGCATTCGGCCCGGATCGGCCAGTTGATCCACCAGCGGCTCAGGCACCTCGGGGCCGCCCGCTGTGACGATGATCCGGTCGAAAGGGGCCTCCTCGGGCCATCCCATCGTCCCGTCGTCGAGCTTGAGCTTGACCGAGAACATGCGCATGTCCATGAACCGCTTGCGGGCGGTGTGAAAAAGCTTCTTGATGCGCTCCACGGTGTAGACGTCGGCCCCCATATGCGCCAGAACCGCGGCCTGATAGCCGGAACCGGTGCCGATCTCCAATACTTTCATGCCCGGCTCCACCTGTAGTAATTCGGACATGAGCGCCACAATGTACGGCTGGGAGATGGTCTGCCCCTCGCCAATGGGCAACGGCCCGTCGCTATAGGCTTTGTAGGCCAAAGCCTCTTCGACGAACGTATGGCGCGGCAGTTCGCGCATGGCCGCCAACACGCGCTTGTCCGTCACGCCGCGCGCCTGAATCTGGTCGCGCACCATGCGCTCCCTGAGCCTTACCGGGTCAACCATCGTCTCTCCTGGGGATACGGTGCGCCATGAACGGAAACACCTGCGGGATGCTGAACAGATTTTACCAGCCAAGTCAACTCGGGGGACGAAGAATGCCCGAAAAGGGAGCAGAAATCTTGACACATTTCCTTCCTTGGCCGAGGATGTCCTAAGACCCAGGAGGAGCTATGCTGAAGGTGAAGGACCTCATGTCGTCGCCGGTCTTCTCCCTCAAGGAGAACGACTCCCTGCACACCGCACGGGAGCTCATGGACCTGCAACGCATCCGCCACATCCCCATCGTCACGGTGGACAACGCCTTCACAGGGCTCATCACCCACCGGGACATCCTGTCCGCGACCATCTCCAAACTGGCGGGGCTCGACCCGGAGACGCAAAAGGAGATAGATTCCGGCATCCCCATCCGCGAGATCATGCGGGCGGACATCGTTTCGGTGGAGCCCGAAACCTCGTTGAAGGACGCCGCGCGTCTCCTGCTCAACAACAAGTACGGCTGTCTGCCCGTCGTCGAAAACAGCGGACTGGTGGGCATCGTCACCGAAGCCGACTTTTTGCGCCTGACCATCAATCTCATGGAGGGACTGGAGCAAGACGCCTGAGGCGTCGGACCGGGCAAAACGAAGCCGCACTCCAAGGTGCGGCTTTTTCTTCATATTCCGACAGGTTGTCACCCCCATTTCGAATTTCGACCTTCTTCCCTTGTCTCCTCTCCTTCTCTATTATAGAAATAGTCTAGAATTAATTACATTAGGATTGCACCATGAGCAAAGATACCAGATTGACCAAAAAGAAAAGCGGCGGCAAGCTGCCCCTGGGCGGCCTTCTCGCCATCATCATCCTCCTGGCCACTGCGGCCGGGCTCTTCATGATTTTCCGCGACACCACTCCTCCGGTGGTATCCATCACCCCCGACGCGGCGCAACTGGGCAAGGAATCCATCCTGAGCGTCCAGATAGACGATCCGGGCAGCGGGCTGAAATCCCTGGAAATTTACGCTGTCCAGGGCGACAAGCGCGTTCCTCTGGCCGCCAAGAGCTATCCCGGCGGCATCATGCAGGTCCGGGAAGACATTCCCCTGAGCGCAGGTACCCTCACGGAGGGGCAATTCTCCATTGAAGTCACAGCCAGGGACGCCTCCCTGTATCCCTTTGGCGAAGCCGGCGTGACCAAAATCGGCAAAGTCTACTCCCTGGACCTGACCCCGCCGCGCATCTATGTGGAGTCCCCCACCAACAACCTGAATCAGGGCGGAGCCGGGCTGATGGTCTACGCGCTGAGCGAGGAAGCGACCAACACCGGCATTCAGGTCGGCGAACGTTTCTTCCCGGGCCATTTGCAGCCCGGCGGCGAAGGCAGGTTCCTTTACTACTGCCTGTTCGCCCATCCCTGGGACACGGCGGTCAAGGATTTCCAGCCGTTCATCGTCGCCTCGGACGCAGCCGGCAACAGCGCGAAGCGGTCCTTCAACTACCACACCAACCCGCGTGCCTTCCGGCATGACCGCATCAACCTGTCCGACAACTTCATGGAGCAGACCATCCCGGAATTCCAGGGACTGGTTCCCAACCAGGGCTCCCTGCTCGATCAATACCTTTACATCAACAACACCATCCGAGGGGAAAACCGCGCCAAGCTCGTGGAGTTCAGCCGCCAGACCAGCCCGACCATGCTCTGGTCCGGCCCGTTCGTCCGGCTGCCCAACGCCGCCAACCGCGCCCGGTTCGCCGACGCGCGCGACTACATGTACAAAGGCAAAAAGGTTGACCACCAGACCCACCTCGGCCTGGACTTGGCCAGCGTCAAGCACGCCCCTGTTCCGGCGGGCAACGACGGACGTGTGGTCTACGCCGACTTCCTGGGCATCTACGGCAACGTGGTGGTCCTCGATCACGGTCTCGGGCTCCAGTCCCTCTACGCCCACCTCTCATCCATCGAAGTGCATCCCGGCGACATGGTCACCAGAGGACAGATCATCGCCCACACCGGAGCGACCGGTCTGGCAGGCGGCGATCACCTCCACTACGGCATCATCGTGGCGGGCATCCCCACCCAACCGATCGAATGGTGGGACGGCACCTGGATCAAGCACAACATCACATCGAAAATTCGTTAACTCCCTAAAAAAACGCGGCCCGCTTCAAGCGGGCCGCGTTTTTTTTAGGAGCATTTTTCCGGAACGATTCCTGCATTTTCTCCGTGGGCGGAATATCTTTCCCCCAAGGAGAACAGATGCAGATATCAATGGACATGTCCACCGTCTGGCCGGAGGCCTCGGCCAGACTGATAGGACAATCGCGAAACATATCGCCCGTGGGAGAAGAAGCGGGCAAGGCAGAGGCGGACGAAACGTCCGGCTCCGCCCTTTCTTTCAAGAAGGAGCTTACCCCGGAAGAACAGAGCCGGGTAATCTTCCTGCAAAACCTCCTGGCCCAGACCATGGCCATGGCCGAAGGCAATCCCACGGACGAGCAAAAGGAACGCATCCGCGACATCGAGAAGGAACTCGAAAAGATCACGGGCGTTAAGACCAAATCCCACCTCTCCGCAATGACCGACAAAATGCCCGGGAAAACGGACAAGAAAGAGGAAGAGGAAAGGGAAAAAGGTTACCAGCCGAGAGGCATCGATCCCAAGGAAGCGATGCACAACAACAATTCGACAACCACCAAAGGCGATAATCCGGGGATGCAGATGCTCAGGAACAACGCCCTGCTCACCTCCATCAGCGCCCTCAACCTGGGACAGGCTCTTTCCGGCTAGCTACTCCAGGACAGACGCAACTTTTTCCGCGTTAGCCAGTATCTCGTCCCGATCGCGCAAGCCGTCGATGAACCGTTGCGGGATGCCGCCGATTCCGACCAGCGCGCCGGAGAGAGCACCGGTCAGACAGGCGCGAGCCATGTTGTTGCCGCCTCCGTTCACAGCCGTAAGCACAGCGGTCTCGAAATCGGCAAACCGGCTGGAAAGCCAGTACGCCGCAGGAACCATGAAGCCGAGCTGACAGGCCAGACCGTATATCTGGGCGATTCGCTCCGGCGGTTCCACCGTGATTGCGGGATCGGTCGCCGCCTGATGGACCAGTCCGGGTTGCAGGAACACATCGATGAGCGCCCTGTCCACTTCCTTCTGCGCCCACCCCATAAGCGACTTGCCGGAATTTTCCAGCGTCTTGCCCCGAATCAGCCTGCAAACGGCCAGAATGAAGGCCAGCGACTGAGCGGCCACAAAGGGCTCCGCATGGGTCAGATGAATGTTGGACATGGCATGAGCGGCCAGCCCGCGAGGATCAGCTGCGTAACGCGCGGCGAGCATGACTCCGCGCACGGCAGCCTCGCCCGAATCCGACAAACCGCCTGCCTCGGCCCACGGCACGCCCCCCTTGCGGGCCTGCCAGACCTCGCGCATGGCGATATCCGTATACCGTCCGCCATGAGGAGTGCCGTCCAGAGTGTCGAGGAATTCATCCAGACGCCCTGTGAAATCGGCCTCGTCGTATTCACCGCGCTCAGCCAATGAAGCGAGCAGGAGCATGGACACCTGCCCGGTCTGGGAAACATCCCCTGCCAGGCATCCGTCATGGTACCACCCAGGCTTGGGCGGCATGTAGTCGGTGATCCAATCGCCATAAGCGGCTCGCAACTCGTTGAGATCGTAATACCAATGCGGTCCCAGCCCGAGGGCGTCTCCGACGTACATGCCGACTATCGCGCCCATGGCGCGTTCTTTTCTCGTAAGTTCGCTCATTACAAACCTCCATGTTCTCTTCAGCCTACACGAAAAAGCCCGACGGCAAAACCGTCGGGCTTTAATTTCAAACAATGATGCGGAAGCTTACTGGCGTGCGGGCCGCTGGAACTCCTCCTTGAGGAGTCCGGCCGCTACCGGCGCTTCGCCATGGTTTCGAACCCAGACGTTCCGGGAACTCCCTTTCAGGGCCTTATCGATGACCTGATCCATTGTCTTGACCGGGATCACCTCAAGGTCCTTGAGGATTTCCTTGGGCACATCCTGGAGGTTCTTTTCGTTCTCCGCGGGAATGAGCACGGTCTTGATAAGCCCGCGATGGGCCGCCAGGAGCTTCTCGCGCAGTCCGCCGATGGGCAGAACGCGGCCGCGCAAGGTGATCTCGCCGGTCATGGCCAGGTCGTGGCGAACCGGAATGTTCAACAACGCGGAGACAAGCGCCGTGGTCAGGGTGATACCTGCGGACGGGCCGTCCTTGGGAGTGGCTCCGTCGGGCACGTGGATGTGGATATCCACCAACTTGTAGAAGTCGGGCTTGAGCCCCAACAGGTCAGACCGGGACCGGATGTAGGAAACTGCCGCTCTCGCGGATTCCTTCATCACGTCACCAAGCTTGCCGGTGATCTCCACCTTGCCCTTGCCGGGCATAAGTACCACTTCCACGAGCAGCATCTCGCCGCCAAGCTGGGTCCAGGCCAGACCGTTGCACACGCCGACCTGGGATTCCTCCTCGCGCTCGCCGTAGGTATACTTGGTCACGCCGAGCATCTTCTGCAGGCTCTGCTTGGATACGGTGACGGACTTGTCGCGATCATGGGAATCCACGATCTTCATGGCGGTCTTCCGGCAGATGGAGGCGATCTCGCGCTCCAGGTTACGGACGCCCGCTTCCTTCGTGTAGTAGCGAATCACGTCCAGAACGGCGTTGTCCGATATCTTGAGATTCTCGGAGCCGAGACCGTGCTGCTTGATCTGCTTGGGCAGAAGGAAGCCCTTGGCGATCTCCATCTTCTCGGTTTCCAGGTAGCCGGGCAGCCGGATGATCTCCATGCGGTCCTGCAACGGCAGCGGAATGCCTTCCAGATTGTTGGCCGTGGTGATGAAGAACACCTTGGACAGGTCGTAATCCAGATCAAGATAGTGATCGTTGAAGGCGTAGTTCTGCTCCGGGTCCAGCACTTCGAGCAGGGCTGCGGACGGATCGCCACGAAAATCGGCGGACATCTTGTCCACCTCATCCAGGCAGATGACCGGGTTGTTGTACTTCACCCGCTTCAGCGACTGGATGATCTTGCCGGGCATGGCGCCCACATAGGTCCGGCGATGGCCGCGAATCTCGGCCTCGTCGCGCACGCCGCCCAGAGACAGGCGAAGGAACTCGCGGTCCATGGAACGAGCGATGGAACGGGCGATGGAGGTCTTGCCCACGCCCGGAGGGCCGACGAAACAGAGGATGGGACCTTTCATGGTCTCCACCAGGGTCTGCACGGCCAGATATTCGAGGATGCGCTCCTTGGGCTTTTCCAGGCCATAGTGATCCTCATCGAGGATGGCCCGGGCCCTGGAGATGTCCACATCCTTGTCGTCCTTGATATTGTCCCAGGGGAGGTCGAGCACCCAGTCGATATAGTTGCGGACCACGGTGTACTCCGCACTCGACGACTGCATGGTCCGCATCTTCTTGATTTCCTTGCGGACCCGCTCGCGGTTCTCCTCGGACATGGGCTTGGCGTCAAGCTGGGCCTCCAGCTCCTGCGCCTCGGCCTGAGGATCGTCTTCTCGGCCCATCTCCTTGTTGATGGCCTTGACCTGCTCGTTGAGATAATACTCCCGCTGGTTCTTCTCCATCTGTTCCTTGACGCGTCCCTTGACGCGCTTCTCGATGGAGACGATCTCGATCTCGCCGAGCAGGAGCTCATACACGCGCTCCAGACGGCGGTTGGGATCCAGCTCTTCAAGAATCTCCTGCTTCCGAGAGAAATCGATCTTGAGGTGCGGCATGATCTGGTCGGCGAGCTGCCCCGCGTCCTTGATGGTGGACATGGCCAGAATGGCCTCGGGGGCCACCTTCTTGTTGACCTTGCCGAACTCTTCCAGGGAATCCTGGACCACGCGGATAAGCGCGTCGGCTTCGGCCGAATCCACACCGGCGTCATCCAGGGTCCGGAACCGGGCCTTGGGGTAGTCGCCCTCCTCTTCGGCATAAGGGATCATGTCGATTTCCGGGTCCCACTCAGCGCGGGACACGCCCTCGAACAACACCTTGATGGTGCCGTCGGGCAGACGGAGCATCTGCAAAATCTTGCTGACCGTACCGACCCGATACAGGTCACCCGCTTCGGGGTGTTCCTTCTCAGGGCTTTTCTGGGTGACCAGGAAAATCTGCTTGCCGAAGTCTGCTACCGCGGTCTCTATGGCCTTGATGGAGGCCTCACGTCCCACGAAAAGCGGAACGATGGATTTCGGAAACATAACCACTTCCCTCAACGACATCATCGGGAGGGTCATGGCATCAGGGGATTTCTTGCCGTCGAAACTGAAAGTCGGCATTAATTCCTCCGAGGGTTAAAATAAGGCGTGCGCCCCCGAAAAGGGGGCTACCGCCGATGCAGTGAAAGTAAGGCCCGCGGGCGGAATGTCAATCCGAAGCGTCCTATGCGGACTTAACTTCCTGATGATACAGGAGCAGCGGATCCATGTCCTTTTCGACCACGGCCGTGTTGATTACGCACTCGCGCACGTCGGGCATGGCCGGAAGCTTGTACATGATGTCGAGCATGGTCTTTTCCAGCACGTTGCGCAGACCGCGCGCGCCGGTCTTGCGCTCGATGGCCTTCTTGGCGATGGCCCGCAACGCGTTCTCGGTGAAGGTCAACTCCACCTTGTCCAGCTCGAAAAGCTTTCGGTACTGCTTGACGAGCGCATTCTTCGGCTCGGTCAGGATGCGCACCAGGTCGTCCTCGGTCAACTCCTCCAGAGCGGTCTGAACCGGGATACGGCCCACAAACTCAGGAATCAGGCCGAACTTGGTGAGGTCCATGGGCTCAGCCATGGCGAAAAGCTCGCCCAAAGCCATTTCCTTCTTGGCCTCGACCTTGGCGCCGAACCCCATTCCGGAGCCCTGCCTGCGCTGCTGCACGATCTTGTCCAGGCCAATGAACGCGCCACCCAGGATGAACAGGATGTTCGAGGTGTCCATGCGGATGAACTCCTGCTGGGGGTGCTTGCGGCCTCCCTTGGGCGGGATATTGGCCTCGGTGCCTTCGATGATCTTGAGCAAAGCCTGCTGCACGCCCTCGCCCGAAACGTCCCGGGTGATGGACGGGGAATCACCCTTGCGGGCGACCTTGTCGATCTCGTCTATGTAGATGATGCCCCGGGAAGCCGCGTCGATGTCGTAGTCGGCATTCTGGAGCAACTGCACCAGGATGTTCTCCACGTCCTCGCCCACATAACCGGCCTCGGTCAGGGTGGTGGCGTCGGCGATGGCGAACGGGACCTTGAGGACCCGGGCCAGGGTTTGGGCCAACAGCGTCTTGCCCGAGCCGGTAGGCCCGATGAGCAGGATGTTGGACTTGTCTATCTCGACATCGTCGGCAGCCGTGTTGGCCGAAGCATACAGCACACGCTTGTAGTGGTTGTGCACGGCCACGGCCAGAATCTTCTTGGCCTGGTCCTGACCGATGACATACTGATCCAGCAGGTCCTTGATCTCCTGCGGGGGGAGCAGGCGGCCATCCTCGAATTCCTCGCTGATGGTCTCCTGAGCCATGATGTCGTTGCACAGGGCGACGCACTCGTCGCAGATGTATACGTCCGGCCCGGCGATAAGCCGCTGCACCTTCGCCTGCGTCTTACGGCAGAACGAGCAGCACAGATCCGGTGAATTATTCTTCTTTTCAGTCGTCATGACGGTTAACCCTTAATGCTTTCGTCCACGTCCGCCCTGGACTTCATGACCTTGTCGATGAGTCCGTATTCGAGGGCTTCCTCGGACGACATGAAATAATCGCGGTCCGTGTCCGCAGTGATCTTTTCCAGGGACTGCCCGGTATGATGGGCCAGGATGCCGTTAAGCTCGTCCTTCATGCGCAGAATTTCCTTGGCATGGATGGAAATATCCGACGCCTGGCCCTGCGCGCCGCCCAGCGGCTGGTGAATCAGAATTCGGCTGTGCGGCAATGCGTAACGCATCCCCTTCTCGCCAGCCGCGAGCAACAGCGAGCCCATGCTGGCCGCCTGGCCGAGGCACAAGGTGGCCACCGGGGCGGAGATGTACTGCATGGTGTCGTAGATGGCCATGCCGGCGGTCACGACGCCGCCCGGCGAGTTGATATACATATAAATTTCCTTTTCCGGATCTTCGGACTCCAGAAACAGGAGCTGAGCGCAAATGAGGCTGGCCACGTGATCGTCGATAGCGCTGCCGAGCAGGATGATCCGGTCTTTGAGGAGCCGGGAATAGATATCGTACGCACGTTCGGTGCGGCCGGTTGTTTCGATGACCATCGGAATGGCGACCATGTATGTCTCCTTGAAGGATATTGGGCGGTTTATCGGAAGCCGGAAGGGAAATCATTGCTCTCCGGCTATCTCGAAACGGGCGACCAAGGCCCGTATCCACTCAGTTTTACGACATTGATTATGAGATATTTCCCCTGTGAGGACAAGGGGAAACTTCCCACGCTCACGGAACCAAATAGGCATCCGCGAGGCAAGGTCAAGAGCGGCTGAAAAAAACGGCGGCCCGGAAGTTCCCGGACCGCCGCTCGTCTTGTTTCGTTTCCGAAAGCTTAGGCCTGTTCGGCCTCGTACTTGTCGGCACGCTCCTGGAGCTTGGACAGGGAGTAGCTCTTGGCGGTGGATTCCTTGAGACCCAAGGTGTTCACGGCCCACTCGACAGCCTCGGCCTTGTCCTTGAACTGGATGCCGCCGGACTTCGCCTCGCCGTCCGCGTCGGACTCGGAAGCGGTCTCGGTCTTGGCGGCCGCACCCTCGGTGGGCGCAGCGATCAGCTTGACCTCGGCAGAATCGTAAATCAGCTCGGAAGCCTTGTCGCACAACAGACGGTCCTTGAGAGGAACGATGAGGTTGTTGTCCTCATAGTACTTCTTCAGCTCGTGCAGGGGCTGACGGGATTGCATGGCCAGATGGGACAGTGTGGCGTCGATCTCCTCGGGGGAGATTTCCAGTCCTTCCTCAGCGGCAACGGCTAGCAGCAGAATTTCGGTCTTCACGGAGCCCTCGGCTTCGGTGCGGAAGCCCTCACGCAGCTCCTCGGGGGTCTTGCCCAGAGACTGGAAGCCCTTGCCCTGACGATCCAGGCGGTATTCCAGATCCTTCAGCAGACGGTCGATACGATCCTCGACCATGGCCGGCGGCAGGGGAAATTCATCGATGCCGTCGATGATGGAAGTCAGAAGCTCGCTCTGGGCGGCGGACTTGCTCATCTGCTTGCGCTGGGAGGCATAGGACTCGCGAATGCCCTTGCGCATGGTCTCAACATCCTTGAAACCGGCCTTCTTGGCCACTTCGTCGGTCATCTCGGGCTTGATGCGCTCCTTGACCGCGTGCAACTTGGCCTTCATGGTCACGGTCCGGCCAGCCAGATTCTCATTGATGAAGTCGGCCGGGAAGGTGATGTCCGTCTCGCCGCCTTCGCCGGGAGTCAGGGTCTTGATAAGCTCCTCGAACTCAGGCAGGGCCTGATTCTGGCCCAGGACCAGATCGAA
This sequence comes from Pseudodesulfovibrio thermohalotolerans, assembly GCF_021353295.2. NCBI lineage: Bacteria > Pseudomonadati > Thermodesulfobacteriota > Desulfovibrionia > Desulfovibrionales > Desulfovibrionaceae > Pseudodesulfovibrio > Pseudodesulfovibrio thermohalotolerans. The sequence goes on along the minus strand of NZ_CP120635.1, from coordinate 1,677,473 downwards.
ATTCTCGGCCTGAATGCCCTCAACGATTTTGCCATCCTGGTAGGCGCCGAAGCTGACGGAGGCAACCTCGCCGTCCTTCGGGGCGCGGACGTCCTCGATGACCTTCACTTCGGCGTTGTTTTCGAGGATGCGCTCCTCGACTTCGGCGACCTCGTCGTCAGAGACTTCAACGTCCACTTCGTCGACCTGAAGGCCCTTGTACTTGGGCAGGTCAAGCTTGGGCGCGACCTCGAACTCGATGGAGTAGCTGAAATCCTCGTCCCGAACCAGCTCCGCGGCATCCACGTCGAGGCGGGACATGGGTTGCAGGGCCAGGCCGCTCAGAATTTCGTTGATCTGGTAGTTGATCAGATCGGTGGTCGCTTCGCCATAGACCTGCTTGTGGTACTTGGACTCGACGACCGAGGACGGCACCTTGCCCTTGCGGAAGCCCTTGACGTCGGCCTGCATACGATACAGGGCAACGGTGGCGGAGAGAGCGGCATTGACCTCTTCGGCAGGGACATCCACGGTGATTTTGCGTTTCACCGGGGAAAGTTCTTCAACATTGTATTCCATGAGACGTATCCTCCTCAAACGCCTGGGCAGGCGCGTAAATATGGCATTTTGTGGTGCGGGCGGAGGGACTCGAACCCCCAAACCGTGAGGTACCAGATCCTAAATCTGGCGCGTTTACCAATTCCGCCACGCCCGCAAAAAGAACGTGCTGTTTAAGCAAGCTCTCGCGCATATGTCAACCTATAGGGGCGGTACGGCGACGGAAATCTACATTTCATCGACGTTTCCGACCAGCTTGTCGGTGATTTTGCGCAAAACGACCAGCAACTCGTCCACGTTTTCGGCCAGCACGTGAATGGCAGGCTCCCTGCCAGTGCCGCCCGGATCGCCCAGCACCCTGACATCCCCCGGCACCGGATGCGACTTGAGGGCTTCCAATCCGCCCCACTCCTCGAACCCGTGACCTTCGCCGTCGACGTACTCGGGCCGCCCTTCCCAATCCATCCAGGCGACCTCCATGCCAAGCTCGGCGAGAACATCGCGGACACCCTCGCCGCCCCGCAGTGTCATGGCGCATTGAACCTCCGGCAGCACCATCCGAGCGGACAGCAGCAACGCCGAGGCACGCTCAGGCGCTCCGAAATCGGGATATCCGATCACATCCACGCCACCGCGCGCCAAGGCGATGAACCCGCCGGAAAAACCCGCCACGTCGCGAAAAGAATCAGCAAAAGGCACGGCAACGGCCACATTGGTCCTGCCGCGCGGCAACAATGCTTCGAACCCGGGAACAGCCGCCAGCCGTCTGCCCAGGTCATCCACCGCGGCCAAAACAGTCTCCCTGGCCCGCTCCTTTATCCTCGGCGCGAGATGGTTGGGCGGGCCGCCCCCTTCTCCAAGCCGGTAACCGGCCCGCAAGGCCAGATTCAGATACTCCTGGGCCCGCAGGATGGCCGCCTCCATATCCAGTCCCCGGGCCAGTCCGGTGGCGATGGATGCGGACAGGGTACAGCCTGTACCATGGGTGCAATCCGTGTCGACCCGCCGCTGCATGAAGGGAATCGGCTCGGCCCCCGGCCGCATGAACCAGTCGGTCACGGCCAGGGAATCGGCATGTCCGCCCTTGATGAGCACCGACTTCGGCCCCATATCGAGCAGTCGCCTTCCAGCCAGAAAGACATCCTCCCTGCTCTTGAGCTTCATGCCCGTGAACAATTCGGCCTCGGGTATGTTCGGGGTAAGCAGGTCCGCAAGAGGAAACATCCGGTCCACCATGGCCTCCACGGCATCATCCTGCAGGAGCTTGCCGCCCGCTGTAGCCACGCAAACCGGGTCAACCACCAGGGGAAAAGTCTTGTTCTTCAACCCGTCCGCCACGGCTTCGATGATCGGAGCGGAAAAGAGCATTCCCGTTTTGGCCGCGTCCACCCGAATATCATCGAGCACGGTCTTGAGTTGCAGAGCCACAAACCTGGCCGAAGGGGCATGAATGCCGGTCACGGCTGCGGTATTCTGGGCAGTCAGCGCGGTGATAACGCTCGCCCCGAACCCGCCGAGCATGGTTATGGCTTTAAGATCAGCCTGAATGCCAGCCCCCCCGCCGGAATCGGAACCGGCGATGGTCAGGACGCAGGGAAGTCTTTCCATGGTTCAACCTCCAAAAAAACAACGATCATCGGCGGGTAAGATCACCCACAACCGACAATCGCAAAAAAAAGGAAGCGGCTTGAAGCCGCCGATCAACCGCAGGACAGCTTAACGTAGTCTTCGACAGAGACGCCGTTCCAGGCCTTGCTGACCCAATATGCAGTGGCCCAGATCATCAGGGCCGTAGCCTGAAGATCGGTTAGGCGGCGAAGCTTGACCTCAAGGTTGCTCTTGCTCGCCCCATGCTGGATGTGGATGTTGTGCTCGTCGCACGCCTCCTCGACCCGAAGCAGCAGGTACGCCTGCTTGGACTGATTGGGCAACAGCTTCACTTCCCGGTGGGATTCCAGAATCGTCTTCAGTTCGGCAACGGAAAAATCACTGGAAACATTGCGAATGGACTTGAAAAAGACGTCGACTGCCCAGGGCAGGATAAATTCGGCTCCAGCACTCTTGGTCTTGAAATAGTCCTTGAGCCACTTTTCCTGATCATGAGTAATTCTTGCAGCGACCTGGGGCATACCGTCTCCTCCACATGAACCGGCGAAACTTGGTGCCTGACAATATATTCGGCAGTAGCTATATAATTGAAACGACCGAATCAATCAAGAGTTTTTCTAGAAGAAGATTATAACAATTACGCTCGTTACCCATTGAAAACAGACTTCAACTGGCGAAATAACGTCAGCAGAAGCGCGTCGGGTGCATCGTTGCCGTCTATATTAAGCCGAATTATCTCCGTTACCGTGTTCCGGCTCGGCGTGACCGTCTTCCTCGCCTCCAGTACGATATTCTGCTCCCTCCCGCTGCCGGAATCCTCTGTGCGAACATCCAACGTCCAGTGGTCATCCTGCCGTTTCCAGGACGTTTCCACCGCCACGGTATCCGACTCCTTGCGCTCTATGAGCTGAACAAAATCCTCAAGTGAAAAATGTTTATGCCCCTTCCCCTGCACACCAAGGTATTCGCCGCCGGACGCGATGACCAGCGGGCTGGACAGGAATTCGGCTGACGGGAAATTAATGGTTCCGCCACGCTCCCGAGCCGACAACCTGCGTTTGAGCGACGCGATCTCCTCACGCAACGAGCGGACAGCCTCTTCCTGCTTGGCCGCATCAGCATCACGTTCCGCGCGAAGAGCCGCAACCTCATCTCGAAGGGAACGAATCTCGCTCCGAAACAACGACTGATCGTTCAACAAATCGCCCATTCCGGACAACACCCCGGCGAACTCCTGCACAACACGAGAGGACACATTTTGTTCAATTGGTTGATCAAACCGAGAATCATCCATCAATACACCGAACTTCAAGGCTAATTCTCGCTCTATTTGTTCAGTTGACCAATTGTCGTTGAACATCTTTCGAATCCTCCTGAAGATTTCCAAGACCTCGACTGGATACCGCGCCCGGCGCCCATCCCCACCCTCAACCGGAATGAATTTTTCAAATTTATCCTTATAATACACGACAGTCGACGGCGGTATATCCAACCGCCTCCCGACTTCGCGCAAACTGATAAACTTCCTTCCCATCTTGCAACCGCTTGTTGGCATTTGATCAATCTACTAGACAAAACTAAATATATATTGAAATGTCAAGGTAATTTTGACCATTAACGATCAACCATGTTCAATGCAACGCTCAAAAAAAGAGGTATGGCAAACAAGTTGCCACACCTCCGATCACATTCCTGTCCGAGACGGAAACTACTTCTCCAATTCCCCGCGGACCTCTTTGAGAGACTGCATGATGTCCTGCATCTTGTCGCGAAGAGCTTGGTCCTCAAGCGTATTGCCAAGATAAGCAGCCTTCATGGCCATCTCGTTGACCATGTCGTGAGCGAGCATCCGCTTCATCTGTGAGGGGAGCCCCTCCTCCATCTGCAGCATCCGCTCATCCAACTTGGTGACATCCTGTCGCAGCACGCCCAAACTCTTCACCTCTTCAGTCAGTCCGGCGATGTTACGATTCATGCCAAAAAAGAAAATCACCAACAGAACAACGACGAGCAGGGAAACAATGACCGCCACCTTGCTCATGTCGCGACTGGTGGTATTGGCGGCCACGGAGGGAGCCACCGGCTGCTCCGCGTCGGAATCATTGGCACTCTTCTCAGTGTGCACAGCCTCTAACTTGTGGATTTTATTGCCATCCGAACTCATTCATCTCTCCATTGATTGTACTTTATTCAAAAACAACGTCTCAACACTGTTTCGTATACTTCACACAAGCTGAGGAATCAAGACCATAGAGAATAAACGACTGGTCCCGAACCTTCTTGAGTGATTTGATTCATGACTCAATTATTCATCTCAGTATGCTGAATTATAATATCTTGACACAGAACAGCATATGTTTAATAGAATTTAATTGCGGTGAAGTTTTGCATTATAACATTGGACGCGGAACGATATCTGGATTCACTCCTCTTCCGATGGTCCGAACAATTAAGGAGATTCCCATGGAAGATTATTTGCAAGAAGCGTTGGAAATCGTGAAGGCACAGGCCAGCGTTCGGACCATGACCGAGGAAGAAATCACATCCATGGTACAGAAACTGGCCGCCGGCATCAAAGCCATCGCCGAAGGTGAGGCCGTCGACAGCGCAGCCCCGGCAGCCGTGGATCCGCAAAAAGCCATCCGCGAGAAATCCATTCTCTGCTGTGCCTGTGGAAAATCCTTCAAGGTACTGACCAAGAAACATCTGGCTACCCACGGCATGACTCCCGAAGAGTACCGCGAACAGTACGGCTATAAAAAGAAACTGCCCCTGGTTTGCAAATCGCTGCAACGCGAACGCCGCAAGAAGATGAAGGAAATGAAGCTCTGGACAAAGCGCGGCAAATCCAAATAGGCTCGTCGGCATAAAGGCCCAGGTTGTGTAACCTGGGCCTTTGTCATTGTTGCAGCGTCCGCTCAAGCAACAAGTCGAGCGTATTCTCGATCCTCTTCCAGCCAGCCTCGGAACGAACATCCACGCCCCCCAGACTATCGTGCATACGAGACCTGACAGCGAGAAAATTGACTGCGGCGGCCATAATCATGACCAACGCGGTCAAATCCACTTCCTCTGGCGGATCAGTCTGCATCAGTTCGAAGAATTCCAATGCCGTCCTGACTCGAACGTCTTCCAACCCCTTGGTCAGATCGTTACGCACCACCCCTTCCCAGGCCAATATTTCCAGAGTCTGCGGTCTGTGCAGGATAGCCCGCAAATACCGTTTGAAAAATAGAGACATAATCTCATGGGGAGCCATTTGCCGAATACGTTCAGCGTCTCCACCGAGCAGTTCTTCAGCCGTGGGCCAAAACTCGACCGTTCGGCCGTACTCGGCGACAAGCCCTTCCAACCCGTGGTAATAGCGGTAAATCAGTTTCTTATCCACACCGGCCTCACGGGCTACCATGTTCACCCCCAAACGCTGAAATCCCACCTCGGCCAGGACCTTTCCCACGGCCTTGACCAACTTCTCCTTGGTGATTTCCTTATTTCGGATGGGTATGACCTTGGGTACGGCCTTCAACTTCGCCACGGCCCCTCCTTCAAGTCTGAATCTGGGTTAAATATACTATCTCAAACCCTAACCACACCCGCAAGAACATTCCCAACGTATAGCCATTTCACCAATCGCGCACGCCATGGCACATGCAAACGATGCGCGGACCAATACATCCGTCCTAGACGAAAGCGGAGACAGCCAGCTCCGCTCACACAAAACCCGGGCCATACATGACTGATCTTTCCCCGGCGGGAATTATCTCCTTCCGCAGTTCATCCCCCCTCTAGCCGGCGCCCCCCCTTTCTTCTTCTAGCCTCGCGAAACCTACGCGCGTGTGCGGCCGCCATCGCGCCGCGCACGCTCTCCTTGGCGGGGCATGCCCGATAGCGTCTGCCTCACGATCCACCTCCAAGCGTTCTTAAGCCTCTCTTTTGTCTCCAGTCGGTGCAGCCTGACTTGGTGTGCTTTCGCACACGCTAGGAACCGGCATACGCTTGCGTATGAGCCAAGGGGGAAATTGTTTAATCGTGTGTTGGAAAGGGAATAGAGGGAAGGCACGCCGGGTCATGCACCGAGGCGACGGGAGACTACGTTGGGCTACCAGCACCATGGATGAGTGAGTTTACATCTATCCCGCTGCTGGCGGCCATCAACAAAACCGTATTGTGTTGGCCGGGGCGAGCGGCTTTGAACGGACAAAAGAGGGAGGGGTTGTGGAGGCCGGGGGTTGGGCAATAAAACCATGTCGGCACTCCCAAGTTTTGCTGGTAACAGTACCAGTGAACCCCAAAACCAAGGGAGGCCGACATGGCAAAGCTCAAAGTATCATCTGTTCATCGGTTTGTTGAAGCGTTTTCCGGCGAGAAGGTATGGATAGGAGTGGACGTCCATAAGCTGAGTTTCAGCGTGGCTTTGCTCAGACCTGATGGTGCCGTGAAGGACTGGACTTGTCCGGCTGATGCAACAGCACTCACCCGGCTTGTCATGTCATTACCTGTTGAGGTTGGCGCGGTTTGCTATGAATCTGGACCGACTGGCTTTGAGTTGGCCAGGAGCCTCGAAGCAGAAGGTGTTACGGTTGTCGTTGCTGCGCCAAGCCGAATCCCGCGCCCCATTACCGCTACCAACAAGACCGACAGCCTGGACTGCCGCAAACTGGCAGAGCTGGCAGCCTCCGGCCTGATCAGACCAATCGCCATTCCTTCCGTTGAAGCTGAAGCCTTCCGTGCTCTTGAGCGTCGAAGGCATCAGCTCACCGACTCTCTTCGTCGAGCTAAACAACGGATTCGTTCACTTCTTCTTTATCTTGGAGCGCAGGAGCCTGCCGATCTGGACCATTGGAGCAAGGCTGCCATACTCACACTTCATCAGGTGGAACTTCCTTCGGGGGCAAAAGAGACTCTTGAAAGCTTGCTCGATGAACTGGAGTACTTCGCTTGTGCACAACGCAAAGTGGATCAGCGTTTGCGAATAAGCATCCGGGAACAAGACGAGGCAAGACGTATTGCCGCCATGAGGTCCGTTCCCGGCGTTGGCGAAGTCGTGGCCACGACTTTTGCGGCAGAGGTTTACCGCCCGGAACGTTTCAATCGCAGCGAAGAGGTGACAGCTTACCTGGGCCTTGCGCCAGTGATGCGGCAAAGTGGAGGCAGCAAGGGTAAGGCAACACTTCGCCCGGTCGGTCAAAAGCGATTACGAAGTTTACTGATTGAAGCAGCTTGGGTGTGGAAGCAGCGAGATGAGTGGGCCAGGGAGTTCTACAACCGAATTTATAGCCGACATGGTGTGGCACAAAAAGCAATAGCTGCGCTTGCTCGTAAATTGGCCGCGCTTTTGTGGAAGCTCAGCTTACCTGTAACGCAGTCGTGAACAAAGATCGCGGCGGGGCTTTGGTGGCGTAGACCACGAAAATAGAAATGGCGATCTTAAACTGATTTACGTACCGAATAGGTACTTGGTGCCGTAGAGCACGAATAAGAAAAGGAATACAAACTAATAGCCGTTATGGTGAGGGTGGAGTCTGGCCTAAGAAATAGGGAAATCGAGTAAATAGGGAGTCCTTGACATGGGGCCGCATAAGAAAGCCCCCGATCAAAAAGACCGGGGGCTGAAATATTCCTTGGCGGCGACCTACTTTCCCACACGCTACCATGCAGTATCATCGGCGATGGAGGGCTTAACTTCCGGGTTCGGAATGGGACCGGGTGTACCCCCTCCTCCTTGGCCACCAAGAAAATTTGGCGAACTTGGTGTTCAAATATATAGTCAATAGGGGAAGAGAGAATTCCTAATTTTGTTAAATAAGCCGCACGATCTATTAGTACCGGTCAGCTGAACAACTCGCGTTGCTTACACCTCCGGCCTATCTACCTTGTAGTCTTCAAGGGATCTTTAGGGACTTGCGTCCAGGGAGAACTTATCTTAAGGCGGGCTTCCCGCTTAGATGCTTTCAGCGGTTATCCTTTCCGAACTTAGCTACCCTGCAATGCCGCTGGCGCGACAACAGGAACACCATAGGTTCGTCCACCCCGGTCCTCTCGTACTAGGGGCAGACCCTTTTCAATTCTCCTACGCCCACGGAGGATAGGGACCAAACTGTCTCACGACGTTTTAAACCCAGCTCGCGTACCACTTTAAACGGCGAACAGCCGTACCCTTGGGACCTGCTTCAGCCCCAGGATGTGATGAGCCGACATCGAGGTGCCAAACCGCGTCGTCGATGTGAACTCTTGGACGCGATCAGCCTGTTATCCCCGGCGTACCTTTTATCCTATGAGCGATGGCCCTTCCATTCGGAACCACCGGATCACTAAGACCAACTTTCGTTCCTGCTCGAGATGTCTCTCTCACAGTCAAGCTCCCTTATGCCTTTGCACTCAACGGCTGGTTTCCAATCAGCCTGAGGGAACCTTTGCAAGCCTCCGTTACTATTTGGGAGGCGACCGCCCCAGTCAAACTACCCACCAGACACTGTCTCCACACCGGATCACGGTCATGGATTAGATACCTAAGTAATAAAGGGTGGTATTTCAAGGGCGACTCCACGCATACTGGCGTACACGCTTCAAAGTCTCCCACCTATCCTACACGTTATTAATCAAATACCAATGTCAAGCTGCAGTAAAGGTGCACAGGGTCTTTCCGTCCTTCCGCGGGTAACCGGCATTTTCACCGGTAATTCAATTTCACTGAGTCTCTGGTTGAGACAGCGGGGAGATCGTTACGCCATTCGTGCAGGTCGGAACTTACCCGACAAGGAATTTCGCTACCTTAGGACCGTTATAGTTACGGCCGCCGTTTACTGGGGCTTCGATTTAGAGCTTCGCTTACGCTAACCCCACCTCTTAACCTTCCAGCACCGGGCAGGCGTCAGTCCCTATACATCGTCTTACGACTTAGCAGAGACCTATGTTTTTAGTAAACAGTCGCCCCCCCCGATTCCTGCGTCTCAAATCCGCTCACATAGCTAAATGGTCACGGAATCGAGCACCCCTTATCGCGAACTTACGGGGTCATTTTGCCGAGTTCCTTAACCAGAGTTCTCTCAAGCGCCTTGGTCTGCTCGACCCACCTACCTGTGTTGGTTTGCGGTACGGTATGCATACGCTAAACTTAGAAGATTTTCTTGGCAGCATGGAATTAACGGCTTCAGTCAGTTTAATGACACGGCATCACGTCTCAGGCTCACAGAGCTGCGGATTTGCCTGCAACTCAACCCTACACGCTTGCACCGGGATATCCAACACCCGGACCGTCTATCCTCCTGCGTCCCTCCTTCGCACACGTATACATGTACAGGAATATTAACCTGTTTCCCATCGACTACGCATTTCTGCCTCGCCTTAGGGGCCGACTTACCCTGGGAAGATTAGCTTTACCCAGGAAACCTTAGGTTTACGGCGAATAAGTTTCTCACTTATTTTATCGTTACTCATGCCAGCATATTCACTTCTCATTAGTCCAGCACACCTCACGGTATACCTTCATCCCATCTGAGAACGCTCTCCTACCGCTCACAGCAAGCTGTGAACCCAAAGCTTCGGTACAATGCTTAGCCCCGTTACATTTTCGGCGCAGAATCGCTAGGCCAGTGAGCTATTACGCTTTCTTTAAAGGATGGCTGCTTCTAAGCCAACCTCCTGGATGTATCAGCAACTCCACCACCTTTCCCACTTAGCATTGATTTGGAGACCTTAGCTGTTGGTCTGGGCTGTTTCCCTTTCGGCCACGGGCCTTCGCACCCATAGCCTGACTGCCACACATCATTTACCGGCATTCGGAGTTTGAAAGGGGTTGGTAACCTGGTGGGGCCCCTAGCCCTGTCAG
>NZ_CP120635.1:1510000-1665000 GCF_021353295.2 Pseudodesulfovibrio thermohalotolerans | reverse complement strand
GCCATTACCCCACCAACAAGCTAATGAGACGCGGACTCATCCAAAAGTGGTAGCTTATAAATAGAGGCCACCTTTCCCACATAAAGCTAAATATGCAGATTATACGGTATTAGCAGCCGTTTCCAACTGTTATCCCGATCTTCAGGGCAGATTATCCACGCGTTACTCACCCGTGCGCCGCTCTACTCACTCTCCGAAGAGAGCTTTCTCGCTCGACTTGCATGTGTTAAGCACGCCGCCAGCGTTCAATCTGAGCCAGGATCAAACTCTCCAGTTGATAAACTTGGAGAATGTTGATCACTCAATCTAAACTCGTATTAAACGGGCTGTGATTATTCGTGATCTATTTTGCTCAACTCGCTATTTAATTGTCAAAGACCAACTATGTCTTGCTTCTCAATGAACGACCCGCGCGGTGCGGGAAATTACAATCTAGATTTTTCCAGATCAGCCGTCAACCACTTTTTGAAAGTTTTTCAAAAATCAAAATGCGATCAACCATTCATTATATTTGAGAAAGAACGAGCCGCCGAGGCGTCCTGTCGGGCTTCCCCGTGCGGCGAAAGAGGTTCTAGGTGAATCCACATCAGAGGTCAAGCGGTTTTTCCTTTTTTTTTCAATCTCTCCTCACTACTTTCTGCAATCAGCTGAAATAAATCCATAATTTAAAAACACAAAAAACAGCAATTTCACACAAGCACGCTTGTGTCTCTTTCTAAAGCGTACGATCATCCCTTGCCTGCCTACCAACTCTCCTCCTTCTCATTCTCCCCACCACAATCATTTCATACATCCAAAAGCCCTCTTGCGCCTCCAAATGGGGACCTCTTCCCTTAACGCAAAAGGCCCGACGGGATTCCGTCGGGCCTTCGGCGCTGATATTACTATAACCTAGAAGTCGAGACTCTTGGGTGTCCGGGGGAATGGAATGACGTCTCGAATGTTATGCACGCCCGTTACGAGCATGAGCATACGCTCAAACCCCATGCCAAATCCGGCGTGAGGCGCAGTGCCGTACCTTCGCGAATCAAGGTACCACCAATACTCTTCCTGGTTGAGTCCCATCTCGGCCATACGGGCGGTGAGCACATCCATACGCTCCTCGCGTTGGCTGCCGCCTATGATCTCGCCGATACGGGGCACAAGACAATCCATGGCCGCCACGGTCCGGTCATCCTCGTTCATGCGCATATAGAACGGCTTGATGGTCTTGGGGTAATCATAGACATAGACCGGCTTCTTGAACTTCTCCTCGCAAAGAAACCGCTCATGTTCGGTCTGAAGGTCCATACCCCACTCCACAGGGTACTCGAACTTCTTCTTCGTCTTCTTCAATATATTGATGGCCTCGGTGTATGGCACCCGTTCGAAGGGCTCCTTGAGTATGGTCTCAAGCGTGGGCATCAGAGTCTTGTCCACCCACTTGGCGAACAGCTCCACATCCTCGGCGCACTGGTCGAGCATGTGCCCAACCAGATACTTTATCATCTCCTCGCCCAGATCCATGTCATCCTGCAGATCGGCAAACACTATCTCGGGCTCGATCATCCAGAATTCGGCGGCATGACGCGGGGTGTTGGAATTCTCAGCCCGGAAGGTGGGACCAAAGGTATAGCAGTCGCCAAGGGACAGGGCGAACATCTCCACCGAGAGCTGACCGGAAACGGTCAGGTTGGATGGCTGTCCGAAAAAGTCGTTCTCCACAGGCTCCTTGCTCCCCGCCTCCAGGGAAGTCACCCGGAACATCTCGCCCGCTCCCTCACAGTCGGAGCCGGTGATGATCGGCGTATGGATGTAGAAGAAGCCCTTGTCGGCGAAGAATTTGTGCACGGCCTGGGCCAGACGGGAGCGCATCCGGAACATGGCCCCGTATTTGTTGGTCCGGGGACGCAGATGAGCGATGGAGCGGAGGAACTCGTCGGAATGGCGTTTCTTCTGCAAGGGGAAGGTTTCCTGGTCGGCTTCGCCGATGACCTCAAGGGATTTGCCCCGAACCTCCCACTTCTGCCCCTGGCCCGGAGATTCCACCAGTTCGCCCAAAATGGCCACGGACGCGCCGGTGCCGGTCCGGGCAAGGGCGGCCTCAATCTCGGGAGTATGGTCCACCACTACCTGGATGGTGCCCAGACAGGAACCGTCGTTCAACGCCAAAAAGGAAAATCCTTTGTTGTCGCGTTTGGAACGGACCCACCCCTTGATGCAGATTTCCTTCATCGGGGCCTGAGCGTTCAATGCGTCAATTATCTTGGTTCGTTTCATTTATTCATCCTTTGGGTGAATTTTTTTCTCGCTCTTAGCCCCTTGGCCGCGTAATGGCAATACGCGGGACACAATATCCTCTATTGCCACCACAACTGAGGTAGGCTATTAACTACGCCCGAACTGACAACGTTATCATTAGAAGAGGCCCTGATGGGATTTTTTAGCAGACTGAAAAAGGCGTGGGCAAGCCCGGAGGACGCGGCCCAACAAGCCTTGGACGAATACAAGCGGGAAGTCGGGATCGAACTCGACGAACCGGCCAAGGCCGAGCCCGCCCCCGTAATCGCCACGGAACCCGCCCCTGTTGCGGCAACTCCTCCGACCCAAGACGCATCCGACGCCGCTCCGACACCCACCGAAGACTGGCAGGCGGGCCTGACTCTGGCCCTTCGCCAGGCCGAACCCAAGCTCTCCCAATGGCTGAACATCATTGTGGAAGGCGTGGACCATAAGGGACAATCCCTGTGGGATCGGCTGGCTTTCCTGTTCAAGGCCCTGGGCGCACCGGATGCCGAAGCTCAAGAGTTTATCAGCAAGTTCGAAGCCTGGCTGGACGACATGGGCTACGAAGCCGTCCCCGACTTCAAATCCGAACTGCAATACAGGCTCGCCCTGGCGCTGGACCTGGAAGACGAGGAAGACGAACGCGACCGTCTGTTCCTCAAGCTCTCCGAAGGCATTTCCAAGACCCGCGAACAGATCACCAAGCGCATCGACACCCTGCTCTCCACCCACTCTTCCCTGAACGATGAATTCTGGGAGGCATTTGAGGAAATTCTCATCATGGCCGACGTGGGCATGGAAGCCGCAGAGCAGCTCATGACCAACCTCAAGACCCGCGCCCGAAAGGCCGGGACCGACAATCCCGAGGATTTCAAGGGCATCCTGCGCGAAGAGCTGGAAGACATCTTCAAGGTGCCCCGCCGCATCGAGGCCGTGAACCCGCCCGAGGTGCTGATGATGATCGGCGTCAACGGCGTGGGCAAGACCACGACCATAGCGAAGCTGGCCTACCGCGCCCAGATGCAGGGGCGCAAGGTGCTCATAGCCGCAGGCGACACCTTCCGAGCGGCCGCCATCGACCAACTGCGGGTCTGGGCCGACCGCCTGGGCACCGGCTTCTATGCAAAGGCCGAGGGTTCCGACCCCGCCGCAGTGGCCTATGAAGCAATGGACAAGGCCGTCGCCGAGGGATATGACCTGCTGCTCCTTGATACGGCCGGACGACTGCACACCAAGGCCAACCTCATGGAGGAGCTGACCAAGATCAAACGAGTGGTCGGCAAGAAACACGAAGGCGCGCCCCACCGCAACATCCTGGTCATCGACGCTACTACCGGCCAGAACGCGCTCAGCCAGACCAAGCTGTTCAACGAGGCCGTGGGCGTGGACGAAATCATCCTGACGAAGCTGGACGGCACGGCAAAGGGCGGCGTGGTGGTCGCCGTGACCCTGCAGAACAAGCTTCCGATCACCTTCGTGGGGCTAGGCGAAAAAATGGAAGACCTCCGTCCCTTCGACGGCAAGGACTTCGCCAAGGCCCTGCTCACTTAACCCTTTTACCAAAACGGTAGAGACGACGTGTCCGAAGAATTCAAAGAGCGTAATGGCGTGGAAGAAGGCGAAGAGTCCTTCGCCGAACTGTTCGAACAGTACAGCGAAGGCGGCGGGGATGACCTGTCGGTGGGTGACAAGGTGTCCGGCACCGTCATCCAGGTAGGCGAAAACTCCGTCTTCGTCGACACCGGCACCAAGCTGGACGGCGTTGTCGACCGCGAGGAGCTGCTGGACGAAGAAGGCAACTGCACCGTAGCCGAAGGCGACACCGTAGAACTGTATGTCGTCGGCAAGGACTCCGGCGGCATCAAGCTGTCCCGCGCCATCTCCGGCGTAGGCGGCTTGGCCATGCTCGAAGAGGCCAAGAGGGGCGGTCTGCCCGTTGAAGGCAAGGTGGAGTCCACCTGCAAGGGCGGCTTCAACGTGACCATCCTGCAGCGCCGGGCTTTCTGCCCCGTCAGCCAGATCGATGCCCGCTTCGTGGACAATCCCGAGGAATACGTGGGCCAGACTCTGGAATTTATCGTCACCAAGCTGGAAAGCCACGGCCGCAACATCGTTGTCTCCCGCCGGGTTCTGTTGGAGCGCGAGGCCGCCGAGTCCGCCCAGACGTTTGTGGACGAAACCAAGGTTGGCGACGAGGTCGAGGGCACCGTTACCCGACTGGCCGCATTCGGCGCGTTCGTCGAAATCATGCCCGGCCTGGAGGGACTGGTTCACATATCCCAGTTCGGATACAGCCGCGTGAGCCATCCCGAGGAAGCCGTCTCCGTCGGCCAGAAGGTTCGGGCCAAAATCACCCGCCTGGAGCACGACGACAAGGGAAGGCTCAAGATATCCCTGTCCATGAAGGAACTGGCACAGAATCCCTGGGATACCCTGTCCGCCACCTTCGCCGTGGGCGATATCGTCTCCGGCAAAGTTGTTCGACTGGCCGACTTCGGTGCGTTCGTGGAAATAGCTCCCGGCGTGGACGGTCTGGTCCACATCTCCGAGATGAGCTACACCAAGCGCGTGAACAAACCTTCCGACATGGTCAAGGAAGGCGACTCGGTCTCGGTCAAGATCAAATCCATCGACATGGACAAGCGGCGCATCAGCCTTTCCATGAAGGACGCCGAGGGTGACCCGTGGGCTGAAGTGGCCGAGCGCTACTCCGCAGGCATGAAAGTCGAGGGCGTGGTTGAGAAGCAGGAACAGTTCGGCATTTTCATCCAGCTCGAACCGGGCATCACCGGCCTGCTGCCCAAGTCCGTCCTTGCCCGCTCCGAAAACCCCTCCGCATTCGAGAAACTCCATGCCGGTGACACCGTGGAAGTGGTCGTTGGCGAAGTAAAGGCCAAGGAACGCAAGATTTCCCTGACCACCGGCGACACCCGCGACGACGGTGACTGGAAAGATTTCGCTCCGAAGCGCAAAACCGACACCGGCTCCATGGGCCTGCTCGGCGCCAAGCTGCAGGAAGCCCTCAACAACAAGAAATAACGCGAAAAACAGCGAAACGAAACGACCCGGCCTCCCCAAGGAAGCCGGGTCGTTCTTTTTTGGCATTTCTCTTTCGGCCCTTCTGTTATAAACTGCCGACAAGAGGAATATGCCTTCATGAGATGCCGAGCCTGCCTGACACTGGTCTTCCTGCTGCTCGCGCCCTTGGCTCATGCGGAAGACGTCATCAATGTGGCCACGTCCACATACTGCCCGCTGGCCTGCGGCCCGGACAAGGCCCCGCACGACGGCATCATGCACGAAATTCTACGCAGGTCATTCAAAGGGGCCGGCTACCGCCTGGTATTTCACGACATGCCGTATATCCGTGCCGTCCGCGATACTCTGGACGGCCGATACGATGTAATTAGTTATGTGAACTCGGCACAATCAGACAATTTCATCTACGTCCGCAACCTGGAAATGGTTAACGAGCTTCGGTTCGCCACCCTGACCGACTGTCCCTGGCGTTACCGAGGAGTGAAATCCCTCGAAGGCATCCGCTTTTCCATCCCAAAGGGATTCCGGACCGGCAACCCGGAAGTCGACGCCTACCTGGACACACACGAGCGGGACCCCTCCCGCATAGTCATGAACACCGGGAACAACTCAACCGTGACTCAATACGCCAACCTGGAATGTCTGCTCAACGACCGCGTGACAGCCATGCTCGTCGGCTCCCTGCCCTTCCAGTACATATCACAAAGAGAAGGCCTAACCGACAAGATCCGGGTGGACCCGGAGCCTGTGGCCAAGTTCTACAACAGAATAGCCTTTTCGCCGCGCTGCCCGAACGGGGAAGCGCTACGGGATATGGTGGAACGAAAGGTCAGGCAGATGCGGACATCGGGAGAGCTTGAGAGCCTCTTCACCCACTATAGAAGCAATCCTTGACGAGAATCAGAAAAGCGGAACGATCTCTGCCTGAAAACCAGGCATGTCGATGCGTTGGTGCTGAAGCATCAGGCCGCGCGGGGAATCTCCCTCGCCGTAGAGGGGATCACCTACGATGGGATGCCCGATGGACGCCAAATGCGCCCTGATCTGATGGCGCGCACCTTTCATTATGAGACAGCGCACGAGAGAGGTGTCGGCCGCATTGTCGTGAGACAGGGCGGTAACGCCGGTCCAGCGGCGGGAATCCGGGTCCGTCTCGGCCAGGACGCGGGTTTTCTTGCGATTGTCAGTGTCCAGCCTGTTGTGAACGGAGACGATGCCGTCAAGCCGCCCCTTGATGCGGGCCAGATAGAACTTCCTGATGGCGCCGTCGTCCTCGTATTCGAGGTAGGCCTCACGCGCCTCGGGGGTCAGGGCCACCAGAAGCAGCCCGGAAGTCAGGCAGTCCAGCCGATTGAGCAACACCGGATTTTCGCCTGGGAAAAGACCGGCCAGAGCGGCTTCGGCGCAGGGTTCGCTTCCGCCTGGGATAATTGCCGAATGCACGCCGCCCGGTTTGTTGACGGCGGCGAATCCGCCTTTCCGCTCGACTATCTTCAAGCCCAATTCTCTGGCTTTCGTCATCTCCCGCACTTCCCTTATTTCCACCACTTGTCCGATTCGTACCCTGTAACCGGGCTTCCTGGCCCGGCCGTCCACCAACACGCGCCCTTCGTCGCACAGACGACGCCTGAGGCGTAGCCCGGAATCGGGCAAGAACGCTTCGAGAGCCCGGTCCAGACGGTTGCCGTCACCGGATGCGTCGATACTGAACGTCCCCTCGAAAATCATAGGTCAACCATACGCGCAACCACCTTCCCCGGCAAGGGTTTCCGGTTGCATCGACAAGGAATTTGAAGCATTCTGGCGTAAGGATTCAATTCAACGGACAGCCTCGCAAAGGAAACGGAATGAGCACGGAAGTACGCTGGATATCGGCTAGGGAAATCGACAGTCTGGGCATCACCATGACCGAAGTGATGGACGCTGTGGAGACCGGCTTTGCCGCGCTGGGCCGCGGAGAGGGAGAGATGCCCGCCAAGATCGGCATCCACCCGCGCGAGGACTGCTTCATCCACGCCATGCCCTGCTGCCTCGGCGGCGACATCGACCGGGCCGGAGTCAAATGCGTTTCCGGCTACCCGCCTAATCCGGCCAGGGGCCTACCCTACATCTCCGGCATCATGCTCCTGAACGATCCGGAAACCGGCCTGCCCCAGGCGGTCATGGACGCGGCCTGGATCACGGCATGGCGCACGGGCGCGGCATCCGGCGTATACGCCCGCCGCTTCGGCAATCCCGAAACCACCTCGGTGACCATCGTGGGCACGGGAGTGCAGGGCCGTGTCAACCTCCTCGCCATGAAGGAGGTCTTTCCCAAGCTGAAGGACGTCCGTTGCCACGACATTTTCGAAGCCGCGACGCAGCGGTTCATCGACGACATGGGCCCAAAACTCCCAGATGCGGTCTTTTCCGCCCATACCGACCTGGAAACGGCGGTCAGGGACACGGACGTGCTCATCACCTGCACGCCCATCGTCGAATCGCCCGAGCGGGCCGTGCGCTGGAAGTGGCTCAAGGATGACTGCATGGTGATCGCCGTGGACTACGACGCCTGCGTGGACGAGAAGGTATTCCGAGGCGCGCACTTCACCTGCGACAACCGCAACCAATACGTCTGGACCCAAAAACAGGGCATCTATTTCCAAAACGGCTACCCCGGCCCCGAAGAGATCGACGCAGACATGTGCGAACTCTGCGCGGGCCAAAGGGAAGCCGTGCGCGAAGGCCGCCGCGGGGCCGTGCTCATGGGCATCGCCACCCACGACGTCATGACCGCCGCACTGGTCTACGAACGCGCCGCCGAAGCCGGGATCGGAATCCTGGTAGAATTGTAGCCATGGCCGGATTTCTCTATGTCATGGCCGCCGCCTTCATGTGGGGGCTGATCGGCGTATTCACCAAGTTCATCCTGAACGCGGGCGTAAGCGCCCTGGAAATCGCCTTCTGGCGCGCCATGTTCGGCTGGGTCTTCTTTCTTATCCATGCGGCCGCGGCCGGACAACTCAAGGCCCACCGCAACGATTTGCCCGCCCTGCTCGGATTCGGAGTCATCTGCGTGACCCTGTTCTACGGAGCCTACCAGATCGCCATCCGAGACGTGGGCATGGCCATGGCCGCCGTGCTCCTCTACACGGCCCCCGCCTGGGTGGCCCTGCTCTCAAGAGTGGTCCTCAAGGAGGAACTCACCCTGGTCAAGACGGCCTGCGTGGCAATGACCGTCCTCGGTGTGACCTGCATCAGCCTCGGTCCCAAGCTCATGAGCGGGGCGACCATCGAACTGAATGTCTTCGGCCTGTCCGCCGGGTTGCTCTCAGGATTCACCTATGCCCTGTACTACATCTTCGGAAAGAAGTTCCTCCACCGCTACCCCACGCCGACCATTTTCGTGTACGCCCTGCCTTTCGGCGCGCTCCTGCTCCTGCCGTTCATCGACTTCACGCCCAAATCGGCGGAGACCTGGCTGCTCTTGCTCGGCATGGCCCTGGTCACCTCCTACGGCGCGTTCTCAGTATATTACGCAGGCCTGAAGCGCATGGACGCGACCCATGCCTCGGTGATAGCCACTTTCGAACCCCTGGTGGCCGCAGTGCTCGCCTTCTTCCTGTTCGGCGAGCAATTTTCCCTGCTCGGGTACGCGGGGTCTTCCCTCATTATCATTGCGGTGCTCCTGGTAGTGCTGTCCGGCCAGCAAGCCGGAAGAACCGCCAGGAACGAAGGATAAAACATGTCTGAACTGAAACAGGTCAAGGCGTCGGCGGGCTCGGGCAAGACCTACCAGCTTACCCGCCGCTTCCTGGCCCTGCTGGACGCGGCCGGTGACGAAGCGACCTTCGTGTGCGCCAACCGTCCCGGCCGGGGCTATTCCTGGCCCGAAATCATGGCCGTGACCTTCACCAACAAGGCGGCCGCCGAGATGAAGGAACGAATCGTCGGCGGCCTCAAAACCATCGCCCTGGGCCTCGACAAGGACCCGGCCTGTTCACGGGACACGGCCCGGCGCACGGTGGGCGCGATCCTGCGCCGCTACCACCGGCTGAACATTCGGACCATCGACTCGCTGCTGACCCTCCTGCTTCGCCTCTTCGCCCTGGAATTCGGAGTGCGCCCCGATTTCGAAATCGTCTTCGACGAACGCGAGCTGTTCGACGCGATCTTCGACCATTTCCTGGCCCTGTGCGAAACGGACGAGCCCTCGGCCGCCCTTCTTGACGACGCGGTCCGTACCCTCATCCGCCAAGAAAGGCGCAACGGTTTCTGGGTCCAGGACACGGTCCGCGACCGGCTGCGCGAATTGACCGGCTGTCTGGAGACTCAGGCGTACCACCTGCTCACGGACCAGAAGGCCATCGCCGACCTGCTGGTCGAGGATTACGATTCCTTCAAACGCTCCGTGGACGCCATGACCGCCCACGCCGAAGAGATCGGCCTGCCGCTGAACAAATATTTCAAGGATTTTCTGGCCAAATGCCTGGACATGGACCTGTTCGATCCCGTCCCTGACTCCACCTCCATCCACAAGGGAAGCGCGGCGGACTGCGTCCTGGCCAAAGGCAAGGGGTTGGTGGATGAACGAACCGAATCCTTCTACGCCCGTCTTCAGGACAAGTGGGCCGACTACCGCCTCGCTCACGCCACCCTGGCCGGAGCCTATTTTCTGGCCCCGGCCATAGAAATCGCCCTGCGGCTCGAAAACGGCCTGGAAGAATTGCAACGCAAACGGGGGACGGTCCTCAACTCCGGAGTGGCCGGACACGTCATAGAGCTGCTGGCGGACGGCGGCGCCGTGTCCGAGGCGTATTGCCGACTCGGCTGCCGGTTGCACCATCTGCTGGTGGACGAATTTCAGGACACCAACCGCGACCAGTGGCAGGCCATCATCCCGCTGGCCGGGGAATGCCTGGCCAAGGGCGGCAGCCTCTTCTTCGTGGGCGACGTCAAGCAGGCCATCTACGGCTGGCGCGGCGGCGATTCGGCCCTGTTCGACGAAGTCATGACCCAGCCCGAGGTGGCGGGGCTCGCCGAAGACGCCGAGTCCGAAAACCTACCGGACAACTGGCGCAGCCACCGCAACGTGGTCGAGTTCAACAACGACTTTTTCTCCAATCTCGAAGACCCGGACCAGACCGCCGACCTGGCGGAACGCGTCCTGCCCGACGCCGATGCCTCATTCCGCGCCGAGTTCGCCGAAGAGCTCATGCGCAGCTTCAAGGATTGCTCCCAATCCCTGCCGGACATGCACCTCGATACCGGCGGCTACGTGCGCATGGAACGGTTGCCCGGCGGCAGCTCCGGCGACATCGAGGAGCAGACCCTGGAACGGCTCGACGCGCTCATGGACGACCTGACCGCACGACGCAGCTACCGGGACATCGGCATCCTGGTCCGCTCCCACCCCCATGCCTCGCTGATCTGCGACCTGCTGGTGCAAAAAAACATTCCGGTCATTACCGAAAACTCCCTGCAACTGGACCGCCATCCCGTGGTGCGGCAGTTGGCCGGGTTTCTCGGTTTCCTCGACTTTCCCCGCGACGACGCCGCCTTCCTGGCCTTCATCGGCGGAAAAGAGCTTTTCCTGGCCGAATCCGGGCTGCCCGAGACCGAGCTGCTGGACTGGCTCGTCCGTCCTCGGAAAAAGCCCCTGGGCGTCCAGTTCCGCGAGGACTTTCCCGACCAGTGGCGGCGGCTCATCGAGCCTTTCTACAACCAATCCGGCCTGATGACCCCCTACGATCTTGCCATGGAGGCCGTGCGCGTCTTCCGTGTGCTGGAAAGGCACCCCGAAACCGAGCTGTACGTGCGCCGCTTCCTCGAAGTCATCCACCTGGCCGAAGAAAACGGCTACGGCTCCCTGTCCGCCTTCCTGGAATACTGGGAAGAAAAATCCGACCAGGAGAAGGTGCCCCTGCCCGAAAACATCGACGCCGTGCGCATCATGACCATCCACAAGGCCAAGGGCCTGGAGTTCCCGGTTACCATCGTCCCCTTCCACCACTGGAAAACCGGCACGGACCGCAACTACGTGGTTCGCGAGCACAAGGGGCACAACCTGCTCGTGCCCCTGCGCAAGGAGCTGGGGCGGCCGTATCAGGAAAGCCTGGGGCGCACCGTGCGTGAACAGCTCAACCTCCTCTACGTGGCCTGGACCAGGGCGCGGGAGGAACTCTACGGGTTTTTCCCGGAAAAGGCGGGCAGGGTCTCCAACCCGGCCACCCTCAAGGCCATGGACCTCTTTCTGGAACTGGACGACGACGGCGTATTCGAACGGGGGAACACTCCGGCCGAAACACACCCTTCGGAGACCGCTCCCCGACCCGAGCCGCGCGAGCTGGCCCCGGAATCGGGCGAGGCCGATCTCATGGGCTGGCTGCCCAGGCTTCGCGTCTACCGCCACAACCTGGACGACTATTTCTTCAACGAACGTATGCGCGGCGAAGTAGCCCACCGGGTCATGGAGCACATGACGGTCACTGCCGACACCGCCACCGACATCGACCGGGCCATGGCCTTGGCGGTACAGGACTTTCCCGAGTTGGGCGCGCTGTCCGACGCGGAACGGAACAAACTCGACGCGGACCTGCGGACCATGGCCGAATGGGCGCTCGGCGACGAACGGCTGCGCGGCTGGCTGGCTATCGGCGCACGCGAGCCCGAGGTGCTGGCCCCGGGCGGCGAGTTCAAACGATTCGATTTGCTGGCCTTGGGCGAGGAGGCAGTCATAGTGGACTTCAAGACAGGCCGACCGGACCCGCACAACGAGGTTCAGGTCCGCGAATACATGGACATCCTCTCGGCCATGGGCGGCTATGGCGAGCCGCGCGGCTTCCTGGTCTACCTGGACCAGCGGGAAATTCGCGAAGTGGGGAGGGACGCCTAGATGAACCCCCTGATCCTGATCCCCTGGCAGACCGACTTCATGCCGGTGCTGGCCGACATGGTCGCCGAGTCCGACAATCCCGGCAAACTGACCATTCTCTTTCCACACAACCGCCCGCGCCGTCATCTCAAGGCACTGCTTGCCGCGCACCCGGCCATGCCCCGGCCCGCGTTCATGCCGGAGATGACTTCCATTGCGGACTTCGTTTCCGAGTTGCACCGCCGCCTCTCGCCCACCCCGCCCATACGGGCCAACCAGCTCGATCTCGTGGAGATGCTCCACCAGATCGTCGCGGACCTGAGCGGCCGCAAGGGCAGCCTTCTCTCTCGTCTCCCGGAGCTTGACCGCGAATCGTTCCTGCCGTGGGGCGTTCTCCTCTCCAAGCTCATGGACGATCTCCTTCGCCAGGACCTGGAACCGCAGGACCTGGAGTACATGGAGGGCGAGGTCTCGGCTTATGCCGCCGCGCTCCTTGAACAGTTGCGCGCCATCCACCATGAATATCTCGCCCGGCTCGACGCCAGGGGCTGGACAACGCCTGGGCTGTCCGCCCGTTTCGTCCTCAGCCGACTGGACGACGTCGCTTCGACGCTGAACGACAGGACCGTGCTGGCCGCCGGATTCTACGCGCTCAGCGGAACCGAGGACCGTCTCTTCAGACACATCTGGGAGCATGGCATCCTTACCCCGGTGCTGCACTCCGACCCGGCTCTGGCCGAAGGCGGCCGCCCCCACTGGGCCACAGCCGAGCACACCGCCTGGCTCTCCCGCTGGGGAGTACGCCCGGAAATCCCCCTGGGGCTGGACACCGCTCCCCGCAACCCGGACATCCGCTTTTGCGAAGGCTACGACCGCCACTCGCAGCTTGCCGGTCTGCATGAGGACATGCGCGCCGTCCGCGAACAGGGGTCCCTGGACCGAACCGCCATAGTCCTGCCCGACGAAGGCGCATTGCTGCCCGTGCTGCATATGTTGCCCGAGGTCGATCCGGAGTTGGAACCGAACATCTCCATGGGCTATCCCCTGGCACGCACCTCCCTGGCCCGGCTTGTCGAGACTCTGCTGGTACTCCAGGAGAACCGCTCCCCGGACGGCCGCTATTATTGGAAGGACGTCGTCGCCCTCATCCGCCACCCCTACCTGCGGCTGCTCGGCCCCGACGACAAGCCGCTACGCACCCTCTTCCACCTATGGGAAGCCGTCATCCGCCGGGGCGAGAAATTCATCGACCCCATGGGCTGGGAACCAGTCTGGGACGAGAATGGCCTCGCGGACGTGGACAAGACCGTGGCCGGACCGCTGCTCAAGGAAATCCTCGACCGATGCCTCTCCGCGTTCGAATCAGTCGGCACACTGGCGGACCTGAGCGAAGCCCTGGCCGGACTGGCCGGAATGCTCCACGCGCGGGGCGAAAAACTGTGGCATACCTATCTCATGGACGCCGAATGCCTGTTCCGGCTGACCAACTCCGTGATTCCACAGCTCAAGGGAGCTGAAACGAGCTTCGAACCGTTCGGACGGCCGACCCTGCACGCTTTTCTGCGGCGGATGCTCAAACAGGAGCGCGTATCCTTCGAGCCCGATCCCCTGACCGGGTTGCAGGTCCTGGGCGTACTGGAAACACGCCTGCTCCATTTCGACAGGCTGTTCATCCTCGACGCCGAAGAGGAGCGGCTGCCCGGCACCAACCCGTTCGACCCGCTCCTGCCGGACCCCCTGCGCAAGCTCCTGGGCCTGCCCGACGCCCGCGAGCGGGACAACGTCTCTGGATACAACTTCTACAGACTGCTCATGGGCGCCAAAGAGGCGGTCGTCTACTACCAGAACGGCGTACAGCCGGGCCTGCTCGACCAGAAATCCGTTCGCAGCCGCTTCGTGGAACAGTTGCTCTGGGAACGCGAACTGTCCGCAAAACGCCTCCTGACGGCAAAGGACAAAGCCATCCGGACCGTCACTTTCCCGGCCAGTTCCCTGCCCTCCGGGCTCCCGGCGATCCAGGTGACCGAGACAGTACGCCGAGCCCTTGAGGAACGCCTGTCCGACAAGGGGGTGTCGCCGTCGAGCCTGGACCTGTACATGAATTGCCCCAAGCGGTTCTTCTACCAATACCTTTCCGGCGTACGGCCCATCGACGCCGTGGACGAGGAAGGGGACCGCAGTGAATTCGGCTCCCTGGTCCACGACGTGCTCAAGGAGTTTCTCCAGCCTCACGTAGGCACCGGCGAGAATCTCTCAGGCCTTGACCCCGCCCCGCTGCTCGCCGCCTTCAGCGAGTCCTTCCGGGCCGGGCCGCTCTATGCAAGGCTTCCCCTGGACACCCGCACGGCCCTCATGGAAGCTGGCCGCTACCGGCTGGAGCAATTTGTGGGCAAACAGAAACCGGCCACCCTGCTCGGCCTTGAGCAGCCTCTCGATTGGACCCTCACCCTCGACGGCCGGACGATTCCGTTCAAAGGCCGCATCGACCGGGTGGAACGGCGGGAACAAGGCGTCGTCATTCTGGACTACAAGACCGGCGGCGCGCCGATGCCCAAGGCGGGCTTCTGGCAGGACATGGAACTCCGGGACCGCATGGAAGGGTTCGTTCAAGGCGACATCGATCCCGATCTGGCTGCCGATCTGGCGGACAGCGTACGCTCGATCCAGCTCCCGGCCTACCTGCACCTCTACGCCGAGGCCGAAGGAGAATCCCCGGTCAACGCCGGGTTGATCCACCTGGCCGAAAACGGCGACGAGCGTTTGCTTTTCCCTGGGAAATGGACGGAAGAGGAAATGGACGAGGCTGTGGACGACATCGCCCCGCTACTGGTACAGACATTGATCCGGCATATGCTGACGGCCTCCCGGTTCGAACCCCGGCCCGGAGACCGCTGCAAATGGTGCGACTTCACCAAACCGTGCGGGCAAACCCCGCCCAAGGACAAGTAGGTTTTCCCATGCAGTACAGCCAAGGCAATGTGGGCAGGGTTTTCACCCTGCGCCTGGAAAATGGAGAGCGGCTCCCGGGCTGCCTCGAAGAATTCGCCCGTGAACACGATATCAAGGCCGCCCTGTGTACCCTCATCGGCGGCGCGGACAAGGGCAACGTGGTGTCCGGCCCCAAGGACGGCAAGGCCCTGGTCATCGACCCCATCCTCTGTCCGGTACAAGGAGCCCGCGAAGTGATCGGACTGGGCACCCTGTTCCCGGACGAGTCGGGCGAACCCGTCCTGCACATGCACGCGGCCCTTGGCCGCGACGGCGAAACCCTGACCGGCTGCATCCGCCCGGGCCTGGACGTCTGGCTGGTAGGCGAAGTCGTGGTCATGGAAATAGTGGGCACGGACCTGCTCCGCAAACAAAACACCCGAAGGGGAGTTTCCCTGCTGAGCAAGGAATAGATCGATGTATTCGGCGCACACCGTCATTTGCGGAGCGGGCATCCTCGGACTGACCATCGCCCGCGAGCTGGTCAGGGCCGGATGCGACGACATCATCGTCTTCGACAAGGAACCCGCGCAGGGCAGGCACGCCTCGGGCCGCAACAGCGGCGTGCTCCACGCGGGCATCTATTACGATCCGGGCACACTCAAGGCCGAAATGTGCCTTGAAGGCAACCGGCGTATGAAGGCCTTCTGCGAAGCAAAGAGGCTGCCCCTCTTCAAGTCGGGCAAGGTCATCGTGGCCAGGACCGAGGACGAAAAAGGAGTTCTGGACGAGCTGCTGCGACGGGCCACGGCCAACGGCGGCACCGTGGAAATGATCGACGAAAGGCGGTTGGCCGAAATCGAGCCCAACGCGCGCACCGTGGACCGAGCCCTGTATTCGCCCCTGACCAGCGTGGTCGATCCCAAACGCGTGCTCGAAGCCCTGCGCGAGGAACTGGAGACGAGCGGAAAGGTCCGCTTTTTCTTCAACACCCGCTTCACCGGCGCAACCGGGCCGAACATCATATCCACCAGCCAGGGCGACATCGGTCACAAGTTGTTCATCAACGCGGCCGGAGCCTACAGCGACAAGGTGGCGCAGGCCTTCGGCATCGCCGAGAACTACCGCCTGCTCCCGTTCAAAGGCATCTACCGCAAGCTCGCCAAACCGGCCGCCGACAGGATCAAGGGGTCCATCTACCCGGTCCCGAACATCAAGAACCCGTTCCTGGGCGTACACTTCACCCGCAGCGTACACGGCGACGTCTATGTCGGCCCCACGGCCATCCCCGCCTTCGGTCGCGAAAACTACGGTATCCTCCGGGGAGTGGACACGGAAATTCCGGCAATCCTCTTCCGCGACATGCGCTTGTTCCTGGAAAACCCCAAATTCAGGGCCATCGCCTTGGAAGAACCGCGCAAATACTTCTTCCGGCACTTCTTCAAGGACGCGGCCCGGCTGGTCAAGGAACTCAGGCCCGAGGACATGCTCCCATCCGCCAAGGCTGGCATCCGGCCGCAGCTCGTGGACATCAGGACGAACCAGCTCGTCATGGATTTCGTCATCGAAAAGGCGCGGAACAGCGTCCATATTCTCAACTCGATTTCCCCGGCCTTCACCAGTTCCATGTATTTCGCCGAACTAGTGGTCAAAGAGCACGTCATAAATTCATGACACCCATTTGAAACACCTGTTTGCCTTGACTTGAACACGGATTCAGCGCAATGGACTTGTAATCATCAGCACTATGAGAGGTACATATAATGAAATTACCCAGTCTCAATTTCGGTGATGTCACCGCACGACTGCCCATCATCCAGGGCGGCATGGGCGTTGGCATCTCCCTGTCCGGACTGGCCAGCGCCGTGGCCAACGAAGGCGGCGTAGGCGTCATCGCCACATCCATGATCGGTATGCGCGATCCTCAACGCGCCAAGGACCCCGAAGGGGCCGATCGCCGCAGCCTCATTGACGAAATCCGCAAGGCACGGTCCAAGATGACCGACGGCCTGTTGGGCGTGAACATCATGTGCGCCCTGACCAACTACGGCGACATGGTCCGCACCTCCATCCGCGAAAAGGTGGACATTATCATCTCCGGAGCGGGCCTGCCCCTCGATCTGCCGAGCTACCTGCGCGAAGTCTCCGACGAGATGAAGGAAGAACTGCGCACCAAGCTCGTGCCCATCGTCTCCTCGGGCCGCGCAGCCTCCATCCTGTGCCGCAAGTGGGCCAACAAATTCAATTACCTGCCCGACGGTTTCGTCGTCGAAGGCCCCAAGGCGGGCGGTCACCTCGGTTTCAAGGCCGAACAGATCAACGACCCCGAATACCAACTGGAAAAGATCCTGGCCCAGGTGGTCGAGGCCGTGGCCCCCTACCGCGAAAAGCACCAGAAGCCGATCCCGGTCATCGCGGCCGGCGGCGTCTACACCGGCGAGGACATCGCCCGCTTCCTCGAAATGGGCGCATCCGGCGTCCAGATGGGCACCCGTTTCGTGGCCACCAAGGAATGCGACGCGGACGAAGCCTTCAAGCAGGCCTACGTCAACGCCAAGGCCGAAGACGTCACCATCATCAAGAGCCCTGTGGGGATGCCCGGCCGCGCCATCAGGAACGGTTTCCTCGACGCCGTGTCCGCCGGACTCAAGCACCCCAAGAAGTGCGTGCACAAATGCCTGCACTCCTGCGCCGAGGACAATTCCCCCTACTGCATTGCACAGGCTCTGGTGAACGCCTACAAGGGCAAGCTCAAAAACGGCTTCGCCTTTGCCGGAGCCAATGCCTATCTCGTGGACAAGATCATCACCGTCAAGGAACTGATGACCGATCTGCGCGAGGACGCCGAGCGCAAATACCAGGATGTCGGCAAGATGCTTCAGGACACCAAGGAAGAGGCCGAACGCCGCCTCAAGCAAGCCCTGAACAAGTAGACACCGATTACTGTTGAATAAGTAAAGGGGCCGCCCAATGGGCGGCCCCTTTTTCGTTTTCTGACGCCTTTGACTGTGTTGTGCACGCACGACCGGCTTGTCACCACCCCACTGCCGTCTTGAGGATGCTTTAAAAAAGGGAACGCCCCTCTTTATTACCGGAGAGGGAAATCAGGTTTGAAAGCCGCTTCGCGGCAATCGTCGGGTGATTTCGCCTCCGGCGGGCAAGGGCTCGCCCCCTTGTATCCCTTGTATGCGCCTGCGGCGCGGCTTTTTCGCTTCGCGGGGTTCTTCCGCGTAGGTGGAAAGGTAACAGTATAGCTCCCTTAAAATGAGGAGCCCTTTTCTACTCGAACCGGCGGGCGGTAATGATGGAAACCGGGTCCACCGGGACATCGTCAAAGCCCTGGTAGGAGCGGGTGCGGGTCTTGCTGATCTTTTCGGCCACGTTCATGCCGTCGACAACCTCGCCGAACACGCAGTAACCGAAGTTCTCGTCATCCGTTCCGGTGTGGTCCAGGTCCGCGTTGTCGGCCACGTTGATGTAGAACTGGGACGTGGCGCTGTGCGGCTCGGGCAACCGTCCCATGGCCACGGTTCCCTTGAGATTCTTCAGGCCGTTGGTAGCCTCGTTCTCGATGGGAGCGCGGGTCTCCTTCTCCTCCATGGAAAAAGTCAGGCCGCCGGTCTGAATCATGAACCCCTTGATGACCCGGTGAAACAGGGTACCGTCGTAGAATTCATCGTCCACGTAGTTGAGGAAATTCTCGACCGTTTTCGGGGCCTTGTCCGGGAAAAGCTCGATAAGAATTTCGCCTTCCGGGGTTTCCAGAAGGACCAGGGGATTCTCCATTGATGTCTCCGTTAGTCTTCGTTGGTGTCGGTGTCGCCGCCGCCTGCCAGCGGGTGCGCGTGATCGTATACCTGCATGATGCGCTGCATGTCCAGATGCGTATATCTCTGGGTGGTGGTCAGATTCTCATGCCCAAGCAATTCCTGCACACTGCGCAAATCGGCCCCGGCCTCAAGCATATGCGTGGCGAAGCTGTGACGCAGCATATGCGGATGCACATCCTGCGGAAGCCCGGCGAGCTTGGCGAGCTTGGCCACAATGCGGTTGGCCTGCCGCCGGTCGAGCCGTTTGCCCGCGCGGGAACTGAGAAACAGGGCCTGCTCGGCATAGTTCTCCCCGAGAAAGGCGTGACGCTGGCCCATGTAGCGGCGAATGCGCTCCACCGCCGCATCGGACAGGGGCACTATGCGCTCCTTGTTCCCCTTGCCGGTGACGCGGATGACGTCGGAATCCACATCGTTGAGATCCAGGCCGATGGCCTCGCTGATACGCAGGCCCGAGCCGTAGAGCACCTCGGCCAGGGCTATGTCGCGCAGACCTTCCGGGTCCGGGTCCACCTTCGCCTCCATGAGGGAGACGGCCTGATCCACATTGAGCATCTGCGGATGCCGCTTCTCCTGCTTGGGATTGCGAATGCCCGCCATGGGGTCCTTGGCTATGATCTTGTGGCGCAGAAGATACTTGAAATAGGCCCGCAGGCTCGAAAGTTTTCGCCCCATGGAGGTCTTGGTGATCCGCCTTCGATGCAACTCGGCCAAAAAGCCGCGAACATGATCGCGATTAACCCGGGCAGGCCGCTCCAGGGTTGCCTTGCGTTCCGAAAGAAACGCCTGGAACTGGTCCAGGTCGGTGGCGTACGAACGGATGGTCGCCGGGGAATAGCCCTTCTCCACTTCGAGGTAGGCGAGGAATCCACGAACGAATTCGCCGCGAGCGTCAGGATTTGCGCCGGTCGATGACATAGCTGCTCTCCGGGACTTCCTTGGCCTTTTTCTTTAATTCCACGGCGATGGACGAGACCTCGCCGTAATGCCCGATACGTCCGCCGGTGTTGACCACCACGGCCAGTGAGATGGCCATAAGCGGAAATACCTTGGTCTTGCCCTCGCGGTCAACGGAAGTGATATTGCCGCGCTTGCGGTCCTCGGGATCGTAAAAATGCGGAACGATCTGGTCAAATGCCTTGATAATCCGTTTACAGGCGTCCTCGGCCTTGTCCGAGGGCAGAATGAACACGAAGTCGTCGCCGCCCACGTGCCCGACAAAACTCGACACGCCCTGGTAGCTGCGGATGGTGTTGACGATGACCCGCGCGGCCATCATGAGCACCTCGTCGCCGCGCGAAAAGCCGTACTTGTCGTTGTAGGACTTGAAATAGTCGAGATCGCAATAGGCCAGGGCAAAGTCGTCGCCGGAGTCGATGAGCTGCTGGATGCGCTGAATAATGGAGGTGTTGCCCGGCAGCTTGGACAGGGGATTGGCGTCCAGTGCGCGCATGGCCCGGCAAAGGGTCAGGTTGATGCGATTGCGCACCTCGGCGGGATCGAGAGGACGCACCAGAAAATCGTCCACCTCAAGCTGATTCCAGTTCCAGGGCTCCTCTCCTTCGACGGCGTCCAGACACAGGACAACAGGGAGCTGACGGTAAACATTCTCGCTCTTGACCAGATTGGCGACCTGGCGGCCGGAGATATCCGTCAGCCTATCATCCACCACCAACAGGTCCGGCGGATCGGTAAACATGAGCTCAATGGCCCTCGCCCCCCTGTCGAAAACCCGAAACTCCAAAACATCCGGTGACCAGAGCCGTTGCAACAGCTCGGACAGGGACTTGTCGGGAGAAAGCAGAAAGGCGGTCTGTTTGCGTTGAAACAGCGAATCTCCAAGGGTATTGGTCATATGGAGAACCTAGCACCACCCGCCTGGGAGGTCAAAACAAACCCCCTCCGCCGTTGGGCAGAGGGGGCGCGCCTGATTGGCTTCCTCCGGAGCTGCTCACTTCCCCGAAGGCGAATCCTTATTTTATGATTACCGCCCACTCCGGCAGGGTGTGGAGGTCGATACCCCATACGATGGGCAGGAAATAAAGGACGAACAGCGTAATCATGACCGTACCGATCATATTCAACCATATGCCCGTCCTGACCATCTGGCCGACGGAGATACAACCGCTGCCGAAGACCACGGCGTTGGGCGGTGTCGCCACCGGCAGCATGAAGGCAAAGGAGGCCGCCACGGCCGCGCCCACTATGGTGGCGTACGGGTGCACGCCAAGGGCGATAGCAGCAGCCCCCATGATAGGCACCAGGAGCGTGGCCGTGGCGGTATTGGAGGTGCTTTCCGTCAACAGGGTGGTCAGCCAGACCACAATCGCCACGAACAGCATCAGGTTCAACCCGTCCAGGCCGGTCAACAGCGACGCGATGTAGGCGGCCAGCCCGGTTTTCGCGAATCCATTGGCGATGGCCAACCCGCCGCCGAAAAGCAGGATCACGTTCCAGGGAATCTTAACGGCGGTCTGCCAGTCCAGAAGGAACTGCTTCTTGCGCAGGTTGGTTGGGATGGCGAACATCAGCAAGGCGCCGATAATGCCGATGGTGGTGTCATGCACAAAACTGAAATCCGGGAAAAAATCGTTGATAAACGAAAGTTTTTCCAGAAACCCGCGGCTGAGCCAGCAAATGGCGACAAAGGAACTGACCGCGATGATCCGCTTTTCCTCAGGCTTCATCGGCCCGAGCGCGCGGAGCTCGCTTTCAATGATCTCCTCGCTGCCGGTCAGGACGAGGCCGTCCATGGGAAACAACACGCGGGTCATCAAAACCCAGGCGACGGCCATCATGCTCACGCCCAACGGAAGCCCGAACAGCATCCACTGGCCGAAGCCGATCTGGACGCCGTACATTTTCTCCATCATGCCCACCATGACGGTATTGGCCGGGGTGCCGATGATCGTGGCGACGCCGCCCATGGAAGCGGAATAGGCAATGCCGAGCATCAGACATTTGCCGAAATTGGATTCCGGCCCGGTGGAGGAACAAGCCTTTATCATGCCCGCGTCAAAGCCGGTGGCCTGCTTGATGACGGCCAGGCCGATGGGAATCATGAGCATGGTGGTGGCCGTGTTGGATACCCACATGGACAAAAAGCCCGTTGCGATCATGAATCCGAGCACCATTCGCCCCGGACTGGCTCCCACCAGCCGTATGGTATGGATGGCGACCCGCTTATGCAGGTTCCAGCGTTCCATGGTCACGGCCAGAAAGAAACCGCCCATGAAAAGATAGATTAAATGGTTGCCGTACGGCGATGTTGCCGCGCTCGACTTCATGATCCCGAGCAGCGGGAAAAGCGCAATGGGAAGCAGGGAGGTGGCCGGAATCGGAATGGACTCCGTCACCCACCAAATGGCCATCAAGGCCGTTACCGCCGCCACGCGCCAGGCTTGAATATTCAATCCCGAAGGCGGAGGCAGCAACAACATGCTCACAAAAACCAACGGACCTACGAAAAAACCGATGTAAGCCGCCCTATCGCCGCTATTCAACTTGCTACTCATTGCTCCTCGCTCGCGGTTTACGCTCATCTTGAACTCCCCCGAAGGGGAAAGAGGCGGCCGCCATGCGCGCCGACGCATCAGGGATACGCTTGCCCCAACAACGGGTTCAGGGAACCCGCACCATGCCGCGCAGTCGGTTTCATGCCCCTTTTGACACCTGAAACCACAAAGCCGAGAGCAACAGACATGCCATGCCCGTCATCAAAGGGAAAAACCGGGATCATTTGGAACCAGCCGGGATGACAGCTTTTTTAGTCGGCTGAAATCAGCCGATTCGAAAAAGACCTCGGCGACAAAACGCCAATGGCCGACACAGTCGACACGTATGGGCCGCCTCGACATAAAAAACTCCCGCCCTATCGCAAACACGGCCTTTCACAACTGCCCGCCATGATTGATTGACCACTCAACCAATATGTCCTCAACGATTGTAATCCACGAAAAAAACCACGCCTGTTCCGTCGAAAATAGACGGCATTTCGAGACGGAAATGATGCGTTCTTTACGTACCTACAAAGATGTATCGGCGGAAATCCGCCGACCAGCAGACGGAATGGATGTTGGTTTCGGAACGGGAATAATCTGTTCCGGGAGACGCAAACCGAGGGAATGCGAACCGTGCAAGAGGCGACTCGCAGTTACATGCCCGGGGCTGTATCAGAAGGTCAGGTCCGAGACTTCGAGGAGCTGTCCGGCCATCTCGTCCATGACCTTGTCCAGGTCGCTCATGCGGAATTTGAGTTCGATAAGGGCCTCGGGACGAAGGTAGGCGGTCTGGTCGTCCCCGGCGTTGCCGAACTCCAGAAGCCGAACGAGGAAATCACCGATATGGACCACGCAGGACATGGGCTTGTAGAACTCGGCCAGTTGCGGGGCATGATGGCGGGTCATGGCCTCGCGAATATTCGGCGGCAGCCCCCAATGGCGGGCAAGCCAGGCGTTGATGCGGTCGTGACCGAAGCCGAGCACGTCCTTCTCGGCCTGAAAGTAATTCAGATTTTTGGCTTCGACCGCCTTCAGAATGGCCGCATGGGTGTCCGGAAGCTGCACGGCGGTGACCACCTTGCCCAAATCGTGAAGCAACCCGGCAACGGCATACTCCTCCGGGTCCTCGAAACCGGCCCGGCGGGCAATGATGTTGCAGGCCGTGGCGCAGCCGAGGGAGTGCTCCCACAGCCCCTTCATGGCCTGAACCATCATGTCGAAGACCGAGGTGGAAATAATGATGCCACGCACGACGTTGAAACCGAGCAGCACCAGGGCGTGCTGAATGGAACTGATACGTCCGGGGAAACCGTAGATGGGCGAGTTAACCATCTTGAGGACCTTGGCGGAAAGGACCTGGTCTGTGGCGATGACCTTGGCGATGGCTTCGCTCGATGCGTCGGGGTCCTCCACCAGCCGAGTTACCTTGTCCAGCACCTGCGGCAGGGTCGGCAGATCCTTGACCTGCAATATCTCGCCCTTGATCCGGGTTTTGAGATCGTCGTCCATGCTCATGCGCCCTCTCCGCCTTTTTCGGAAGACTCCCCTTCCCCGGCAACGTCCGGCTGTTGCGCAGTCTTTATCTTCGCTTCCTGAGCGGCGGCCTTGATCTGGAAATACTGACGCATACGCTCCTTGACCCGCGTCATCCACTTATCGCCAGAATACCGCCTGAAAAGGTGGTCCAGACGATCCCGCCGCTCGCCCCAGCGCGTTCCGGCACCGGCCCCGCCCATTTCCACGGGATGGCCCTGCACGGTAATACGCTCGATTTTCATGGCCTCAAGCCGTGAAATGAGGCTTTCGGTCAGTTCCATACCTTCGGCCATGATGGTCATGCCCCCCTCCTTGGTGACGGGCTTGGCCAGCTTCATGCCGGGTGCTGCGAGATTGATGGGTATTTTCTGCATGGCGACTCATTGCGAGGACTGCGGCCTCGATAATCCAAATACACTGCGGCCGCGCGTCCCACAACCCCGCTTAATCAAATCTTATCAAAGAAAATCAAACAACCCATGACCACAAAAGCCACGGCGGCAATCTTCTTGATGATCTCGGGCGGAATATACTGGCAGACGAACTGTGCGAACATGACTCCGAGAAAACTGACCAGGACCAGCGCCAGGGACGAGCCGAGAAACACGGTCCAGGGTTTCTGGGTCTTGGCCGTCATGAGCATACAGGCAAGCTGCGTCTTGTCTCCGAGCTCGGCCACGAACAGCGTGCCAAAGGTGGTTGCGAGTAATTTCCAATCCATACTATCCCCAAATAATTATTCTTCACGGGCAAGATACCACATACCGGGCAGTTGACTCACCGCACCGCGCATTTCCAATATAAGAAGCACGCGGCTGACCGTGGCCGAATCCCAGCCAAGCTCCCGCCCCAGGGCATCTATGTGCATCTTGTCGGCGGCATTGAGAAGATCCATGATCCGACTCTCCTCCGCACTCAAAACCATCGCCTCCCGTTCCGCCAAGGGCGGCCGCTTCCGAGGCTTCCGCTCCCCGCCGCCATCCGGCACAGCGGACGCTTTCTTCTTTTTGACCACGGCACGGGCCACGTCAACCCCCGTGTCCTCGGCATCGGGATCGGGATCAGGGACTTCGGCCAACTCGCGGGCGAAATCGAAACGCAAAATCTCGACGATATCCGAAGCGGATTCCACAAGCGCCGCTCCCTGCTTGATAAGCCTATGGCAACCCGTAAAAGTCGGTTGGCCGAGGGGCCCCGGAACAGCGAAGACGTCCTTGCCCTGCTCGCCTGCCAACCGGGCGGTAATCAAACTACCGCTGTTATGGGCGGCTTCCGCCACCAACACGCCGAGCGACAACCCGCTGATAAGCCGGTTGCGCACCGGGAAATGCCTGCCGCGCGGCTCCATCCCCGGAGCGAACTCGCTGACGACAAGGCCTTTGCCGTAAAGTTCGCGGCGCACATCACGGTTGCCCTGGGGATAGTCCACATCCAGGCCGCAGCCGAGCACCGCTATGGAGGACCCGACACCCTTGAGGCCGCCCAGGTGGGCCTGCCTGTCAATGCCGAGCGCCAGGCCGGAAATAACCGTAATGCCTATCCTAGAAAGCTGCGCGCTGATCTTCCCGGCGGTTTCCAGGCCGAGGCGGGTACACTCCCTGGCTCCGACCACGGCCACGCCGGGATTGCCCAGCAGGGTCGTGTCTCCGCGCACGTAAAGCAGGGCCGGGGGATCGGGAATTTCCTTGAGGGAAGCGGGAAACCGGGGATCGAACCAGGTGACCACGTCCATATCCAGCCGCCGGGCCTCCCGAAACTCCGTCTCGGCCTTCTCGCGCCAAACTTCCCGTGCACAGGCCCTGGCCTGGGCACGAGACGACAACTCCCGGTCATGCCAGGAGGCCGCGTCCTGCACGGCGTCGTACGCGCTCGGATAGACGGTAAAAAGCTCGCGCCAGACCTTGGCCCCTACCCCCGGGGTGTGCTTGAGAGCCAGACAGGCGAAGAATTCTCGTTGCAGGTCCATAAACCCAGCCAAACCTCTTCGGAAACGACAAGGCCGGTTCCCGGACAGGGAAACCGGCCCTCGGACACGCCTGGGCGGGACGGCGGATTAGCCGCCCAGCCTGGCCAACTCCTTGCGGCCAAGCCCGGCGGCAGAGGACTTGGGGAAGTCCTCTACCAGCGCGCGCAGGTAGAAAATCGCGTTGTCCGGGTCGCCCACCCGGTCATAAGACATGCCGATCTTGAGCAAAGCCGCAGCGGCCTTGTCGTGTTTGGGGAACTTGCCCGTGACTTCCTTGAAAGCCAGGATGGCCTGGGGATAATTCCGTTCGGAATAGTAGGTCTCCCCCTTCCAGTACAAAGCATTGGCCGCGAGCTTGTCGTTCGGGTACCGGGCCACGAAATCATCAAAAACGGTCCGCGCCCCGGCATAGTCGCCGGCATTGTACCGGGCATATCCCCGCTCATAAAGAGTCTTTGGATCCGATGCAGGCGCGGGCTTGGGAGTCGGTTTCGAAGCGGCCTTGGACGCCGCTTTGGCCGGGACGGAAGCCTTTGTCTCGGATTCGGGCGATGTCTGGGCAGGTCCGGGCACCTTGGCCCACGGCTGCTCCGCGTCGCTTTTCACAGCGGACGTTCCCTCCTCCACGGGCTTGACGCCTTCCACCCAACCGTTTTCATCGGGCTTGAGATCCTCGGCCCAAGGGGCATCGCCGGATGTGTCTTCGGCCGATGCGGCAACGCTCCCGGCTTGACCTGTGCGCAGTGTGGCCAATTCGACCTCGGCGGCGGCAATGCGCTCTTCGAGCTTTCGACGTTCCAAGGCGTCCTCGTCGGCCATCTTTCGCTGTTGCTCGCGGAAATTGAGGAAGCTCTCTTCAAGACTCTGAATGCGCCACTCCGTGCTCGCCGCCTCGGTCCCGGCGTTTTTGCCGGTAGCGGCGCAGGCGACCAACGGCAGACAGGTCAAAGCAACCAGAAGAAGTTTCAGGCATTTCATCAGCAGGAATCTCCGCGCAGTCTTGTTTGGACGTTTCATAGGCAATAGGCGATACACTGATTTTTTGCAAGGAATCAGATAGGCCACGTCCATTTAGCCCGGAAAATGCGCCCTTGCGCGCAACACGTTTTTCAGGCAAAAAAACGCCCACGGGGCACGGTCTCGCCTCGGCAACCCTACCGGAGTCCATCGATAATGAACACCCAAGAAACCCTGGTTCTCGTCGGCTACATGCTGGCCCCCGCCTTTTTCAGCCTACTCTGCATGGCCGCTCTTGGCAGCCCGGCCATCGCCCTCCTGGCGGAACTCACCGCCAAGACCCGGAAAAAGGTCTTCTTCGACAAATACGGCCAACAAACCGCAGGTATGGGCCTTATCCTGACCATTGCCCTGATTCTCATCTGCGGGGCCTCCATGGGCATCACCATAACCAGGTTCCCTGAACTCTACGCCGCCTACATAACTCCCGGTTCGCCCTTCTTCAACGGCCTGACCGCCCTGGGTGTGTTCGTGGTCGCCGGACTAATCTATTTCCTGACCTGGAAAAAGCTGCGCAACGCCAAGGCGGCCCACATCGCTCTTGGAATACTGGCCTCTCTGGGCGCCTTCATCGGGCTGGCCATCATCCTCCCGGCCAAGCTGGCCATCAATTTCTCACAGGCCGAACCCGCCGTGGACGCCCTGTCCAGCACGACCATCCTCGCCCTGCCCATGTCGGCCATGTACGCCCTGCTCCTCCTGTCGGCCGCCGCCGCGCTGAGCCTCGCCTACGTCATCGTCCGCAGGAAAAAGGACGACTTCGGACGCGACTACTACAATTTCGCCCTGCGCATCGCCGCCCGCTGGTCTCTGCTGCCCATGATCGGTTTCCTGGCCTGCCAGGGCTGGCTCTTTTCCAGGCTGCCCGAAGACGTCAAAACCCTTGTCTTGGGGACCCCGCTCGCCTTCGTCTGGGTCGCGCTGGTCGCCATCGGCGCGATCTGCGCCTTCATCTGGCTGTTCATGGGCCGTAGCGAATCCCCTCTGCGCCTCAAGGGTCTGGCCTTCCTGGCGGTAGCCCTGTTCTGGGTCATGCACGCCCTCAACGTCACCCTGTTCATCAACTTCGTGACCATGATGTAACCGAACGGCGCAAGACGACAAGAAGGCCGGGGAGCGATCACTCCCCGGCCTTTTTTCATGCGCTCCGACCGACAGCCGAAACCGTTGAGACTCCATAATACCGACGCTTCCAACGCCGGATATGCATGGCCATAATCCCAAAAAGAAAAGAGGGAAAACCCCTTGCGGGCTTTCCCTCTTCCGTCCTCCTGCAGCAGGAGGTTCTTTTTAACGGCCCGAAACGGCCCCGGCCACGACAAGCGGCTCCCTGCGGCCGAGTTGTGTGGAGAGGCTGTAGATTTCGTGCGGATCGAGAATGAGGACTACCGAGCCGTCGCCCATGATGGTCGCGCCGGACAGCCCCTTGAGATTGAAATTGTTAAGATACTGGCCAAGCGGCTTGATGACGATCTCCTGCCTTTCGAGGAGCCGGTCAACGACCAAGCCGAGCCGCCGGTCGTTATCCTGGATGACGACCATGGGCAGAACATCGCGCTCGTCCATGGACCGGGGCATGTCGAGCAGTTCAGCCAGCTCGACGATACCGAGGACCTCGCCCCGCAGGGTGACGGCCTTGCGATTGTTGATGTCGGAGAGCTTTTCCACCTCGATCTTGGTGGTCTCGGACACGGCGTCCAAGGGAATGGCGAAGGTGTCGCCCGCCACCTGAACCATAAGCGCGTCGATGATGGCCAGAGTCAGCGGCAGGGTCAGGGTCAGCTTGCTGCCCTTGCCCACCTCGGACTGGGTGTTCACGCTGCCCTTGAGGTTCTTGATATTGGTCTTGACCACATCCATGCCCACGCCGCGCCCCGAAATGTCGGTGACCTTCTCGGCGGAGGAGAAGCCCGGCGCGAAGATGAGGTCCAGCGCCTCGCGGTCATCCATGGCATTGGCCTCTTCCGGGGTGATGACCCCCTTGCGCACAGCCACCTGGCGGAGCTTTTCCGGGTCCATGCCCCTGCCGTCGTCCTCCACTTCAATGGCCACGGAATTGCCCTTGTGGTAGGCGCGGAGCCAAACGTGGCCCTTGGGCTTCTTGCCCGCCGCGATACGGGTCTCCTCGTCCTCAAGGCCATGGTCGACAGCGTTGCGGACCAGGTGAACCAGCGGATCGCCGATTTCCTCCACCACGGACTTGTCGAACTCGGTCTCCTCGCCTTCCATTATCAATTCCACCTGCTTGCCGGACTTGCGGCTCAAGTCCCTAACCAGACGGGGGAAGCGGGAAAAGACGGTCTGCACCGGCACCATACGGACCTTCATGATCGTATCCTGCAGGTCGTCGGAAATGCGGGCCATGGCGTATGTGGTCTCGGTGAGCTGCTGCGCCACCACGTGCACGTCCTCCTGCCCTTCTTCCAAAGCGCGGGCAAGCATGGCGTAGCGGTTGCGGTTGATGATGAGCTCGCCGATGACGTTCATGAGGTGATCCAGCTTGTGATGGTCCACGCGGATCGTGCTTGACGCCTTGGGCTTGACCGGAGGCTGAGCACCGCCATTCTTGGCCGGAACCATGGACGCGGCGTTCCTTGCCGCGGGAACGGGCTCGCCTTGCGACTTGGCCGTGGGCCGCTCGACCGGAGCGGGCTTGGCCTCGGCACGGGGCTCGGAAGTCCGCACCGGTGCGGATTCCGCCGCTATGGCAGGTTCCGAAGCCGAAACAACGGCCTCGACAGGCTTGGGCTCGGTCCCGGAAACAGGCTCCTGCGAGGCTTCAATCTCGGGGTCGCCGGGCAAAGTTTTGATGGCCGCCATAATCATACCCGAAGGATGGCGTACTCTTGCTCCAGGATGTCGAGCATCAGTGAAAAATCCATGTCCGAGTTGCGGGCCTGATCCACCAGCCCCACCGTCCGGGCCGCGTATTCCTTGATCTCGTCGAATCCCATGTAACCCGTGGAATTCTGGATGGTCTGAAAAGCCCTGTACAGGCCGTCGATGATATCCTTCTGCCCGGAATCCTCACGAAGAAGCCGGAAGGCGACCGTCACGGCTTCGAACTGCTGCTCGATGGTCTGGATGAACAGGGTCACATCCTCGGGATCGTACTCGGCGACAGGGGCTGACTTCGAGGCCCCGGCTTCCCCGGCAGATTCGGCAACCGCCTCGCCGGCTTGCCTGCCCACAGGCACGGCTCCGGCCACTGCGTCCACGCTGCCGTCCTCGGTAACCTTCCGAAGGACCTGAACCATGACGCTTGTATCAAGCGGCTCCACCCGACCATTCTCCAAGTCGACCTTGCCCACCAAAGCCTCGATGAGGTCCACGGTCGCCAGGAGCAGATCGATAAGCCCCTGGCCGGAGGCGATCTCGCCTTTGCGAACCCGGTTCAACAAGGTTTCGGCTTCGTGCGTCAGGGAGTTGAGTTCCTTGAACCCGATGATGCCGCTGTTGCCCTTGAGGTTGTGGAAATAGCGGAATGTATCGTTGATAAGTTCGTCGTTGCCGCCCGGATCGCCCTCCAAAGCCAGAAGGCATCGGTTCAGATTCTCGACGATCTCGTGCGCCTCTTCAAGAAAGTCGGCCAGATGCCCCTCGCCCACGGTTGTCAGCGAATAGGGAGAAGGATCGAAATCAGGATCGGGCTGCGGATTAAAAGCGGTCATATCGGCATCTCCGGCTTCGCCCGTCATGACGGGTTCCGGTTCAAGGTGTACGGGTTCTGGGTTGGCGGCGGCCTCGATGACAGGCGCTTCGACGACAGGTTCGCCCCCGGCTTCGACCGGCGCAACGCCGCCCTCTTCCGGAAGCTCGCCAAGCAGCGCCGCCTCGATCCGCGCGATGATGGGCGCGGTGTCCACATCCCCTTCGACGCCGCTGGTCTCCAGGTTGTCCACCATGGTCCGCAAGGCGTCCGTCGCCGAGAGGATCAGGTCCATGATGGAACCGGTCACCCGCATGGAGCCCTGGCGCAATTCATCCAGAATGTTTTCGGCCTTGTGGGCCAGCCCGTTTATCTTGTTCAGGCCGAGAAAGCCCGACGCCCCCTTGAGGGAATGCATGGGCCGAAATATCTCGTTGAGAAGGCCGAGGTTGTCCGGGCTCTTCTCCAGTTCGAGCAGATTGGGCTCGATGGTCTCCAAATGCTCTTTAGCTTCAGCGAAAAAATCGGACAAGATTTCCGGATCGAGAAAGTCCTGGCTCATCGAGATTCCTTTTGCGGCAGTGCGGCCGTTCGGCCTTTCGCCCGCCGCATCGATTGCATTGTCACGCCGTTGAAAAACAAACGGCTACCCCAGCAGCATCTTGACGTTTCGAACAAGTTTCTCCGGCTGGGCGGGTTTGATCATGTACAGATTCGCGCCCACGGTCAATCCGGTCTGGATATCCTTGTCCTGGCCCTCGGTGGACAGCACCACGATGGGGATATCCCTGTACGCGGCCTGTTCCCTGACGGTCTTGATGAATGTCAGCCCGTCCATGCGGGGCATGTTCACGTCCGACACGATCAAATCCACCTCGGACAGGCTGTACAACTTCTCCAGGCCGTCCAGTCCGTCCTCGGCCGTGGTCACCTTGAAACCTTCCTTCTTCATGATGAAGGCCACAAGGTTCCTAACGGTTTTTGAATCGTCCACTATCAGAATATGTTTAGGCATAACTCCCCCTTATTAGCACGGCAGGCGTCACCACATCAAATCCTTCACGGAACACGTCCTACTCCTCCTTCTGATAAATGATGGCACCAGGATAGTGAATGGGCTTGAACGCACGGGTAATGTTGTGCAGCGACTCGGAATGGCCGATGACCAGATAACCGCCCGGAAGCAGGTTGTCGTAAAAGGCGTTGATAACCCGCTTTTTCATCTCGTCATCGAAATAAATAATGACATTCCGGCAGAAAACTATCTGCGAACGTTCGACACGCCTGAGCTGCATCCGGTCCTTGAGGTTGATCTGCCCGAAGCTAACGAGCCGCTTGACCTCGGGCTTGATCTTGTTCTGTCCGTTGTCGCGGTCGAAGTAGCGTGCGACGATCTCCTCCGGCGCGGTCCGCAGGGTATAGTCGTTGTACACTCCCCGCCGGGCCGACTCCAACACCCGTTCGGAAAGGTCGTTGGCGGTGATGCGAATGTCCCAGGAAGCGAGTTCCGCCTTGAGCATCTCGCGAAGAATGATGGAGATGGTATAGGGCTCCTCGCCGGTCGAGCAACCGGCCGACCACAACCGAAGCCTCCTGCCCTTCTTCCGGCAAGAGTCGAGGACGTGAGGCAGCACCTCTTCCTGAAAGACCTTCAACTGGGGCGGGTTGCGGTAAAAGCTGGTTTCGTTGGTGGTGATGACCTCGAACAGCTTTTTCATCTCCGCACCCTTGGCCGGGTCGAACCGAAGCAGATTGTAGTATTCGTCGAAATTCTTCAGGTTGAGCTTCTTGAGCCGGTTCCCAAGTCGGTTTTCCAACAGATACTTGCGATTGTCCGCGATATAGATGCCGCATTCGGCATAAATGAAATCCCGCAGATTGGAGAACTCCTGATCCGTGATCTTGAGTTCCTTGCCGAGGGATATGGTTTTCGAAAAGAGAGACGACATTCCTGTGAAGTGCTCCTACATTTCCTGAATCTTGGAGATGGCTTCTTCGGCCGCGCTGACCAGTTCGTACTCGTCGCGGTTGGTTACTTCCAACAAGGCCGCGAAGGCCTCGCTGCCGCCGATGTTACCAAGGGCTTCGACAGCCTTCATGACCACGAACCGATTGGAGTTGTCCAGCATGTCGATCATGAGCGGGACGGCCTCGACAGTGGCGTGCTCGCCCAGGGCGTCCATGGCCCGAATCTTGACCCAGTCGTCCTCGTCGTTCAGGGCATCCAGAAGATGGGGGACCATATCCCGGTCATAGTGGCGTCCCATGATCTCAACGACCGTCAAACGAACGTCCTTGCTCTCGTCAAACAGCCGGTGCAGGACCAAGGGCCGCCAGACCGCGTCGTCGCCGCCGGAAGCGGCCAGGGCCTCCACGGCCACCTTGCGGATGTCCGGGACCTCGTCCTCCGCAGCTTGGGTCAGGATATCAAGATTCTCCATGGGCCCGAGCTTGCCCAGGGCGTAAGCGGCCATGAGCCGATTGATCGACTCGGAACTTCCGAACATTTCCTGGAAATGGGCCTGAACATCGGGGCCGCCGATGGCGATGCACGCATCCAGCGCGGCCTCCTTCACATCGTCGTACTGATGCTCCATGAGCGGAAAAATCCGGTCCACCACCTCGGGCAGCCTGAGCTTCTCGCCAAGCAGATAGACCGCGCTCTTCAGCACGGTGCCGTCCTGATGCTCGTTGAGAACCTTGATGAAGAAATCCTTTGTCTGCTCCTCGCCCTTGGCGGCCACTACGCCGACGATCTGCCGCTGCACGGGCAGAGAGGCCTTCCAGAATGCCTCCATGAGCACCTGGCAGACACAGTTGTCCAGGGTGCAGGCATTCGGAGCGATATGGGAAAGAACCTGCACGGCCACGCGGGCCTCGTCCTGGTCCTCGCCGAGCAGCACGGTCTTGAGCGCCTCGGTCAGGCCGATCTGGGCCAGAAAACCGATAATCAGCTCCAGCCGGTCGTGGTCGCGATCCTGATCCAACTTTCCGGCGATACTGAGGATGCCTGCGGAAGCGTCCTCGCCGCCCACGTAGGCCAGTCCCTGAATGGCCGCGTCCTGAATCTCCTCGTCCTCATCCTGCAAAGCCACCAGCAGGTATTGCCTGAACCGCTCCCG
This sequence comes from Pseudodesulfovibrio thermohalotolerans, assembly GCF_021353295.2. Taxonomy (NCBI): domain Bacteria; kingdom Pseudomonadati; phylum Thermodesulfobacteriota; class Desulfovibrionia; order Desulfovibrionales; family Desulfovibrionaceae; genus Pseudodesulfovibrio; species Pseudodesulfovibrio thermohalotolerans. The sequence goes on along the minus strand of NZ_CP120635.1, from coordinate 1,631,295 downwards.
TTCCTCATCGCTGAGCAGGGTCAGGGACTTGCCGCCGAGAATCTTGACGATGGCTTTGACGATCTTGTTGCGCAGAGCCGTGGGGGAATCGGCAATCCGCCTGAGGAGCATGGTCACGGCCTTGACGTTGCCCATCTCGCCAAGAGAATCGATTATCATGGAAGCGACCAGATCGGAGGCGCCGTCCAGGGCCTTGACCAGGGCATCCACCGAGCTGGTATGCCCGATCTTGGTCAGAGCCTCGATCACGGAGTACTGAACCCACTCCTCGTCATTGATGGCTTGATTCAAACATGGAATGGCGTCCTCCATGCCGAGTTCGCCCAAGCTCACGGCGGCCTGATAGCGAACGTTGACCTCGGGATCGCCAAGCAGGGCCTCGCAAAGAGGCTGAACCGCCAGGAGACTCCCGGTGGAGCCGAGAATATCGGCCACGAAAATACGGATGTCCGGGTCGTCGTCCAGGGTCAGATCAATAAGCGACGGCATGTCCTGGTTGCCCACCTCGCGAAGGATGTCCATGGCCAGATTGCGCACGGAGGCCTCGTCGGAGCGCAGCAGCGGTATGACCGCTCCCACGGTCTCCCGGCCGCCGATCTTGCGCAGGGAGCTGTCCACGGCCTCCTGGATGCCCAAATGATGGGTCTTGAGCAGCTCGGCCAGCCTGGGCACGGCCTCGACACAGTTGTCCTCGCCTGCCCTGAAGGCGCTCTCCCGGACAATCTCCTTGTTGTCGCTGCTCAGCAAGGCCAAATATTCGGTACAATCCGCCATGACGTCAGACCTCCCCCCTTCCGGTTCGCGGGTCGTTTGTTACTTGTAAAGATTAGCCAGAATGGACTCGGCCATGTCGTCGAGATCCACTATTTCGTCCGCCAGGTTCTCCTCCACCACGGCCTTCGGCATACCGTAGACCACGCAGGTGGAATCGCTTTGGGCCAGGGCCCGCCCGCCCTTCGCCTTGAGATCGCGGACGCCTTCGCACCCGTCGTTGCCCATGCCGGTCAGGATGACGCCGAGCCCGCGTCGCCCCACAGCCTCGGCCACCGAGCTGATAAGCACGTTGGCGGAGGGTTTGTAAAGGGCTTCGGCGGGCTCGTCCGTGACCACGATCTCAATGCGGCTGATCTTCTGATCGAGGACGATATGCCTGCCGCCGGGAGCCACAAACGCGTGGCCGGGCCTGAGGATGTCGCCGCTCTCGGCTTCCTTGACCTTGATTTTGCTTACCCCGTCGAGTCGGGCCGCGAACGGGCCGGTAAAGGCAGCGGGCATGTGCTGGGCGATAACGATGCCGGCCGGGAAATCAGCGGGCAGCGAAGAAAGAATTTTCTGGACCACGGGCGGACCGCCGGTGGAAACGCCGATGGCCACCACGTCGCGCTGGGGACGCCCGCCCACCCGGGGCGCGGCCACGGGCCGAGGCGTCCTGCGGGCGGATCGAGCGGCGGTGTGGCGCATTTTCCTGGCGGCCACGGTCTTGACCCTCTCGATGAGATCCCGCTCGATCTTGATGATGTCGAGGGACACCTTGGAAAGCTGCTTGGGAATGAAGTCCACGGCGCCGAGCTCCATGGCCTTCAGGGTGGACTCCGCACCTTCGGTGGTCAGGGAGCTGACCATGAGCACGGGCCGGGGTGATTCCATCATTATGTGCCGCAGGGCGGTCAGACCGTCCATCTCGGGCATCTCGATGTCCATGGTCACGACATCCGGGTCGAGCCGACGCACCATGTCCAGCCCTTCCCGCCCATTGCGGGCCACCCCCACCACGGAGATGTCGGGGTCCTTGTCGAGCATCGTGCTGATGGCCTTGCGCATGAATGCGGAATCATCAACGACGAGAACTTTAATCACGTATGCAACTCCTTGGAAAACGGCATATTGCGAATTTCCACCCCCCGGGGGAGCCCCCGGGACTGCGGAAAATCCCCCGCAAACGTACGCCAGCAACCGATTCAGGCTCGGCAGGATGTCATTTTGTCTTTCAATTTCCGACCTTAAGTGGCTTTTGCCTCTTTGTCCACAACCTTAACTTTGATTGAAATTTTCCCTTGCCTTTTCATCAGGGCTACGCTAAACACCTCTCCTCACGTGCATCGGGATGTGGCTCAGTCTGGTAGAGCGCTGCGTTCGGGACGCAGAGATCGCTGGTTCGAATCCAGTCATCCCGACCAGAGATTACGGGCACTTACAGCATAAAGTTGTAAGTGCCCTTTTCTTTGGTTACACATGCCGGTTACACAAGCACAACAGTGTAACCATCGTGTAACCGCCATTCTCGGTGGCCAGACCTGAAGCGTCCTCCACTCTCCGTGCCACCCCCTGGCCACCGCCAAATATCATAACCACCCGCACCGATTAACAAGAGTCTAACTCCCTCTTTTTATTTCTTTTCTCTCGTTGACGCCCGACGAAATCGAGCTATGCTTTGGCTTCGTCGGCCAGTCCTGGCCGGTAACCGCAAACGACGGGGGTTTGATGCGGATATCAGATTTTTTGGAAGCTGAAGTTGAGCGGATTGCCGCCGCAGAAGATCGCAGATCGCTGATTGCGGCGCTTCCGACGGTTGACGATCTCGTCATCAGCGAGACGTTGGTCGCCGTTCCTGGGGCCGTCTTTTACCATCTCCAGATTTCGTTTGATCCCATGAGTGGGAGGCATGTTGGCCGGGTGTTTACCTGGTTCGATACGACTTCGGCTTTGATCACCACTGATCCGCAGGTCCAGGAGGAGATCGCGCTGTCTCGTGACGAGGTGTTCGACAACCAAGACGCTCTTCTTGAAATAGTTGCCAACATGGAGTGCTAACTATGTGCGAAATAAGCAGGAAACACGTTGTTCTCGACGAGACGATCTTCGCCGAGTTGGTCAGGGCCGGTGTCACCGCAAGGTATTCAATGTCAGAACTGTTTTCGGGGATTCGACTTTATCTCGAAGATAGCGGAGATATTGTCGCCGAATTCCTGCCAGACCGTGGCTCACTTCATTACGTCACGTTTCCAGTTGAACTTTGGGAACCAGCCGACGGTGCTCCGGCGTATATCGTCAAAGCGCATAACGACGCTGTTCAGCGTTCTGAAAAACGGGCCTTGGTTTTCGATATTTTTAGCGGCGCAATGCTGTCTGGTCGGAAACGAGAAAAAAATCTTGGCGACATGCTCCGGGCGGCTGTCGACGACTTTTAGAAAGGAGGAAGGAATTATGGAAAAACTAATACGAAAATCACGCCGCCCAGGGGCGCTGGAAAACGGGGAAATCGACAAGCATGACGCTTATCAGCAGGAGATCTATTGCTCATGGCCAGAACTGTTCTCCGTCCCGGAAGACCTCGCAGCAGAGATCAATATCCGGTCAGGATACCTTGCAATCTCAACCCATGGGATGCCGGTCAACGAGTTCGGATGCGCCGTCAACTATCTCAAAAGCCAGGGACTGATCCCAGGCGGAATCCGCCCACAAAACCTCCTCTGGGACGGCCAAAATATCGTCGACCTGATGCAAAAACTTCGCATCCTCCAGCTCCACGGCACTGTCCATTTTCACGACCTCCCTGGATATGATATTGGCCACCCGGCCGTCCTGACGACCGACGCCTCTGCCACCTGCCTCCTCGACGACACCGTTCACGGCCGTCATATCGCTAAATATACCGGTCGCGTCGCATCAATCGACGCGATCGAGCACTATGAAGCACTCGCAAAAAAATGCCTCCGATCGCCGATTGTAACGCCGGCGACCGTCTACAAAGCCGGCTTCGAGATGACCGGCTTTGAAGCCCTCCCCGACCTGACCGAGGTCCGCAAAGTAATCCCAAACGACGGCCCGGCAACGATCAAAACCCGTTGTATTTACTGCGGAAATCCGGTCAAAGTTCGCGGGTATCTTCGCGGCCGTGAGCCGCATTACGAGGTCGACACATCGCCACGCTGCCATCACCTCCGCCTCCTCGCCGGACAATATCGCCTCGACGGTCACGGCAGCAAGTTTTTCGATTTCCTGATCGTCCGCCACGTTCGCGACCCCGACCACAAGTCTCCCACGTCCCCCCCGGCCGACGACTGATCCCCGTCAAGCCGTCGCGCCCTCCTTCAGGCCCCCTTTCCGGGGGCCTTTTTCTTTTCATTTTCCTTGTCCTTTCCCATTTCCCCAATTCCCCACCACTTTTTCAAGCGCATAAAATCTTTTTTTTCGTGTTACCGCTTTTTGTCGTTTCCAAATCAACAAAAACCGGTCAGCGCCAGGGTGTTTTGTGTTTGGGTTATAGCGTAAAAAATATTATTGTAAACAGTTGAAATTGCTCGTTTTGATGTGAAATAACTTAGGCATGGGGCGGGGAAAACCCCATGAAACAAGGAGATGAAGAAATGGATCGGCGCATCAATGGAGATTTTCAGGGACTTGGCTATGACGAGGAATGGGACACCATGGACATGCGGTTTCACCATCCCAACGGCTATTCGTCCAGCACTTACATCAAGGACATTATCTATGGCGGAGTGAGTCTGCGCGAGCACAACGATTGCTTTAGCCACTGCATCGACAACTGCGGAGCCGGGAAAATCGACGTCAGCATTTACGGACTCGATATCAACGCCCTGGAATTATACGGGGACTACACTGACAGTGTGGTGTTCGTCATCGGGTCCACGCTTTCCGGGGCATACACGTCTGACCGCCACGGAGAGCTTGGATGGATGAAGACCAAGCGGTTCAACAATCGACCGGCGGTAAAAGGTGTTTTCAGCAAGGGATTGAATAGGTGGATTGAAGAGGGGCTCATCGAAAGCGAGAACCGCGGATAGTTCAACAGGCCCCCAAAGGAGGCTGGGGGCCACAAAGAAAAACGGAGAGAAAAAAGATGGAATTGAGCAGGGAAATGATCAAGGGGATTTTTGGTGGTCCGGATGCCTCCGCCGCCGCCGCGCAGGATAGGCTCGTGCCGGTCACGGTAAGGCCTGATGTTCGGTTCGTTGACGGCCGAGGCCGAGAGAAGGACTGGTTGCCAGACGTCGATGAGGTCAAAACCTGGGCCTGTGTCGTTCATGGCCAGTGCTACGTGAGCAAGCACAACAACGTCGTCCTGTCCGGCCGTTCCAGGCCGCTGGTCAACGACACGTGCGATGAAGGGGATCTGGCGACCGGGGCGCAGACCGTGCGCCTGGCTCCGGGCACGATCATACAGGCCGGTATCTCGATCGTGTTGCGCAATGGTTTTCGGACTGTGACGGCGGTCGTCGGAATCGTGCCGGAGCCGGAGCCTGACCTCGCAGACGACGGGTTCGGTGTCGTTGGCGCATGGCCGCCGGATGTCGCTGTCAAAACGTCGGAGAGCGTCACGCATTCGGCGACGATAGAGATCGATGGGGTCGTGCAGCTGTCTCCGGAGGATGCGCGGTTGATAAGCAACCTCAGGGAAGAGGTTAAGGTCCACGGTGAGGAGCATGTAAGGCGTGTCCTGGATTTCGTTTCCGGGGCCGGTGCGTAGTCGGAACAGGCCCCTGGCCGTCGCCTTGGGCCTTTCCCATTCCTTCCTTCCTTCCTTCCTTCCTTCCTTCATTGCTCACTTCTCTCAAGCGATTGTCAAAAGTAGCACGAAAAAAACTTTCGTGTCAGGCCGTTCGGCGTGGTCTTTGATGGCAAAAACCGGTGAGGCCCAGGCGTTTTTCTGATTGTGAAAAGTTTGGCTAAAAAGTTGAAATCGCTCAATAAGATGTGAAACAACTTATTCAGACGGATGGGCGGAAAAAGTAAAAAACGGAGAATGGGAATGAAGAAGCATTTCGACATCAGGCAACAGAGGATTGACGCCTTCAACGAGGCGCGTGCGGAACTGAACGCGAAGGAGTTCAACGCACTGTTCGGAAACAAGAGGTATTCGTTCGACGCCGGAATCGCCTGGGTCGTCGACTGGAGCGGAGAGTGGTCGGCATCGTTCAGGGACGGCGAAATCGTGGCGAACTTCGACGGGCGGCTGCCCCTGAAGGTTGTCATGAAGGCAATCGAAGCGATGGGGAGCGCGTTCTAGGCAGAGGCAAAGAGGATCAACCGGCCCCCGGCAACGGGGGCCACAACCGAAACCAAAACAGCAAAAAAGGAGAAAAAGATGAAGATGAATAAGGAAAACGGAAACAGCATTTTGGCGACAGGAGCAACGGACAGGGTCCACGAACTCGAGGTCGAGAACAGGGACAGCGACGTGTTCGGATACGACGCGGAAACGGCTGCCGTGGCATACGGAGGTGCGGATGGCACTCCGGTCAGGATCACGATTTGCTACCTGCCGGATATCGCAATCACCGCATGTCCGAAGGTGACGATCGAAGAGAGCGTAAAGCATTTCTCGTTCTATAAGGCGCCGGCTTCGTGGAAGATCGAGCGCACCGGGCTCAGGAGGATCGACAAGACCCTCCTCCGGTCCGCCAGGCTCCCAGGCGACCTCACGCTGGCAACGGTCCTGGCCGTCTTCCCGGCCCTCCAGGACGCTTTCAGTCACGGACGCGAACTCGGCATCATCGACGGCGAAAAGAAGGCGCAGGACGCGATCCTGGACACCTTGGGCATCGGCGACCGGCTGCGCGATCTCGAACACTCCGCCAAGGTTGCGAAAAACGACCTGGACGACCTGTGGGGCTAGTCGGCCGACAATGAAATAACAGGCCCCTGGCCATCGCCGGGGGCCACAAAAAAAGAATGAAAAAAGGAGAAGAAAATGATCAAGAAGATTACGACAATAGCGTGTGGTGTTCTCGCGTTCGGGTGCTGTGCGATCGGGGCGTTCTCGCTGGTCAACGGCGGCCTGTATATGGGTTCGGTACTGGTGATGTTCGGCATCATGTTCGCCGCAATGCCGGTGATACACGAGCAACGATAGCAAAGGAAGAATAGGGAGAGAAAAAATGACTTTGAAGAAGTTGTTCAGGATTTTGGTCGTGATAGCGACCGTCTGCATGGCGACCTACGGAATTGCGGTCGGAGCGTGGGCGATCACCCAGGGAAGCGTGTTCAGCGGCCTGTTTGTTGTGATTTGTTGCGCAACTTTCGCGGCGGTTACCATTTCCGGCGAAAAATGAGCGCAAAAAGGCCCCCCGGACCGTGGTCCAGGGGGCTTGTCGGTTTTTTCTACTTTTTGTCCTTTTTCGGACGGGTCCCGAACCACCATGTCACTGCCGTGGAGCCGAGGAACAGGATCATGTCGACGATCGTGCCGTAGATCCCGAGAGCTTGTGAGGCAGTCATCCCCGACAGGTTGACGGCATCCATGATACCCCTGACCTCTGCTCTGGTGTCCCAGACTGCCCAGATGAGGAATATCGTCAGGCCGGGGCGGATGAGGCCACGAACCACGTCGACGAGGACGAGCAGGAATCCGGTGAACGGGCCTGTCTTGACGTTGGTCGAATACTCCTGCTTGTCGTTTGCGTAAGAAGCCTCGCGCAGGTCGTCGGCCGAGATTTCCTGGGCCACTTCCTGCTCCCGGGTCGCCGCCCTGTCTTTGTATTCCCATTCCTTGTCCATGACCTGGATATCCAGTTTTCTCATCTCGATGGCCTGGGAGAATTCTTGCTTGCGCTTGATCGTGTCGGTGATGTTGGTGATTACGGAGCCGATCACTCCGAGGACTCCGCCGGAGAGGATGGAAGAAAGGCCGAACATGGCTATACTCCTTCGATTGTGAGGTTGAAATGGTTGTCGCCAAAGTGAGCGACAAGGGCGGTGATCGCCGGACGGGACGACAAGACGGCCGCTTGGCCGCCAAGGCTCCCGAGGTGGAGACCTGGCAGGATACAGCCGTGGCTATGTGTTTTGAGACCCATCTCCGAGTTGCCGGCATAGTTGCCGGAATGGAGCAGGATCGCGCTCCGGCCCGGAACGTCCAGGACGTGGTAGACACGCCCGAAACGCCGAGACAGGTGCGGGACGACGATGTAGGTGCCGCAGGGAATGCAGGACAGGTTCGAGCGGTTGTCCCGCCAAGGAAGCTCGGCCGTGTAAAGCCGTTTGCCGCCAAAAAAAAGGGACCCGAAGGTCCCCTCGTTTCCCGTGCGCATCCTTATAAGATACGCATTTTCCATGACTTAATGCCCTCCTCCTGCCGCCACGGCGGCGATGATGGCCGCCGCCAACCCTTTGCCGAAAATGGCGATCAGGAACACGACGACGGCCCTGATAACCCATGTCCAGACTGTGGAGCGGGTGTTGGAGAGGGTCTCCCTGGTCGTCGAGATCCACTCATGGTCCCGGCGATGCCCATACCCGTCCTGATCCCCGAAAAACTCGTGGAGTTCGGCTCTGACCGCCTCCCGGATTGCAGTGATTTCGGCCTGGGAGACGACGCAATCGTCGGTTCCGTTGCCGTTTTTTTCGTTTTCGCTCATCTGAAAATCTCGCTTGGAAAATGGTGAATGTAAAAAAGCCCGGCGATCAGCCGGGGGACAGAAATGGACGGTGAAGTCGTGGCCACCGGCGTTGCGCCTGAGCGTTCGGCGGTGGTATGTTCAAAGCGAGAAAGGTCGAAAATCTGGCAGGATCGAGCGACCGGCGGCCCCCTGAATGGGGGCCTTTCTTTTTGGTCTTTTTGTTCTTTTTTTTGCGGCTATGCGTTCAAGACGGCGCCGGTGAAGTCAAACCACCACTCGGCTGCGGAATCGTCAGGGATGTACAAGTCAATGCGGGTCGCAGAGACGAACTTGGCGGCACTTGCGACCGGGATCCCGTCGACTTTGTAAGCGACGATCGGAACGACCTGGCCGGTTGCCTCGGGGATTGAGACGTTGCCGGTGGTCGTCAACTGCCACCAACCCGACGTTGTGTTAGGGCGTGAAACGGCACCACGGAATTGATACTGGCCGTCCTGGAGCCTCCATCCCCATGTGCCGCCGTTGAGATTCCAGGAAGTGCTGTAAAACTGTTGCTCGTCCGTGATTTCGGTCCAATCCGCCTCGATAGAGGCGAACTCGATTCCATCCTCCGCGTCGTTGACGACGACGATCTTGCCGGCGTTGTCGGTGTAGGTGTCCGGGGCGTCGGTCAGCTCTGTCAGCGTTTTTGCCCCGGAAACGTCAGCGACAGGGCGCTCGATTGCGGCTCCGTCGCCGTCAAAACCGAGAACCGTGTTGGCTGTCCCGGTTACGTCGGACAGGTCAGCCAAGCCGGCATCAGCGTCCATCTTGTCGGCCATGGCCGTGGTCATGGTCTCCTCTTTGTCGAGGAATTTAGTGTCGATCTCGCCCTTGAGGTAGACTTGGTCTTGCGTCACCGCGTCATCTGTCGTCAGGTAGTCGCCCAGGGGCTGGAACTTCCCGTCCGCCTCGGTCTTTGTGTAATATCTGTCGTCGAAGTTCTTGGCTTCCAGAGCCGTTACACGGGTGTCCAGCGCTTCGACATGGCCGTCGACGTAGACGATGGTGGCGTAGCTGGTCAGCGTCCCGGTCGTCACCATGTCGTCGTGGGTGTGGTCGGTGCCGTCGGACCCGAGCGGGATCGCCGCTATCAGCACGTCTACCTGGGCGGCCGTATAATAGGTTGCCAGGTCGTCAATGGTGATCATGCCGTCGTGGACATGCCCCTGGGCGGCCAGTTCCGCTTTGATCTCGTCCAGCGTCTCCCCGCCGAGCGTCTCGACGTTGATCGCATACTGGCCGGTCAGCTCCGCCCACGATGCCCCGTCCCATCTTTCGAAACGATTGTTGGTGGATGTCCACCTGATCGTCCCCACCGGCAACCCTGTGTCGGAGGTGCCGTCAAAAAGAAGGGCAAGGCTGGTTTCCTTGTCCTTCTGCTCGTCGAACGTGTAGGTGTACAGGCTGGACAGGTCCGGCTTCGTGAAATCGGCCATGGTTTATCTCCCATGAAAAAGCCCCCTTTCGGGGGCCATTCATTCTTTTTTGTTCTTTTTTCGGGGCTAATAGTAGGTGATCGTGTACCGGACGCGGCCGACGGTCTTTGTCCCGGTGTAGTCAAGGATGTAGAGTTGGACCCCTCCGGGGTTCTCTATGTCATCGTAGGCTTCGACCGGGAACAGACGGGCGATGGTCGGAACCGTCGATGTCTTGTAGATCATCTTCAGCTCCACATCCTTGATGTCCACGGCCTGGTGCAACGCGACGTAGTATCCGTTTTCCGCGTTTGATATCGTCACCGTCCCGGTGACTACGTTCTCCTCGGCACGGAGAACGTCGACGCCAAGCTCGGTGAACGCCCACAGCTCGTCGCTTGGCGACGACGCTTTAAGCGTGACCCGGACGTGCCGGATATCGTCTGAATGGGCGATGGACAACGTGACGCTCGACGACAATGCGCCAAGCGCTGCCGTCGTGCCTGTCGTCCAGTACAGTCCGTCGGCGCTATGCTCCACGGTCACCAACCCATCCGGTGTTGTGCCGTCAGCACCGACACACTGCCACCCGACAAGGATCTGGTATTCGGTCGCGTCGTCCCGTTGATACAGGATGCCAAGGTCGACCGTCTCTTGGTAGGAGCCATTCGCCGGTCCTGGCCGCCCAGCGAGATCCGCAAGGAGCGCCAGGTCGTCGACAGTAGCGGCTCCGTTGCCGTCGAACCAGTCCGTCCAGTCCTTGTTGGCGTATACCGGCAGGAACAGGGTTCCGCCGGCGTCAGCATAGGCATCGGTGGCCGTCCCGGTTGCGAACTTGGACCGGTAACTGGTCACAAGGGAGAACCCGGCCGGACGCGACACTGACACCGCTTTGACTGCACCCTTCAGGTTAACACCGGCAACAGCGATGACGTAGAACGTGCCGTCGTAGTCCGGGAGCGGATGATACGTGCCGACCGTCTGCCCAACCGTTTCCCCGGTCACGGCATCAATGATGTCGTAGTGGGTCGTGGGCAAGGTTCCGGCTTCCGCCGGATCCCACCTGATGCCATCACTGGCCACAGTGATGTTTGTCACCGCGCCTGGAGGCACGATTTCGACAACGGTCGTCGTCCTGTCGCCGTCGTTGCCGGCTACGTCCTGGCCATACACGACAAGGCTCCGCTTCCCGGACCAGTCTGCCGGGATGGTCAGGGTTGTTCCGTAGCTCCTGGTCAGTTCCTCGCCGCCCTGCGTTGCCACGATCCACCGCACAGTGCGGTATGTCGAAGCGTTCCCGGGAGTGACCGCGAACACGGCGTTGCCGCCGGAAAACGACACCGACACAGCCGGAGCAGCCGGGCCTGTCACCGGCACGGCAACCTCGGCCGGATACCCAAGGCGACCGGTCAGGTCGGCCGGGTAGATGTGCAGGATGTGGTTTCCCTTCTCCAGCTTCCCATCAAGGATGGTGGTTCCAACCGGGTGCATGACGTTGGCCACCACCTCTCCGTCGAGGTAGAGATGGTATTCACGGACGGATTCGCCATCGCACTTGTCCCAGGCAACCTTCATCCTTCCGTCATTGAGATGCTCGACCACAACGCCTGTAGGCGCTTGGATTTTCGGCAACTCGCCGGTCGGCGTGAGCGTCCCGCACATGACCGCGAACGCATCGTCCGGAGTGACGGACCTATGCAGGTCGGTGACCGGGCATACAACGACCTCGTAGGTCGTGCCAGGGTCAACGCCGCGAATGCGGTACGTGCGCCCTTCCCGGACCGGCCCCGATTGCGTCCATTTCCTTCTTTTTTCTCCTTCTTTCGCTTGTTCGCGGAACCAGACATCGTAACGCACGATGGAGGTCTGCGACCCTTCCGGCATCGCAACCGCGGTGAAACCGACAAGGAGATCGGTGGAGATCGTGTTGTAAACAGCCCTGGTGTCCTCGGTGACCGTGACTTCCGTCACGAACGGAGGAACCTCGGGCGTGTCGTATCTGGTAAACGCCGGGAACCGGTACGGCTCGGAGGCGTTGCTGTCTTCGGCGGTCCTTGCCGCGGCGAACGCCGGCTGGTCATAGTGCCGCCTTGGGGCGATCAGGGTCTCGTCGTAGTTGTGAACGTCCTCGGAGTATTCCAGGGCCGTGATCTTGACCCTCTGGTCCGTGGCCTTCTCGATCTTGCGGACCTGCATCGGGACAGGTGTTCCGCCTTGGGTCGACAGGGTCCAGGCCGGGTTTACCAGCTCGGTATCGGAAGAGTTGCCTGAAACCTCGATCTCGGTAACATAGCCGTCTTCCGTAGGCGTGAACGCGCTTTCCAGCGTCGCTGTGGCGGCCCCCGCCTCGTAGACTTTGACCGTGTATTCCCGACCGGCTTCCAGGTAGACGGAACGGCCAAGGACGGCCGCAACGTGGTCGAATGAAGCACCGTCGTAGCGCTTTTCAAGCTTGGCGGTTCCGCCCCATCCCATCTTCCTGTTGGCGGCGACAAGAACGTAGTCGCCGACTTTCGCGTCGAGCGCCTCGATCCCCATTTCCCACTGGTACACGCCATTCACGGCCTGGGCCTGGCGGAACATGCGGTAGACCATGCGCTGGATGACGCGGGGGTCGGTGATGCCGAAGAAGTTGACCGTCTCCGGGTTCCTGACAGTCTCGTGCTCCCTGGCAGGGTCGTCGAACGGAAGTTCTACGCGTTCCCAGGTGTTTTCGTCGACGAACTGGGCGTTGACCCGGTTCGGGATATCTTCCGGCTTGTCTGCCACCTTCTTCATGGTCGATACGCCGTTGCCGTCGACCAGGATGTTGTTCTCGTGGACGACCATGGCCGGGATGCCGTCGAACGGCGCCTCCGGCACGAAGAAGATCTGGCCACCGGCGATGGCCAGGGCCGTTTCGCAGGTGTTGCAGACCTTTTCGACGTACGCCTGGGCCTTCTGGCGGGTGTCCAGGACGTAGTTCCATTTGAAGCGGCCCTGGGTTTCTTCGATCACCGAGTCCGTGGCCTCGTCCCAGCGGCGAACGTCGATCACGTCCTCGCACCAGTCCGCGAACTTGCGCCATGCGGCGTAGTTGATCAGCCTGGGGTCGCGTCCAGCACCGTGTCGCTTGCGCTCGGTCAGCATGTAGACGACATGATATGCCGGATTGTCCGTCCACACCGTGTCCGTCTTCGACAGGAGGCACCCTCCGGTCGTAGGGTCTTCTACGATGTCCGGGATGATGATGCCTTCGCACTTGCATTTCGTTTCCGGCAAAGCCCCGGAGAGCTGGTCGGATGCTTCGGCGCAAACGTGGATCAACGCGACATGCGGGTAGTTCAAGGTCCCGTCCTGCAACTCTTCCCAGTATTTCAGGTAAGTAGTGCCTTCGCGGCGGGAGGTCTGATCGAAGTCAGCCGTGATGCGGGTCAGCTCGAAACGCCGCTTGGCTTTTGTGTCGAACTCCTTGTAGATCGAGTACAGGGTCTCGGACTTGGTTTCTGCCGAGATCGTGTGGATCTCGCTGTTTTCGTCCGTGAACGCCTCGCCTTCCTCGGCCCAACGGACCTTGATCTGGACCGAGTTGGACTGGATGTCTCCGTCGTCGGAAACCGAGAACAGGGACGGGATCGACAAGACGATGCGCATGTCGTCCAGGCTCTTTCTGGAGTTGAAAACATACGGCTTCCCGGACTTGAGCGTCACCCGACCGGACGGCTTGAAGTGGTAGCCGATCTGGGTAATCCCCTCGAACGGGGTCTGGTCAGCGGTGCCGAGGCGAACGTCGTACGTCACGCCGTCGAAGTTTGTGATCGGCTGCCCGTCCAGGGTGATATCGGAGATTGATTTGACCGGCCCCTCGCTGACAGCGATGATCCAGTGCATTGTCTCGCGGGTCAGGATGCCGGACTTTTTCTCGCCGCCCATCCACTGGTGGATGATCGTACCTCCGGTGACGTGCGTTCCCTGCACGATGTGGAGCATCGTGCCAGGAGTCGCCGGGTTAGTGTCGGCCGAGAAGGAATACGTCTGGGAGCCGGCGTAGCTGTCGTCGATGGACGCGCTTCCGGTCGGAGCGAACTTGTTGCTGATGTAGCCGATGATGATGCCGGCAGCCAACTGCCCAAGGAAGCCCCACATCGAGCCACTGGACACCATGGACATCACGCCGCCGATCAGGGCCATGCCCCCGGCGGCTCCGACTTTCGCCCTGACCCGAACTTCCTCGTGCGGCTTGGGGACGTATCCCCAACCGACGATACCGGCCAGGGAGTCGGACGCAACGACCTCGTAGTCGTCCCGGTTGATGTCGGGCCAGATGAGGTTGACGATTTCCGCAACGGTGCTGTTCTGCTCTTGGCGGAAAATGTCGTGGGTCCAGGTTCCTTTTTCGAACCTGTTGTCTATGCGAACAATCCTCATCTTTTTTTCCTTTTTCAGTCTTTTTTCAAAAGCGATTTGTGCCGGTAGATCTCGACCAGTCGGGACCGCCAGGAAGCGATCTCGGCCGCATGAGAAGACCCGCCCTCCAAGACATGGAGAAAGCGGGTCGGTGAAAGGACGATGCCGACATGGTCGGGTTCCTTGCGGCGGTGCCGGAAGAGGAGAATGTCGTGCCGCATTGGCCTCCCGTCAGGGATTTTCCGAAGCGGTTCGAAATCGTCTTCAAGGACGGACACGAGCGGGGATTGGCCGTTGAAAAGGACGGAATGTGGCGCTGACCGGTCGAAGCCGTGGTCGCTGATGTCGATACCAAGCTCGTGCAGGTACCAAAGCTGGACCAGTCCGCCGCAATCGGCGCCGTCTTTCGCTTTTCCGCCTTCCTGAAACGGGACCCCCAGCCACTTGATGGCTTGGTGGTCTATGAACATCACAGCCCCTTCATCCCGTTGTGGCAAAGACCAGGAAAGCCGCCGAAGCGGTGCAGGTTGCCCCTTTTGCGGCAGGAATCGACGGTCTTGTCGCACCGCTCCCCGTCGCCAGGAGTCAGGCCGCACAGCTCGTCACCGAACTGCCAGGAGCATGTCCGAAACGCAGGGCGACCCAGGGTGCATTTAACGAGGCCAAGGCCGAGGGAGAGGCGGACTTTGGCGAAGTCACCGGCGATCTCGTAGCCGACGATCTGGTAGCGGCCGAGAACCCCCAGGGTCGGGTAGATCTCGGTGTCGTCACCAAGGACCTGCCGGATGATGACCGTGCAGTAGTCCATGGTTGACCTCTCGAAGAGCGGCTCCACGAACCCTTCGCTGTTGTCCAGTGTCAGGTCGACAGGGTTCTTTGCCCCGTCCGTTGTCTGGCTGATTGCCCCGTGGCTGACTCCGAACGGCATGTACCACCGCTCCTCGGTGGACCCGTCCGCCATCATCAGCGTCATCCGTGCGCCGTTGGGGTTGTTGGTTAAGAAGTACGGAGGCTGTTCCACATCGTCGTCCTCGGAGAAGAGGATGTCGTAGAGGTAGTAAGTGCTGATGCTGTCGCCGGTAAGGTATTCTCGTCTGTCCATGGCTACACCACTGTCTCGATGCGGCATTCGACGTCGCACCAGAAATCGCTGGATCCGCTTCCCCACGTCTCCTTGAATGTGTCGCGCACGAACCGGACAAGAACGGCCTCGTCATAGCCCCACAGGTTTATCAGCCAGGGGATGGCCGGGCCGTGGTCGTCGTGGAATTCGCGGAGTGCATTGGTCGTCTCAAGATCGATGACGTTCCAGCGCAACTTGTACGTCCTGGTCGGCTTCGGGGCCGTCCTGATGAACTGCTTCCTGCCACCGGCAAACCGGTGTTCGGAAAAGTTGTCGGACACGTCGCAAGAGTCGACCCAGTGCGGGTCGAGCGGGAGGTAGTTGTCCACGGTGTCTCTCCTTGTGGCTGATGAAAAAGATGAAAATGGGAAAAGAAGAAGGCCCCATTGCGGGGGCCTCCAGGTTGACTATCTGCCGGAAACTGACGCGATCGAATCGGCGATAGGCTCGAGGTTGGCGATGCCTTCCATCACGCCCTGTTTCGCCTGTTCCTTGATGAACGCGGCATGTTGCGCTATCTCGCCGTAGTTGGTTCCAGCGGGGAACTGCTGGGTAACGGAAACGGACACGGACTGGCTGGACGACGACTTCCCGGCCAGGAACGACTTGAGATCTTGGTTGGTGTCAGCGTCGACAACACGTTCGCCCTTGATCAGGCTTACGTTGTCCAGGTCCTCGCCGAGCTCGGTCACGCCGGCATGGAACTGGGACCCGAGGAATGACCCTGCCGTGATCGTCGCCATGACGGCCGCTCCGGAATACGCCCTGGCGGCCGCCGCAGCGTGATACGCCGTGTTTGCCTGGTCAACGAAGCTCATGACGGAGTGGAACAGGCCCTGGGCCGTCAGCTCCGCCGCCAGCTTAGCGATCGTGAGCTGTAGTTCTTTCATCATCGCCCCGGCCATATCTGTCAGGTCCGGTAGACTGCCGGCAGCGAGCGACTCGAACGAGTCTGCAAGCGGCCCCTCGACCGCCCCGGACATTGACTGTATTGAACTGGTGACCATGGCCAAGTCGGCCGCCGACTGCCGCTCCTGCTCTTTTGCAAGGGATGCGGCATCAGCAACCTGTTTCCATGCATCGGCCTTGGCGATCAATGCCTGGCGCTGGCTGTCGTCGACCTCGAGGCCGTCGATTTCGGCCAGGATATCTCTGTATTCCTGTTGCGTCCTGACGATATCGCGCTGGTATTCCGTGTCTGCTCCGTCAAGAGCTGACTGGTCGTTCGCCGACTTGATTCTCCCGGACAAAGACTTCATCTTCGCCTTGAACAAATCATCCCGCCTGTCAGCGTCGGTGGCGATAGCCACGGTGTTGCGATCCTGCTCGATCTTCTTCGCGTCTCTGACGAGCCTGTTGTACTGGGTCTGGGTTATCTTCCCGTCTTCGAGCAACTGGTTGTATTCGACAACAGCGTCTACACGATCCCACAAGTTCTGCTTGAGCTGTTTGTCCAGGTCGAGCTTGATGCTTGCGAGTTCTGCTTGTCGATGTGCGGCGACTACCGCGTTGTCTGACGATTCGAGGCGACCTTCCTGCTCCTTCAAGAGGAGTTGTGCTTTTTTCTGCTCTGTCAGCCTTTCTTCTTTTTCGATCTCTTTGATCTTGAGATCGTATATCTCGTTTGCGATCGACTTCTGGTCCAAAGTCGCCGCCGTGTTTCGCATGACGGCGTCGAGTTCGAGTTCGGCCTCCTTGCGCTTGCGCTTCGTCCCTTCAAGGCCTGACAAGTCCGATTCCCGTTTCAGCTTGTCCAGCTCGACGAACGACGCGTAATCGTTCTGGGCGTTCAGGTCGTCGCGCTCCGACTCGAGAGCCGCGCGCTTTGCCGACGACAAGTCGTCTTCCTTGCCTTTCAGGGCGTCGAGTTCGGTGTTGATCTTGCCGATCTTGCGCTCGTATGTGGTCGTCCACCCTTCTTCGACGGCCTTCTTGTAGTCCTTCGCGGACTCCTCGAGCTTCTGTTGCTTTTCGAGCAGGTCCATGATCTGGTCAGACACAGCGTCTGTCGTGACAGGCGTCATGTTTTTTGATGGATCACGCACCTCCCAATACGAGACCCAGTCTCCGGGGTCTTCTGCACCGAGTCGGCCGTCCTTGTAGTATTTCTGGAACTCCAGGTACTCCTCCTTGACCTTCTGCAGGTACTTGAGGCGGTCGTCGTCTTTCACGCCGTCGTTGTAGACGGGCTTTTTGCCCATCGGATCAACGTAGTCTTCGGCGTTTTTCTTGGCGATACGATCGCTGATGAGATCATAACCGTCTGACGTGTAAACAGTTCCAAGCGACACAACGAACATGATCTCTTTGATCCTGTCGGCGGTCTCTTTGGGAAACAGCTCACCGATCGGGTCATGCCCGACCTTCATCAGCTTGATCATCGACTCGACGAGGCCGGTTATAAGCGGTTCGACGGTGTTGATCGCAGACGCGATTTCGTCAAGCGCCGACGCGAGTTCGTCGGAAAACGTTCCGAACACGTTAACGCCAAGATTTTCGCCGGCTGACATCAGGCGTTGCCAGGCGGGAATAACCCCCTTCTCCATTGTGTTGGCCGTCTTGGCGGCCACGCCGTCGAGGTTGGCCTTCTTGATAGCCAGGGTCTGGAGCTTGATCGCATCGATGTTGTCCCGCATTACCAGGACCGTCTTGAGCGGAATCAGCCCGAATGTCTTCTGGTAGTCGATGACGGTCGCGCTTTCGTCCTTCATCTTGCTGATGACAGCCAGCACGTCTCCACCTTCGATGCCGAAGGCCTTGGCGGCCTTCTCCGCTTTCAAGAGGGACTGGGCCATGTTCGTACCGGCCATGGACCCCTTGATGCCGGCATTCGCCAAGATTGACATCATGGCCGCCGTGTCCTCGATCGAATATCCGAGCGCGTGGGCGACAGGGGCGGCGTACTTCATCGCCTCGCCAAGTTCCTCGACCGACGTGTTTGAGCTGGTGGCCGTTGCGACGATGACGTTGTTTGCCCTTTGCAAGTCGTCGACCGTCATCCCGAAACCGGACATGATGTTGGTTGTGATGTCGGCCGCCGAGGCGACGTCGAGCATCCCGGCTGTTGCCAGTTGCAGGACTGATGGGAGAGCTTCCATGGCCTGGTTAGCATCGAAACCGGCCATTGCGAGGAACTTCATTGCGGAAGCGGACTGGGTTGCCGTCCACATGGTGACCTTGGCGGCATCCAGGGCCGCTTCGGACATGGCTTCGTATTGCGCTTCAGTGGCCCGGCTGACTGCCTGGACCTTCCTCATCTCGTTTTCGAATTTGGCACCGACCTCGGTGGATTTCGCGATTGCCTTGGCCATCAAAGTGGCGGCAAGTCCGACACCGCCAATGGCCAGGGCAGTCCTGCCGGCAGACGAAGAGAGGAAGTCCATTGCACCCTGCAGTTTGTTCGAGCCTTTCGTGGCGGCCGAGAGACCGGTCATGAAGGCGCGGCTGTCGAGCGACAGGGTCGCGGAAAGGGTGCCGACGTTCATTTTTTACCTCTTTTTCTTCTTTTGGGTGGCGGTGACGCCGCGGAGACTGTCCATCTTCTTCTTCCAGTTCGGATCCGCCCCGTTTTTCGTGGCGGCCTCGGTCCGGATGAACTGTTTCTCCACGCCTGTAAGGGCGTTGCGGAGCTTCGGTTCTCCGCCGTTCGCGGTGTTGGTGCCGTGTGCGATGGTGTCGTGGTCAGCGACCATTTCCTTGGCCCTGATCGCCTCCATCCGGGCGTACAAGGCGTAGAAAGCGGGGAACGGCATGGCCATGGTGGCCTTGAAGGATTGGCCGTAGAACCGCATGAAATCCCCGATCACGTAGGGGAGATCAATGTAGGAGATGGCCGGACCTAGTTTTTTCCCGCGTCGTCCTTGATCGGTTCTACGTTCTCCGGGTCCTCTCCCTTGGAAAGCTTGAAAAGGAAATTGATGGTCGTTGCGTCCATCTCCCAGAGCGCTTTCACCGGAATGTCGGAGGAGGCTTCGATGAAGTTGATCTGCTCGGTGACAACCCGCTTTTCCTGGTCTGTGTCGGCTGTGATTGCGGCATCCAGCTTGGATTTGAGGTCGTATTCGAACCACTTCTTCACCGACATGACGGTGACCTTGTATTTTGTCCCGTCCCACACGAACCCGGACTGCCGGCGGATCATGTTTCCATCGTAAGTTTTCATTTTCTCTCCTTTTTCTCCCCTTTTTTGGCTAAAAAATATGAAGCTCCCGGCAGGTAAGGAGAGAACCCTGCCGGGAGCTATATCCAAGGCGGCACGGCCGCCGGGATGGCTATTGGTGGTTAGGACTGGACGACATCGGGGTCGCCGATGGTGACCAGGGGGCTGCCGTTGCCGTCGGGAATGGCGGTGATGGTGATCGGGTAGCCGGTCACGTCTTCGGCATCGAAGGCAAAGGACAGCTCGGTCTTGATGACGGCCGACGGGAAGCAGATGATGTAGTCAACATCGCCGTCGTCGGGTACGACCCAGACCTTCTGCGCTGTCTGTCCAAGGGACTGGCCGACAGAGCTGGAGATCTCGACACGCGAGGTCACGCCGTCGGTGACAAGGGACGCGTCGGCGATCAGGTTCTTGTTGACCATCATCGCGTGGTCGAACTCGGCCAGGGTGGTCGTGATCGACGCTTCCTTGGCCATGACGATGTAGTCGATGGGGGTGGCTTCCTGCTGGACCTTGATTTCCTTTGTGTCGACCGTGTAGCTGAACTCGATCTTTTCCAGGGTGTAGCCGAGCGCGTTGGCGTCGTCGTAGGTGTCGCCGACGTAGAGCTTCCCGGCGCCCATGCGGACATTTTCTTTTGTTCCGTAAGACATTTAACCCTCCAGGGTTCGATTGATTGTTATATGGTGAAGTTCACGGTGAAGTTCATTGAAAAGGCCCCGCCAGGTATCCTGACAGGGCCGTTTTTTCTCTTGATTGAGACGATGCGGTACGTGATGCCGTCAACGTCGTATGAGCCGGACAACGCTTCCACGGCGGCGGCCATGGCCTCCGCGCCCTTGAACGAAAAACCGTTGGCGTACACCTGCACACTGGACTTTCGAAGAGGCGTTATAGTCGCGTGTGGCGTGTGCGATGTTTCGCTGATGAATGCGAACACGTTGCCGATTTTCTGCGGAGGAGTGTCCCCATACATGCAGTTTTTGCCGACGATCAGAGACGAATCTGTCGACGCCACCGCGTTGGTGATCGGATCCAAAATCATTTGAACTCCTCCCGCAACTTTCCGCCGACGATCCGGAGGATTTCGTCAACATTTTCGTCGAAAGCCCGCTCCAGGTATTTGCGCCCGACAACCACGTCTGATTTGCTGTTTTTCTCCTGCGACCTTGGCCCCAGGTTGTAGTGGTCTTCGTGCATTTTCGTGGCGTAGGCATTCGCCTTTCGCCCTTTTTTGATGCGGATCGAGACATTCACCGAGTTGTCGTCGCCGGTGACCTCGTACATGATCGACTCTTCAAGCTTCCCCTTGTCGACCGGGGCGCGTTTGACGGCTTCGTCACGGGCAAATTTTCCGGCCGCCTCGGCAGCCTTCCGTATCCCGTGTTTCTTCCGCATCGCCACCATGACAAAATCAAGCGGTGTGATTTTAGCCATTACCGGCCTCCAACAGGTACAATCCGACCCATTTGATCTTCGGCGGTGTGAGTTCGACCGTCTTGATGATCTCGAAGTCGGTCCCATCGACCTCGACCAGGATGTCCCCGCCGGCGAGAAGCGTTTCCATGGCCGGGTTGCGCTTGTAGCGCACGTACAGGATCATGTCCGCCTCGATATACCTGGCCTCTTCGGCCCTGCGGATGCCGGATGCCGCCTTCTTGACCACGGCCGACAGCGCCGGAGACACGATGGTCGTGGTCGGAGAAGCGTTCGCGTCTCCAGACCTCGTGACCGTCTTCACGGCGATTTGCATTTTTCTGGCCATGGTCTATTCCTTCTTTTTTTTCTCTTTTTCGGGCTGATAGGGGATGGGATAGTGGCGGCACCGAGGGTGAAACAGGCCGGAGTTCATGGCCTCGTCGACGGTCTGGTATTCGTCAGTGTCGCCGACAAGGGACAGGACAAGGCCGATCCATGGTGCGCATTTCGGGCATCCGCCGGCAGGACCGGCAACAAGGACCAGGTTACTGCCGTCCTCGGCGATTTTGTCGATTTGGGCGTTTCTTGCGGCGTTTCCGACAGCCGCGTAGGCCAACACCTCGAAATATGTGTCTGACTTCCACTTCTTCCCGGACTTGTCGGCGAAATTCGTGGTCAGGCCGCGGGAGACGTGCTTGTCTGACAACTGCTTGGCCGAGTCCTTTTTCGTCGTGTCGAGAAGCGTTGATTGACGGACGACCTCCCGGGCTTCCAGTGTCAACTGCTCCTGGATCTGGGCGGCCATTCTGGCTGTCTGCGCCTTTGTCCTTGCGATGTCGGACGGAATACCGAGCCACTTGCCGTTGATCGACCCGACCGCAATCTCTGCCCCGCTTTCAAGCCCAAGGATGATGCGCTCCTCCATGGTTGCCAACTCCTTGTTGACCAGCTTCATGGTGCGATCAATCCTGGACTTCGCCCACCGGCCTGTATCCTTGCGGTGCTTTGACAGGACTTTCAGGAGCCTCCCGGAGCCATCTTCGTATGCCGACAAAACCAGCCTGACGCCGGTATCGACAGCCTTTTGCCAGGGGGCTTCTTTGCTTGTGGGCATGGTGGCTCCTTTTCATCGTTTTTCTTCTTTTTTTGGCATTTGCCTGGCGATCATTGCGGCGATTTCCTTGTGCCGCTCGTCAATGCCATCAACCGAGAATGTCATTGTTGTTGTCTGCGCTTTGGCACCATTTTGGAGGAAATCAATCAGCTCGTCCTGGTCATACGGGAACGAATCCTCCGCAACAGGCAACAGGTATCTCGTGTTGTCAGGGCGCCACGAGTCGTCTTCCGGCAATTTTGTGATTCCGACCTCTTCAAGTTGCTTGATTGACCGAGGAGACATGAATGACTTTGACGGCTCAGCGGGATTGGGCGGAAGAGCGTAAAAAGCCGTATCCAGGCATTGCTGACAAAAGGGATTGGCCCTGTGGCGCTGCGATGGTCCGGGCAGTGTCTCGCCGCACTTCTGGCACTTCATTTTCTCTCCCATTTTTTTGGCATCACCGACGGGATTCGAACCCGCATTGCCCAGATTGAAAGTCTGGTGTCCTAGGCCAGTTAGACGACGGTGATATGGTTTTGCGAATGTCAGCGGCTGGTGACGACGAAGCGGCGGCCGGTCCACTTGTAAGAGTGGCGGACGCCGACTGCGCGGATGCGGATGACCATGCCGGCTACCGGAGGATTCGCGGAGGGCCGAAATCGCAATACGGCCGCATGACGGCCATTGCCTCGGGCGACCTGCTATTGAACCGGCTGTAGCCGGTGATGCCGACGCTCCCGACCGGGGAGCTGATGGCTTTGGCACCGACAGCGCCGGCGTTCTCCGCGTCCCTTATATCGTCGATGTTCCGGACGAGGTAGACGGCCTGGAGGTAACAGGCATCCCGTGCGGCGGCGTATGCCGCGTCGTATTCCTCTTCGACCCCGAGAACGAGGCCGGGGAACAGGAGCGGGTCGTTGATCAGGCGGGTCGCCTGGACCAAGTATTTCGCCTTCTCGTCATCGGTCAGGTCGTCCCAGTCGTCGCTCAGATCGAACACGGCTTTGGCATCAGCGTCCGAGATACTCAGGAAGCTGTTCTGCCCGGAGTCGCCGCGAACGGCGTTCAGGAGTTCGGATGCGGATGCCATGGGCTACTCCACGCTGTTGCGAAGACGCTGGAGACGCTGGAGACACATTCCGATATTGTCCCGGAAGTCGGAGGTATCGATATTGAGGATGACTCCGTTTTCGCCGTTCATGGTCATGTCGACCTTGACCTTGCCGGTCACGTCGGTGCCGGGTATTGCGTATTCGAAATAGTTGGTCATTTTCTATTCTCCCTGCTTCGCAATGAAGCTGTCGATCAGTTCGTCTTTCTTCGTGCCGTCGAGCAAGATGCCCTTGACGGCCGCATGGTTCTTGATGACCGGGACGGTCATGGCCGCCAACTCTTCGCGAGTGAAGGCGTTGCTGTCGGCACCGCCATCCTGGTCGCCCTGGTCGTCGCCTTCGGCGACTTCCCCGGCATCACCAGCTCCCTCTTCCTTTCCTTCTTCCCCTTCTTCATTTTCATCCTTTTCAACCTTTTCAGGCTCGGATGCGGTTGTGTCGGTGGTGTCAGCGGAAGATTTCAGGCCGGTGAAAAGGGAGTCCAGGGACTCGGCTTCGGCTGCATCGTATTCGATGCCGTACTTGGCCGAAAAAGCCAGGATGGAGGCGATTTCAGCCTCGTCGGCGGTCTCGTACACACCGCCGTCGAAAGCGATGCGAAGCCCGATGTGGAGCTTCGGGTATCTCTTGCAGGTGAACTTCATTGTTTCTCTCCTTTATTGAAATATGACGCGGGGGCGCTAGGCCCCCGCTACTTCACCGTGGTTCGGTTCGACTGCTAGTCGGTGGGACGGGTCGTGACCAGGTTCGTGAGCTTCGCGTGAGCGGTCTCGTCACCGGAGTCCAGGCCGAGTTCCCCGTAGAGCTGGGTCTTGTCGGAAGCGCCGGTCTTTGCCAGTTCCTCCTCGAAGATGATGCCCCTCTTCGGGATGTACAGGCCCTTGACCTGCAACATGTCGAGGTTCGCGATGGAGATCACGTCGGTCGGCATGTGATGGTCGATCATGATCGGGAAGTCACCCAAGGGGGTGGACACGACCTGCAGGTTGGTACCAGCGATGGTACGGTTTTCCTCTGGCTTCCCGTAGATGCGGTCGATCCAGAGCTTCTGGAGGCCGGAGGTCAGGATCACGGCGTTACCGGTCAGGGAACCGCCATTGGCGAACCAGGCGAGGACCATTTCCTCGAAGTAGTCCCTGGAGAAGCTGTCAGCGGCGCCGGAACCGGCGTCGGCGACAACGACGTTGGTCGTGATGCTCGGCAGGAGGCCGCGGGTGCGACGGGGAGTGGAGTCGGAACCAACGGCGTATTCGCCGTACAGGAAGGCCTTGGAGACCTGCTCCATAAAGCCGTCGACAGCGCCCATGAGCTGGAACGGGAGTTCAGCGCCGACGCTGGAACGGTTGCCCACAGAGTCGGATGCCATCTGGCCGACGGCGGCGGACTTGGTGTAGCTGACGTTCACGTCTTCGTGGAAGATCTCGAGGACGTTGACCACGTTGTCGCGGGTAGTCAGGGTGTTCTTGTTAGCGTCCTGTCCTTCGAGGTTGGACTTCTGCGCGGCGGCCGCGGAGTTGTCGTAGATGGTGTTCTCGAAAAACGGGGACGAGACGGGGACGATGGTGCCGTTGCGCAGAGCGCCGATCGCCTTCAAGAGGGCGAGGTTCTTGCGCAGGAGCTTGAAAATGCGGCCGTCGTAGTTGACGACACTGTAGGTAGTGGCTTGGGCCATCTTTTAAATCCTTTTTGTTCTGTTTTTGTTTGTGCTTACCGGCCGAAACGCTGGTTGCGCTCGATGGCAATTTTCTGCGCCTCGGTCATGTTCGCGGGGGCGGGGGTGCCGGAAAACTGGTTGGTGTTGCTGTTGCCGCCGCCGTCGTTCGGTGCGAACAGGTGCGGGACGGTCTTGGTCTTGAGTTCGACGACGAGATCTTCCGGGGTCATCGGCTGCCCCTGGTCGTTCAAACGGACTTTGCCGTCCTTCCCGACTTGCACAGGGACACGGCTGATGGAGCCGTCGGCGTTCTTGACCTCGCGGACCTGAGCATTCTGCATGCAGTAGAACATCAAGGTCCGGATATCGTTGTTGATCGGCTCGGCCTTCGCCAACACCTCGGTGAATGCGCTTCCGAGCAGGTCGTTGTCCCATCCCTTCTGGAGCATCTCGCTCCTGGACTCGATCTCGGACTTCTCCGCCGTCAGGGTCTCGATCTGCGTTTGCAGGGACCTGACCGCCTCGCTTTCGTCGGCCACGCCGGCGGCGATCTTGGTCTGGAGGTCCTTGTTCTCGGTCACCAGGGACTGGAACTTCTCGGGGTCGATTCCCTTGAACTTGGCCTTGATCTCGTCACGTTCACCTCTCGCGGCGTTCAGGGCCGACTTGAGGTTCGAGGTGTACCTGTCGAGGTTCAGCTCGTAGCCGCCGGTCTCTTTCTGGTCGTAGTAGGCGGCGTTCTTCTCGTCGAGGCCGTCAAGATTTTCGAGGAACAGCTTCATATCAGTTTTCTCCTGTAGAGGGGGTTCGCGGCATCTCGCCGCGGGGCATCCGGCATCTCGCGATCAGCCCCAGGGTTTTGACCTCCCTGCCACCCGGTGCGTCTCGCACCCGGTGAAAAAAGAGGCCGAAAAGGAAACAAATGACAAAAAAGCCCCGGAACTCGTCAGCTCCTGGGCAAATATTGGAAGGCCAGGTGGCCTTGTTGGTCTTGTTGTTGGACTAGATTGCCGCCGCGTCATAGACGGCTATTTTGGTCCGGATGTCAGACAGTGTCGCATCAGAGTTGACAGCAACGACTTTCAATCGCATCCCGTCGGGATGATCGTTGAAATCGACCGTGATGGCGTCAGCAGGATAGATACCCCACACTCCTGGCGTCCCCATCATGCTTCCGTCGTCGGAAGCGAGGACGTTTCCAAGCTCGTCCTGGAGCTGCATCGTAACAGTACCAGTCGGTGCGCCCACCGCAAACACATCTGCTTGTACGTAGATTGACTCTCTTGTCCACGTCTCTGCTATTGCGAGCACCTGTCCGGCTACCGGGCTTCCGGAGACGAACGCGTCTGCCTCGTCGATGGCAGGTGTAGACACGTATGGCGATACAGTCAGGCCGACGGCGTGTACGAATACCGTCCCGATCGAATCTGTAGACGGCAGCCTGGATGCCCATTCTGCATCGTCTCCGGTACGCGAAAACTTGACCGTTCTGCTGCCAAAATCAATGTCCATCGCTGCGAACTTCCGAATTGTCGCAGGAACGACTATTACTATCTCGTCTGTCGGCTGAACGTATTCGGGGTCATCCCAGTCGTACGTCTGAATGATCAACATCTCAACGCCGTCGAGGTAGTCGTCGGTCAGCGTCACCGGGCCGCTTTCGTAAGCGACGTTCAGTGTTTTCGTGCGCCCAGCGTTGGAACTCGCGACAACCGAAATACCCTCCGGGCCGAGGTAGACGAGGCTATTTCCGCCGTCCATCACTGCCGCCACGGCGAGGCCGTCGGATACGGTGACCCTGTGGTCAGCGTCGTTGTCGACGAGGAAAGTCCGGCCCTCGAGATGTGGGACGGTCACGACGGTGTTCGCCACGGTCCCGTAGCACCTGATCGTCCCGATACCCTCGAGTTGAGCCTCTGTTAGCGTGACAGCGCCGGCGGCAAGATTGACGGACAAGACAGCACCCTGCCCGTCAGCCACGGCGTCGCCGCCGCCGGAAGAAGCGGTTGCCGGTGAAGGATAGTTGAAACCGATCATCCTACTTCCTCCAGTCGAGGCTGATCCGGCACCCGGTCTCGGAGATCAGGTTCAGCTCGTCGGCCCCGGAAACGTCGACGATATAGTCGTTGTAAGTGGACCCGGTGCCGTCGGCAACGTCGCCGGAAGCGGTTGCCGTGGCATCAACGTTGACCCACACGTCGATATTTTTGCCGCCAAGGACGACGGATTTCGCACCGTCGGGGACCGACACGACACTTTCAACACCGGCAGCCAGAGTCAGGTTGTCGATCTTGTTGCCCCGGTTCAAGCCCGGCAGCGGCATCCGTGCGCTATCGCACATGAACCTGATATTTTTCATTCTTTTTTCCCTTTTTTATTCGATTTCCGGCATTTCGGCGGATGTTGCGGCCTCGACCTCGGCTTCCATTGCGGAGCGGTCGGCCTTGGGCAATGCGTCGGCCATCAGCTTTTTCTGCAGGGCGGCCCGGAAGCTCTTGGATTCGACCAGGAGCAGGAGTTCGGTGTACTCGTCGATACGGGCGGCCATGGTCTGAACGTCGAAATCCTCGGGCCAATCGGTTGCATAGTTGGCGGTCGACACGCCGTTGTAGTTGCCGACGATCTCGATGATCGTTTTTTCGGCGACTTCGAGCGTGTCGGCGATTGCGGCGCAACGCTTGTTGGCCGCATGGAAGTCGTAGGCCTTGGCGACGCCGGACTCGACACCGGCCTTTTCCGTGGCCTGGCCGCCGAGGCCGAGGTTCGAGAAGACGGACTTGCGGAGGCTTTCCAGGACTTCCCTGATCGGGCCGATATTGGCGGCGTCCCACACCAAGTAGCGGGGGCCGTCGGAGGCCTGGGCATCGTAAATGAATGCCGATTCCTGGGACAGTTGCAAGTAGCTCCGGAGCCTTGCGTCGACCTCGTTGACCAGCTCTGTATCGGTCGGGTCGGCGACGACGAGGTTTGCGGCGACGTCAGTTGCCGGGATCGTCGGGATGGGCATCGCAGTGGCTGCGATAGATCTCATCAGTTGCGACCACAAGTTCACGATCGCCGCATCTTTGTCGGCAACGCCGTCGAGCAGTGACAGCCCCTTGTACGGCGTGACCCTGGTACCGCCGTGGAATACTGGGACGACAGGGACACGACCGGCTTTGTGTTTGCCTGACATATCCATGCCGCTCTCGTCGGCCATGCGTTCGCCCTGGTCGTCGAACAGCATCCATGCGTCTTTCGTCCATAGCCGGTAGCGGACGTTCGTGTCGCCAGTGGCGGTCAGCGGGTCGCCAACGTCACGGTAATATTCCCGGATCATGGCCCACAACATCGTGCCGGCTTCGTCGTATGCGACGTCAACAACGTCGAGCGGCGAGACGACATAAGCATAAGTCCGGAGGTCGGGGTCGTAGTGACCCTTCAAGTTTTTCGCCTGATCGACGATGATGTACGAGACGCCCATCACCGCCGCCTTGTACCCGGCCGACAAGAGAAAACTGGTCAGGTCCTGGCCGTCCAGGTCTGCGCTTTTCACGAACCGCTTCACGACTTCCGGCACCCCTTTGTCTTCCCTCGCCGGACCGTCCTGCTTCAAGTATCCCCAAACCGTATCCAACAGGATCCGGCACAGGTTGTCACGCCAAACCAGCCTCTTTCGGACGGCGTACGTCTCGTCGCTTTCGCCGACGAGCTTCTCGAGAACGTCCATCGCAAAGACCTTCGAGTCGTCGAACACGGCCGAGTGCAGGAACTCCCACCTCGGAGCCGTGAGCAGGTAGTCCGGATGGCGGCGGTCGATGATATTTTTCAAGTCGCTCATGCGGCTTCCTTCCTTTTTTTCTTTTGCCTCTAAGACGAAAAGTGCGGGGGCGGCGAGGAGTGGCGCCGCCCCCGGTGGGGGACACTGTGTCAAGGAGACAAGGATGTGGTGGTGTCCCCGGTCTCCGGGGAGGAGACGGTGGATTGCGGTCGGTAAGCCGCTGCGGTCACCCCGCCGAGCCCAGGAGGCTCTGGCTGTGGCGGGGAAAAGTTGGCCGGGTGATCAGGTCCGGCCGGTCAGAGTGATTATTTCCGGAGCTTGTCCAGCTCTTCCGCCGCTTCTTTAGCGGCGTGGGAAATCGCATTGGATGCGCCGGTCGCAACGTCGTCAACAGCGTCGGCGACGGTTTCGGCGATCTTGTCGCGCTCCGTGAACACGAAGAAAGCGACGCCGACGACCAGGGCAATGGCCACGAGGGCTATGATGAGGTAGTCCATGATTGGTCTCCAAATGATTGAAAAAGATGAAAAAGGAAAGCCGCTAAAAGAAGCGGCCTGGTGGCATTGGTTCGTTATGCGACGGCCGTGCCGGATGCGCCGACGATCGCCGCACGCTTGTTCGAGCCGAAGCCGGTCGAGAAGAAGTAGCGTTCCGCATCAAGGCAGTGGTCGTCACCGCCGATCGGAACCGGGGTCAACTTCTTGTCGTCCCACGAATACGCCAGTTTCTCGCGTATCATGTTCGGGCAACGGCGCTTGTCGTAGTAGATCTGGTTCTGCGTGTGCAGATCCGAGACGAACTCGATACCGGCCAGGATACTGTCAGGCCCCTTCGCCGCCGCTTTGGCCGGAAGGCCACGGCGTTGAAGTTCAGTGATAAAGGCCGTGCCGCCGCCGCCCGGGTCCACGGCGATAAACCGTGGCCGGATACCGGCCAAGAACTTGACCATCTCGTCGGCCATGTCCGAATGCGTTTTGCGCTTGATCCCGTTCTCCGGGTCCGGCCTGAAGTAGAACTCCCGGAGGCAGTAAAACGACGTTTTCCTGTGGTCGTGATGATCGTAGCCGTAAAGCGTGAACACCAATGCGTCGTCGCCGCCGGCGTAGTCGCATCCGACCGCATAGTAGCGGAACGGCTGCCTGTTCGGCTTGTCGGCCAGACGCTGTTTGACGATGCGGTCCATGTCGACGACATGAACGTCCTCGTCGAAAGTGCTGTAGACCAGCCCCTCGGCCAATGCCCACAACCCGTCCACGTACCGTTTCCGGAACACGCCGGACGGGTATTTCCTTTTGATGGCCAGGATCTCGGACTCTGGCAGACCGGGATTGTCTTCCAACCGGAACCTGACTTCCAGGGCGTTGATCGCTTGGTCGACGAACTCCTTCTTGATGAAGTTCGACGGCGCTCCAGGGTTGCAGTTCAGCCAGTGCCTCGCCCGAGGTTCCATTATGCACCTGCCTATTGCCTGGTCCACGAAGTTCTTCGGAAGAAGCGCCGCCTCGTCGAGAAACGTCGATGCGGCAGTGAAGCCCTGGAGAACGTCCTGGCTTCGTTCATGCGGTGCGCCGAGGCACCGAAATACCTGATCGGCCGCCGTCAGGAGGCCTTTGGACTGGTTGTACGTCGCCCTGTAACCGAGAAGTTTCAGCCCGTAAGCGAGGTAAGGAAGGACGTTCTGCTCGAGCGCCCCCTTGGTCTGGGCGGCGACGATATGGTTCGTCTTCGAACCACGGAACGTCTCCATGACCCAGGACGTATACCCTATAGACAGCCCCAAAGACTTCCCGGTCCTGATAGCGCCAACTGCCAAGATGTACTTGTGCCAGCGGAGCTTTTCCGTCGTCCACCAGTTCTGCAGGACCAGTTGTTTCGGGGAGAACCGGTCGACAGTGACACTTGCCGGCAGGATTGCCTTCGGCCCGGTCATTCTATCACCGTGTTCTCGCCTTCGACGACCTCCACGTCGTCGAGCAGGAGGGCGACTTCCCCGTTTTGCGCGGAAATCCTGATGGCGTTGATCGTGCGACGATAGCTTTCGTCGTCGTTCCCGCCGCCCATGGCGTTGACGATTTCCAGGATTTCCTTGGCCGTTGTAACGACAACAGAACGTTGCCCGACCGACATTTGCGGCCCTTCGGCCATGACCGTGTTCTCGTTGTCCTGGGCGACCTTCTCGATCGTCCGCAGGGCGCTGTTTCGCACCCTGACACAGAACTCGGCCGTGTCGGCGATGACCGCCTCCATCACCCTTTCCGTCACCGCCCTTTGCGCAGCTTCCCTGTCTTTCTTCCAGCCTTCGTCCCTTGCCCGACGACTGATCGTCGAGGTACTCAGGCCATATTCAGCCGCAAGGGTGGCGTACGAGGGATACGAGATGGCCGTGCCTTCAGAACCGGCGACACCGAGGACGTATTTCGTCCTGATCTCCGTCCAGTCGGTCTGTTTGCGACCGGCTCCGTTCTGCTTTGCCATCTGTTCACATCCGTTTCCCATGCGATTGAAATAAAAGAAAAAAAGGAAGCAACAATGGCTTCCGTGAGCCTTTTTGGGGGCATTTCGCCGGGGCGATTTCCCCGAGCCCCATACTTACTTATTCGCCTCGGCGGCAGGTTCGAGAAACTTGCGGGACAAAAAAAGTTGAAAAAGATGAAAATTGGGGGGGAGGGAGGTGGAGGTTGGTGCGGGGGCTGGGGCGGCGATGCGGAGGCGATGATGTCGGCGACGGGGCAGAGGCGGGAAATGGGCCTGGGAGGTGTGAGGATGGACGGAGGCGGTCAGGTGCGGGTTGTGGCCGACACGGGCCACGGGCAATAGAAAAGGCCCCCGGAGGGGCCTTCATTCGTCGGCTCTGGTGCCGACTGGGTGGTGTGGCTAGTCGTCGATCTTGTCGTTGATCCAGTCCTCAACCAAGCCACCAATATTCTCCGCGGTGTTCGCAAGCTCGTGCCGAAATTCGACGGCGGCGTTTATCATTGCTGCCGCATCATCGACGAAGGTCGGGGAAGCCGGGTCAAGACTGTCGAAGTCGGGAGCGATCTCGGTGATGCTCTCAGCGTCCCAGCATTCGTTGTTGCACAACGCATATTCGCACACTTCTTTGCCGATACGCCATGCGATGTCGCGTGCTTTGCCGTCGCGGTCGTCCGCCCAGGCTTCCTTCATCTCCTCGAGATCCTCGCTGTCGATTTCATCGAGGTCTGACTCGATGACAGGATCGTTGACACACGCGACATGAAAGTGCTCGTCGCAGTTTCCCGGGACGCATCCCTGCGGTGCGCTCAAAAGTTCAACTGTGCCGTCGGCGAGGTTGAAGTAAAGATACTGTTCGTGAAAGTGTATCTGTCCGTAATTGTTTCCGGCATACGCACGATCACCAGGTTCGTGATTGATCTTTTCGACGATTGCCTTGACAAGCTCTTCTGCAATGATTTCCGTTCCGTTAATCTCGTTCCTCATTCTCATTCTCCTTGTTTTGAAGGCGGTCATCGCCGCCGTTGATAGTGTGAATATTTCACACTGCCAACACAAAAGTCAAGTTTTTATGGCGCCCAAAGCAATATTTTCTTGATTTAGAAAAACCAGTGAGCGCCATGGCATTTTACTGATTCCAAGCACTTTTTGGCTGATGAAAGAGAAGAAAAAGGCCCCCATCAGGGGGCCAAAAATCGAGATATGCCTCGCTCTCGGGTGGTGTTCCCTGACGGGTGGTGTTCCCGCTTGTGAGCAACGTTGGTTCGGACGCCCCGAGCCACGCGGGGATCCTGGGCGGAACTTCCGCCCGATCAAATCACGGAGCAGGTCGGGTCGCGTGTGTGACGCGGCTCCGTGGTGCGCCCGATGTACTCGTACGGTCTTCCATTGTAGACCGTGACGATTTTCTTTGTATCGAAATACGGCACTGTGACGGCCGTGAAGCCCATCAAATAATGCCGCGTTGCCACACGCAACGCAAGCAAGCGCAATGGGGACGGTGATGTTCCGCTCCGCCATGCGATCACGAGCGTGCTCCGTTATGCGCACGTCGATGTCATGCCTCCTCCGGCAGGTACAAACCTATCCTTCTTTTCCTGGAATCATACCATCCAGGGAAGGCAGATCGCCACTCGCAGAGCCGATTTTCCGGCGAAAAAGGAACTTTAAAAAAAGAAAAAAAGAAGAAAAGGAGGCCAAAGGATCGGCCCCCCTTCACTCGGTTTTCTTATTCACCCGTCACTTGAGGGCGTGGGGGGAAACAAGATTATTCACATGCCCGACGTCGGCGATCATAGACATGGTGGATCGGCTGGTGAAAAGGAGAGGAAAGGAAAAAAGAAAGAAAAGAAGCCGCCCCCTTCTCTCGTGTGCGGCTTCCGGGCGGGGGAAACGGATTGAATAGCTATTGCTTGAGGGATAAGGCCGTCTTCGAGGCCAGGTCCGACACCTTTTTCTTCCATTGCGGAGCAGAGTCGTTGCTGTACATTCGGCAGTCTCGCATCAGGTCTTTAAGCTTTGGCAGGATGACAGACGGCCTGTCGGAAGCCGCATCCCATATAGCCTTGAAATCGTCGAGGGTCATCGGCACGATCTGTAGCCCGATTTTCCTGTCGTCCTTCAAATACCACTCACCAAGCCGGAAAGAGTTGGCAGTGTTGGTGTCAATGTTGACGGCGAGGAACAAACCGAAGACAAGTTTGGATCCGTCAAAGTCTTCCGCATATTTTGCCACATGCCTTCTGACAGGTTCTCCCTCGGCGGCCTCTTGCCTGGAAGAAGACGTAAGGGTGACCTCGACCACGACAACCATGTCGTCAAACTCGAAGACGATATCCGGCCCGTTTCCAGGAGCAGTGCCGACAGGGAGAAAATCTTGGTCAATCTTGAACCGACGGGCATCCCATGGTTTGTTGACCAAGGAGTCGATTGCAAGGAAGACACGCCAGATTATCCACTCGAAATATGCCGGAGCTTCACCGTTCGGAATAGAGATCGTGTCGCCACTGCTCAGCGTCTTCGTCTTCTTCTTGCCGACCAAAAGCCCTATGTACTCGGAAATCTCCTCGCCCATGATCGCTTGGGCGGCAGCGTATTCCTCTTCCCGTATCCTTGCCAAAGCGTCTTCGATCTCGTGCCTGACGACGGCAATGTCCTGTGGTGTATCAAGGGATTTGGCCGCAAGGTCGAAAGCGACACCCTTCTCCTTCAGCCTTTCCACGAGATCGTAGAGCACTGCCAAGGCGCTGTCTTTCTCGTCGATCGGAAGCGGTGCGCCGGCGCAAAGAGTCTTGTACCGATCAAGCGGACTTTCGGGAATGGCTGTATACTGGATAAGCCTATCAACCAAGACCCGCTTATCAGGGACGAGAACTATTCCACGCCCCTTCCGATTGACCAGTCCAGTCGCCTTCAGGTAGCGGATGTTGGTGTCGGCATAATCGGCGAACGTGCCATATTTCTTGCCAAACCGCTTCGACAGAGCTTCGGTTTGCTCCCTGTAAAAATCCTTTTTTCTTTCTGCCGCATCCCGCTTCTTTCTGAACTCGATGATCTCGCTGGCGATTTCTGATGGCGTTTTACCGCCAGGGAGGAGCTGAATGAACAAGGCAACTTCGATGAAGCTCAGGGAACTGTCTCCAACAGCCTTGTCAAGTTCGGCCATAATAGCCACGGTGTGGCGGAGAGGGGAAAAAAGCCTATCGCCATCGGCAATGTACATGGCCGCCAGGGAACGCAGGTAGCATTCCTGCCAACCGGCAACGCTTTCGGTTTCGACCAAGCGTCTTCCGTTCTCCGTGATCATCCCGGGAGTACCAAGCTGGTCTTGGAGGACTTCCTCGTCACCCTTCAACTTCGGATAGATGAACCCAAGCTTGTCAAGGGCGCTTCTCCACTTCCTACTTGCGCTATATGTCTCGTCCTTCCCAAGCCGAACAACGCCGCATTCGCCAAGGAGATCCCTGAATGCGATCTCCTGTTCTTTTCCGTATAGGTTTCCCTGCAACGGCGATGAGGCCAATGCGATCAACCCATCACGAAGACGAAACGGACTCCGAACGCTGGTGTTTCCGAAATGCCAAAGTCCCATAGCTAGTACCCAACGAAAATATACTCTTTAACCGTGTTGTTGTTGTCTCCGACCTTGTGTCCCTGTGTCCCAAAAGAATACTTGTAGTCAACAGCTATCACTTCGACATGACGCTTATACTTGGACATAAGCTCGACCATCTCGTCCAGTGTTGGAAGCGAGTTTGACGAATACGAAACAACTTGGATGCTGTCCCTGAACTTCTTGAAAAGCTTATCAAAGGCATCATATGCCCCATTCCTTGTAGAAAATGGGGTCGGGTAGCTTTTGAACTTCTTCGTTTTTGTATGCCACTGCATTTCAACGTCTTGCCAATCACAGGCAATGCCTTCTGCAAAATGGTAGCGCCGGACGTATTCGTTGTCGGAATGCTGGCTGAAATATGGTGGATCCATGTAAACAAGGTCTGGCTTGTTGCGAACCATCATTGCATCGCCACGGACAGCCCTGTTTTCCTGGCCGTTGTCGAAGACTGCATCATTATAGGCCTGGACAGCCTCAAGAAACTGGTCCTCAAAACTCATTCGGAGGTCTTTCCTGCCGTCGTCATGCCGGTATCCGACATACGTGAAAATCCCCCTTGGCCTCTTCTTGAAACACGCACGGCAAAGTGCGGCGGTGGCGATGGAGCGTTGATAGGGGTTTCTCACCCCCTTGATATTTGCCCTGATGTTGTCGATCAGCTCGTTTTCTTTGTCCGTGAAATACAGCCCATGGAATGTGTCCTGGACGAAGCTGTCGCTTTTACCGTTTGGAACAAGAAGCGAAATGGCCACGTCTTCGGGCAACGTCACCGAGTTGTTCTCGACCAAGGCCTTTGTGTAGGTAGAGCACAACGCCATATAGTCGTTGCTAACGACCTGCTTCCCTTCAGCCTTCATCATGTAGCTGACAACCCCGGATCCCGAAAACAGGTCGAGGACTGTCTTGCAGTCAAACTGTCTGATGATATCCCGGATATGGGGCAGGAGTTTCGTCTTCGACCCCATATATCTTGTTGTCGGATACATCTCCGCTTGGCCGGAGACCGGCTTCGGGACCGAATGCAGGGAGAACCTCCTCCGTGGCTTCACCGTCACAACCACGTCTTCCCCGGTTCTCTTCCTTCCTTTGCTACTGATATTTCGTCTTGTTTGAAACACGTCGACTTTATATTTCCCATAAAGGTCGTGGACCAGCGGGTGGTTGGAGTTGGTCAGCACGACATGGCACCCCAAGTCACGGAGACGGCCAACCTCCTCGGCCAATTCCCGATGGTCCTCTTCGTAAAACTGTTCTTTCGTGTAGCGCTTGAAATCGCTATATTCGGAAATGGGCAGATAAGGGGGATCCAGAAAAACAAAGTCTCCCCTCTTCGCATTCTCCCGCAAAACATCCTTGTAGTCTCCACACACGATCGTCTTCCCACGAAGAACAATGGAGGCTTGGCGAAGACTGGCCACGTCGCAAATGTTCGGATTGGCGTAGTTGCCAAATGGGACGTTGAACCCGCCTTTCTTGTTGACCCTGTAAAGGCCGTTGTAGCAGGTGCGGTTCAAGAAAACCGTTCTTGCCGCCGCCTGGACTGGGGTGAGCAACCGCCAGTCCTGCGCCCTTGTTTCGTAAAACAGAGTCTTGCTGTTCTTGAACGGCCTCAGGGCCAAGATCAGCTCGTCAACCTGATCGGCAACAACACGATACAGGTTGACCAACTCGGGATTGGAGTCGGCTATCACAGCGTTGGCCGGGGCCATTGAAAAGAACAAGGCACCACCACCGAAAAAAGGCTCGATGTATTTTCCATATGCAGGGGGAACAAGCGGGACGAGGATGTCCAGCATCTGCGACTTCCCACCAGCCCACTTCAAGATGGGTTTTGCGGATTGCCCACCATCAATATCAACAGCAACTCCGTTTGCCATCACATCTCCAGATTTTGTCTTTTGACAGGTATGCTCACGTCAAGGACATGATGTCAATCAAATATTCAACACACTTAAATCAATCACTTCTTGCAAATCGCAGACGAGCTAGAGGCCCAAGCAAGATATGCGGCGGCGGCATCTGCGGCGTGTTCCATCCTACATTTTGCATTCGGCCACGGTGCGCTTGGCCACCGCTTCCTCGCCGCATCCATCATCTCGTCTTTTTCGCCTTTTCCCGCACCGAGAAATGCGATTTTGCCGTCCCTCGGCCTGGTCGTGTGTAGCGTCAGCCCCGCCCCGGCACATGTCCCGATCACGGCCCCGGCAGCCAATCTCATAGCCTGGACGGCGTTCATGCTTTTTGACCCTTCCAATGGCATCTCGGCGACTACCTCCGTCGGAGAAAATCTGCTGATGAGGGAAAGGAGTTCGGACGACAACTCACGGGCGGCTGCCTCCAGGGAGATGTACTTTGCAGCGCCCTTCGGCGGCTTGGTTTGCACGGTCCCACAAGCAACGATCTCGTCACCGTCGAACACGCACCATCCGAGATTTTTCAGAGCCACGTCCAGGGCCAAAACATGCCCTTCTTCTACTTGTTTCAACTATCACTTTTCCAGTGCCTCCTGGAGTTAATTCGCATGTTCCTTTGCCTTTCCGGGGGCGACAAGCCCCCGGCATTTCCTGCGTATGCAAGCTTTTTTATTTTCCCTTTTATTTCCTTTTCATTTGATTTCCTTTATTTTTTTATATCCTTTCGCCGCCCCCAAATGGGCGGTGTTCCTTTGCCTTTTGCCGCCAAGGAATTCGGCGGCGGTCAGAAAAGCGAAGCCTGGCGCGGACTCGAGATTTCTTGGCCACGTCGGCCGGAAGCGGTCTTGTCGGCTTTCGCAATCCGCTCATATTCGGCAGGACCGGTCTTGATACCGCCAAGCGGGATGACCAGCTCCTCGAACCCGTCGACAGCCGATTTCGGTGTCGGCATCGACCGGCGGCACGGCTTGAGATGGGCGCATCGTGCGCAGATTGCGTTGTTGGCGTTGCAGATCGCCGAGGCGAAACAGCCGGGGCGGTTGTTGTTGTGATTGTGATTGTAGCTATGCGGCACGGCAGACCTCCATGTGGTTGGTGACGGTGATCGGGGCGGTGCGGAGATTGGCGGAGGAAGAAGACTTGGCGGAAGCAGGTGACTGGCCGGACAAGACAGCGCGGACACGAGCCATGGCGATCGACACGATCAAGGGGCGCAGGTTGTAAACAGCGCAGATCACGTCGCATGGTGTCATCGACACGCTGATGCTGTGTTGCGCCTCGTATGCTGATGTTGCAGCACGTACCTCCGGCGACGGGGCGGCGAGTTCGACGAGGACAAGCTGGGCGACGGGATCACCGTTTAGCCGGCGCACCATGTCGCCCAATGCGGCCTCGATCTCTGCGGAGGCCATGGCGGCGGCGTGGGTATCTGCGGTATCGTCCGGAACCTCGTATTCCGTATCGCCCCCGCCGGCGGACATCGAGTCGAGCGACACGTAGCGGTTTGCGTCGCGGCGGTATTCATCGACGAGTTGCATGGACCGGTTGCGAAGAAAGGCATCCGCCCAGGTATTCTGCGCGGCAATTTTCGCATCGTATTTGTGGCGGTTAAGCCAGAGGAATTCCATAAAATCTGCGGCGATCTCGTCTCCGTCCTGCGCTGATCCGCATTTTTCAAGCATCGTCGCCCTTGTCCTCCTGACAGCGACGGCAATCGTCGGCTCGAGCAATCCCCAATCAAGTTCCACTCCGATCTTGTCAGCCATATCAACTCCTGCGTCCTTTTTGTTTGCCGCCCACACTCGGAGTCTACGACGCCGGAAAATCGGATTGCAACTTTTTTGGCCGTGAAATGCGAGAAATATCGAGATATTACGGCTAAAATGGACGAAATCGCGCCGCCGGGGCCGCCGCCGCGCCGCCCCCACTCTAAAACAGTGGTTCCCCCGAAGGGGGAACTGGATTGACGATTTCGAGGCTGACTTAGATTTTTTTGGGTGGCTGATGAAAAAGGAATGTGGGCGCTTCGGTTTTTTCGAGAATTGGGCATGGTTTCCATTCTGACGGGTTCTTTGTTGTTTTTATGGGGACGTGTTCACGATGAACCGCCAAATGTCCGTGGCGGCCTGTTTTTTGGACGATTTGACGGCGTTGATGAACTATTCAGAGTTGCGCATCGCCACTTCTTCCTTTCATTAGCAATGCAAACCACAACGACGACCGCTTCTCGTCGTTGTGTAAATTGGTTGTAAATTAAGAGTTTGTAAGGGGTGCGGAAACCGTTGCGCCCCAAGGGGTTTCAGCCAAAGTTTTGCATTGAACCACATAAAAACTTGGGTTATTTTGCATTGAACCACATAAATTTTGCATTGAACCACATAAAATACCTGGTTTTTTGCATTGAACCACATAAAATATTGAAAAAATGTGGTCACGATGTCAAACTGCCCCTTGACTCTGTTCATTTTGCGGTGATAGAAGTGAAGCAGGAGGCACACAGAAAAACAAACGGAGTATCAAAGATGAAGAATGAAGAATCCACATCAACCAGCCTCCAGATCGACCCAGCAAAGGTCGTCGTAAAAGAGCTTCGGTATCTCGCCGAGCTGCACCCAAATAGCAACAACGCCATGTCATCCGGCGACCTCGAACTCCAGACGTTTTTTCGCGACGACACTCGGTATACACACCGGACAGTCGACGACAAGCTTCCGCTCCCGACAGATGCCCCTGTTTACTATTACGTACTCGGTGTATTGCAGAAGGCTCGTATGGACGACCCGTCAACCAGGATCGTAGTCGTGAACGTCAGGGACATAGTTGACGGTATAGGGTTGACAAGGGCGAAGAGCAGCTACGAGGGAGTCCGAGCGGCAATCCGAAGGTACGGCCGTCTCAACATAGGCATTTTGCGCCCGGGCCAAGCAGAGGAAACGGAGTTCCGGCTGTTTGGATACAGCCCGGTAGGCAAGGCTTCGTACCGCCTCGACTTCTCCCAAGATTATATCGACGAGATCGAAAACGACACAACAAAGACGCACTACCTCGCTCTTCGCCATATCCTTCCGCTCGGAGGCCTTGCAACGTCGCTGTATGCGCTGATGCAGTCGTTCCTCTTTCACGGGCAACTTAAGATACGGTCACGCACGTTCTGCCGGATGTGGCTCGGCGAGGAACGGGGAAACGAAATACCTGTCAGCCGTGCATTTTCGGCATACGTCAAACCTCGCCTTGCGGAGATCAAGGAAAAGACAGGGTGGGAAATAACGGCAACAAAGGTCGGCAGAGCAGACAAAGCCATGTACGTTTTCGATACAGCCGCGGTGCCGAACGCATTCGACGTTGCAAAAGGAGAAGGATCTAACAAGACCGCCGTTGATACTCCGAAGCCCAAGGCTCCGAAGGCGACACAGAAGCGCAACGGATCGCTTGACCCATCGGTCATCGAAGCCCTCCCGGAGTCCGTCCGCCAGGACCGCGGGGTAGCTTCCCACCTGTCCGGCCTGTCTGTCGACGACGCAATCGCCGTCATCAACTACGTGCGCAAGCGCAATAGGAAAGGATTCCCGCAGTTCCTTAACGGAATTGCAAAGAACAAGGATATCTGTTTGTTTGCGAAAGAGTTGCGTAAAGAAGCAAAGGCTTCGGGCGTGGCGGACGGATTCACAGCTGATGAAATATCTACCTTCTCTAGGCTGTGGAAGTTCTTCTGCAACGACGGCGACGAGGCGATCAGGGGGTACTGCGAACAGGACGGCCTAGACTACGACCGCCTCATGGAGTGGGTCGCCGCAACCCAGGGCTAACCGCACCACCAATCCCCACCTCGCCTACCACCGACCACAGACCACAAGAAAGCCCCCGCCAGGGGGCTTCTTCTTTCTTCATTTCCTTCCCTTTTCATCGGCCATCAATCGTCCAACCCGCACCCGATTCCACACCCGCAGCCAAAATCATCATCAAACGACGAACACCCGCACCCACAAATGTCATCATCAATCCCAATAGACGACGTGCCGCAAAAATCATCGTCGATAGAGGAACTCGGCCAGTCGTCGTCGAACGCCGATGACGACGACATAAAATCGTCATCGGACGACAAAAAATCAGACGACGAATCATAGTGGATATTGCAGGGAAGGTGACTGTAGATAGGCGAGTAGTAAATGTCGTCATTGTAGAGCAAATCAGCGTCATCATCATTGAACATATCGTCCGAAGACCTGATCCCGATCCCATCATCGCCGAACATCGACTGCCACCCGTCCCCGTCCCCATCCTCTCCGGCCGACCAACTCGCAGTCCCGCCGTCGCCGCCGTTGCTGACAAGAGCA
This sequence comes from Pseudodesulfovibrio thermohalotolerans, assembly GCF_021353295.2. Lineage (NCBI taxonomy): Bacteria > Pseudomonadati > Thermodesulfobacteriota > Desulfovibrionia > Desulfovibrionales > Desulfovibrionaceae > Pseudodesulfovibrio > Pseudodesulfovibrio thermohalotolerans. Next base: position 1,590,428 of record NZ_CP120635.1, on the reverse strand, counting down.
CCGAACAGCACCACCGCACCGACAATCGCAATCACGATTCCCATTTCGTTCCCCTTTTTTCTTTTGCCTCTCCGCCTTCCATATCGCTCGATTCAGCGCAGGAGCCCAGAGATTTCTCCACTTTCTTGTGCTATAACCATTCTTTTTTATTCTTTTTTCATCTTTTAGTTGCGTGGCGGCCGGGACGGTTTTTCCGGGGGTGTGGAGGCGATTTTTGCAAGAGTGGCGGTGGATAAGGCGAATAAGTGGGTATGACACACGATAAGAAATTCCGATCGGCAGAGGATGCGCTGAAATGGCTTATTGCGGCGCGTGACACGGCGGGGACCGTCGGGTCAGTGACTGGGAGATGTGTTGCAGACGGGGAACTCGGGCTTACTCCGGACGGGGACGTGTTCGGGCCGTCGGCGGAAGACCGGATCCACACGCGACGCGACCTGGAGATGATCATGGATGATGGCATGGACCGGATGATGCGCAAGATACTCGACGTGTATCTTGATTGCGAGTGCGTCCGGACATATCCCGAAGACGAGGACGGCGGACGGCGGCCTGGGGCGGTCGATTACGTCGTGTATTGGAGGCGGTGTTCTAGACAATACGCTAACCGGCTGATCACGCAGATGCTCGATACGGTGGAGGACAACCTCTGGCGGTACGATATGCTCCGCGACTGCCCGTATCCTGTCCGCGGCGATATTCGACGGTCGGCTGTTGACGAGGGCGGCGGCGTCAGGGCTGTGCGCCAGGTCGTCACGGAAGAAGATCTCGAGGCGGCAGCCGAATACTACAGCGCAGAGGAGTTGGAGGCGGCGGGGATAGAGATTGTCCGCGGGGAACAGAGTTGTCACTGATCAAGTCGGCCGTGGGTTTATGGTTTATCCGCGGCCGCTTTTTTCGGGGGTTGCGTGAGGGGTTGATGACAACTCTTTAATTTCCTTTATTGGGCCCATATCTGACAAATCTTTTAAAAGATCCTTGGATCCGCATGGAGTGAAAATGGCCGAATTTTGCAAAATTCGACCGTTTTTGCGTTTTTGGATCGTTTCCGCGTTTTGCGATCGAAACGATGATTTCGGTCAATTTTGATTAAATGTGGCTTTGCCGCATTGTTTCCCCCGCCGGTTTCCGCATCAAAAATGAAGGGTGGCGGCCATTTCCTTCCTTTTTTTTCATTTTTTTTGCTGATCCGATGCTCCTTTTTGCAAGAGCGGTGGTCTTCGCGGCGAATAAGTAGGCAAAGGCCGCAGGAAGAAACGCGGCCAAGGAGAATCAAATGGCAAAGATCAAGATCATGAACGGCGGGATGGTTGTTGGCAATGATGGGGAAAAGCTGACCAGGTGTTACGTTTGCGGACAGCCGTATGTCAGGCTGAACCAGCTCGACACGAAAAAGAACGGCAAGGTCGGTGCCGAGATCGTCGAGGTGTGCGACAAGTGCGCGGTCCAGCTCAAGCGCAATGCGAAGCGCAACCGGGGTGGGAAGTAGGCATGGCCATGCTTCCGCCGGAGCGGCGCTGGAAGTGGCCATACGCAATGGCCGACGAGATGATGGCAAGGGGCCGAGTGGAAAGCGGAAAGACATACCGTGTCATTGTCCGTGATCTCGCATGGCTCCGTGAAAGCGGTGTCCTGGACAAGCTTTTCGTTGCCCTTGCCCTACGGGAAGTCCCGCATTCCTTTGACGGCGACCGCCGCATCGAGGCAGCCGGAAACGTCTATGTCATTGGCGAACGGGTTAAGCAGAAGCCGGAGGCCGACAACAAGCCGCTCGGCTATGTAGTCGACGAGAAGGTGGACATGGCTGCCGTCAGGAGATTTCATGCGGATCATTGACCGCATCATCACCCTTCTCCGGCCATCCACAGCACAACCAAGACCACAACACGCCGCAATGCCGCCAAGACGCGATGACCGGATGCTCCTCCGCGCCTTGGCGGCGTTCGCCAGTCGCCGCAATCAAGATCCTCCGATGTTCGACGGTCACGCCGAACACCGGGGCGGACGGCGGTGACGCGACGCAATATCCAGGCTGTTTCCCCCACGCGCCCCGTGGACATGGGAATACGATCACAGGTGAAGGTGGCAGAGATCCTTGGCCCACCGCAGGTGATCCTTTGTTTCCCCCCACGCCCTCGAGGCAGGGTGGATACGACCACATGTGAAGGGGGGCAAAATTTCATTCACAGTTCCTTTCCCGATCCTTTTTCTTCTGCCTTCGGCCATTTTTTTCTCCTTTTCCGTCATTTTTTGGCCCGATTTTGCAAGAGTTGCGGTCATTGCGGCGAATAAGGTTTTAGGGGCCGCACGATGCGGCCGCTGGAAACGTTCCCGGGAGGGAAGATGAACAGATATCTCAAGTTCTCATTCATGTCCGCCGCATTCGGCTCGGCGGTCGTCGCCGGCATCAACGCAGTCACCGGCAACCTCGTCATCGCCATGGCCGCCCTGGCCGTGTCCATGTTTTGCGCCGGCTACCCGGTCGTCAAGACCAAGGGTTGGAAGTAGAACCGCAACCGCCCCGCTTCGGCGGGGCAACTTTTCGATAAGGAGAACAGATCATGGGGAAGGAAAGCTGGTTTTTCAGAATTGCTTTTTCGGCAAAGCGGCTCGTCGCCAGGGCCATTGACTCGGCGACTGACGCTTTTTGTGACTGGGCCGACAAAAAAACGGAGACGCTGAGCAGGTGGGACGACCGCATAAACCTTGAAAAGGCCCGTGTTGCGGCTATCAGGGAGCTGGTGGAGACCGAGAACGGCCGCCAGTGTTTCGACTTGTGCGCCCCGGCAATGTACCACCTCGAATACGTGACCGAGGACGTACTTGAATTCATATCGTACGCATTCGCATTCGGCGGTGTTTCGCAAGCAACGACGATGAACGTCAGGCACCTCTTACAGGTTGCTCACAAGCACGGCGAGAACGTCCAGGACTTCATATTGTCTGCAAAGACCGTCAACGACCTCGACGAAGACATGCCGCTCGGTGCGCTCCTGATCGCATCTCAAATCCGCAAGGCATTCGGAGTCGACTAGCCACCATGCCCCGCTTCGGCGGGGCTTCTTTTTTCTTTTCATTCCCCTTTCAAGCCCCACAAGTCGCTAAAAACTCCTGGCGCTCACCGGTTTTCGCAACCTGTTATGATATCTCCGGAAGGCAACTTTTTTTGCCCAAAAACTTGACTTCAGGCCTTGAAGTGTGAAATATTCACACTAACGGCGCAGAGGAACGCCGACAAAAACAAGGAGATCGAAAATGGCACATATCGGATCACTCGACAAGAGCTTCAACAGCGGATTTATGGTATTTGACTGGGAACGCGCGGCGAAGTTGATGAAGGCGCACGATAGCGAAAATGTCCGCGCTGGCATGAAGAACGCCTGGACAGATTTCGACGACAACGCCGGATTCATCCTGAAGAACGGCGAGGCTGTAAACGAAGCCGGGATCGTCGCATCATACAACGCTACACCGACGATCGAAATCGACGGACGCTTGTTCCCCTGCTTCCGCTGGGCTGACGAATCTGACCACAGCGCATCCTGGACCGACGCGGCTGTCGAAATAATGTTGGAAGCATAAGGAGGACGACATGAATAGAATGCTGATCACAAACCCTTGGGCGGTGAGATACCTTGGCCGTTACAACGTATATGAGATCTGTGAGTCCTGCTTCACGACGCGGTTCATCGTCGATCTCAATCGCAACGGTGGTCGGCCGGTCAAGATGACTGCAGGTGACGACTTCTGGACCGTGGAGGATATGGACGGCAACAAGTTGCTGGGCATCCCCGGCAACATTGGGTTCGAAGATGCGCTCCTCATCGCTTCTGATGCCAGTTGTTTGCAACCAATCCACGTCGACGAGTCCGACAACAACATGTAAAGGAGAAGAACATGTCTAAAGTATCGCTTGAAAAAAACTGGACACGCGTAAACCTTACGCTCTGCGCCGAGACCAGGGACCGGCTGGAGAGCTGGAAGCAAAATGGGATATCACTCCCGGCGGCATTGGCGACATGCGCAAGGCTCGTCTACGCCGACGGAATGTCGCCGCTCCACACGCCCCGTGGCGACATCGAGCGGGTCACGTTCCAACTTCCGACGCATGTCCTGGCTATCATCGACCTCCTGGCAGAGAGATGGAAGATCAGCCGCTCGGAGGCCGCAGATCGCATCATACAGATCGGAGCCGAAGCGGTCGAAACATGCGCGAACACGCAGATGTCGGTCGTAATGCCGCTTAAAAAGGAGGAGATATAATGGGGATAGCTCGCATAAACCTCGCCGCCTGGGCGGCCCTGGCCATCGGCCTCGTGTCCGTGTTCACGATAAGATTCGCCGCTCCGGCAGACGCATCGATATGGTATGCCATGACCCCGACCATGCTTACCCTGCCGGCGTACATATGGGCCGTCCTCGGCCACTGGGACTGTCCCAGGAACACGCCCATGACCCTCGCCGGGATAGGCATCTCCGGCACGGCCATGGCCGCATTCACAGCCCTGTCTGCCGCCGCTTCTGGTGATGCCATACCTGTCTTGCTCGGCACGTGCATGTGCATCTCCTCCAGGATCTTGACCTCGTTCATGATCAAGTCCCCAATGCTGATGAGCGACATTTCACGCCTCAAGTAGCCCGTTCAACACAACCTTCTTCAACCACCACACCATCAACCCCCAAGGCCCCTTCCAGGGGCTTTGCTCCTCGCTCTGCCAATCGCTCCAACGCCACATTTCCCCCACCTTCAAGGCCCATCTTTTTCCAACTTTTCCATCTTTTTTTGGCCGCCCATAAAAACCCGTGAGCGCCAGTTGTTTTCGGCGGCGCACATTTGCCGCAATGCGGCGTGAAAACTTGCTTTCCTTGGACCGTGACGAATATAACTTGATCATACAGAGACAGTTTTCCAGTAACAGAAAAGCGAGGTGGAAATGAGTTTGGAGAAGTTGACCGCATGGCTGTGCGGTGTCGTTGGAAACCCCGAATATGTCAAGGTCGCCCCCGAGGCGGTGCTGGCGAATCGGGTAACGTATCAAAACTGGAACATGGCCTTGGTCATGAGCTACGTCATCAAGGCCATGTGCGTCGCGATCGCGGCGTACATCGAACCGGAGACGACGAAAAATGGCTGGTGGATCCTCGGGTTCGCCCTGGTAGGGATGGTCTGCTGCGGCAAACTGTCGCTCGAGATCCTGGCCGCGCAAAGAAACGTGGACAAGCTGATCTTCGAGCGGATGCCGAATGCGACCAGGCCGTGGGGGGCATACCGCAAGATGGCTCTTGATAGGGTCATCGCGGCGACGGTGTTGGATGTCGTTGTCTGTGGGACACTGTTCATCTCGATCTTGTTGGCCGACCGGCTGACAGGGGCCGGGAACGGGCAGGAGATCGCACTTGCGGCGGCGGCTTGTATCGTGCTGCCGATGGCGATTGCGGTCGGGCATTTCGCGCGACGGCCGATGGAACGTCGGGTCCTGCTCGGGAGCAGGGCGAGATCATAGAACTACCTGGGAGCGGCGGAACACCACCCCGCCTCATGGCCACAAGACCCCCTCGGGGGTCTTTCATTTTGTCTGCAAAATGTCATAACGAACGTAAATGATTATCACTATTATTAAAAGAAAGTGTAAGGAGGCCCACTTTAACCGGTTGGCTTTTATCATGCCTTTTTATATTGACATGCACCAGAGAGTGAGCGATTGTGAAAGACTCCGGCAAATATTTTTCTTGACAATAAAGAGGTTGTCCGCTATATGTTTCGAAAATCCCGGATCGAGAATCTGTCGAGAAGGCTGCACCTAATACAGGGTGTCTGTACGTCAAGGAGCGAGTGTGGGAAAGGACCGCACCACCAAGAACGGCAATGGCGAAATAGCTAAAAACATCAACTACTTCGAACGACTTCACCCACTCTTCAAATCCTGGGTCGTGAAGCGCATCGAATACACCAAGGACAAGATCTTCGTCGAGCAGCTTGGCGGAAATCTCCTTGCTGGTGCTGAAGTTGTCTTCGGTGCCGAAAACGTGATCTTGGCAGGTTGCGTCGATATCAACAGCGGCATCATCGACGTCGAAATGGACATTACGCCAGAAATGTTCGTCGACCTGCTGCCTGCGTTCGACGAGTTCGCTCCTTGCGACTCCAAAAAGTCCCGCCGTGCTCCCGTCATCTATAAAAACGGAAAACTCGGCCACGACGATGGCTCCTGCGGCTGCGTCATCTCCAAACACCGCCGGCATAACGCCCCGCGCATCCGTCAGCATAGCCGCTGCGGAAAGGTGGTGAGCCATGGCCGGTAGCCGCCTTATGACCAGGTTCTTGGTCGGGTTCGACCTCATCGATCTCCGCTATGGCCCGCACCCCTTGCACCAAGCCAGCGATTTCCCGTATTACGAGGCGTTCCTCCGCGATCACGACTGCCATGAGGATGTCATCTACGAATCTTCGTATGACGATCCGACACGTCTCGGTAGCTGTCGCCGCCCCCTTGAGCGCTGCGATCTGACTTGCCCAGAGCCCGAGCTGATCGGCCCATTGCCGTACTGGGATCCCCTCGACGATCCGCCCTTCTAAGCCCAAAAATCCGCTCAAAACCGCCGGTGGCACGTCTTTTTTTGGCGTGTCACCGGAGAAAAACACCTGGCGCTCACCGGTTTTTCCGTGCGCCATGTTGACGACCACTTGAAACAGCGCTTTATCAAGCGATTTCTTGGCGTTGCGCCATTGACTTTTGGGATTTCGAGGGTGTCCAATCTGCTCATGACGGCGACAGCGCCTGGGCCAAGGGGTTGGCCGATGCGATAAAAAAGCCGCAACGAGGAAGGAGAAAAAAATGGGGTCAAAAAGAAGAATTATCAGGACAGAAGATGGCCTGTCGCTCGACGCTACGGGCTACGCCGGACGGTACCTGCTCGTCGATCAGATGGGCGCGGTCCAGGCCGCAACGGACACGAGAGACGCGATCTGCGCGTTCGCGGCTGTGCTGGCGCACATCGATAGCCAGATCGTCGCGCTGTCTGCGTACGATGGCTCGACCGGGGAACGGTGTAACGACGAGATCAGCGCACTGGTCACGGCGTATCTGCCGTACGTGATTGACGCATTGATCCCATACGCCGACGACGACGTGAAACGGGCCATCTACAAACACACGAGAGAGCTTCTCGTGGCCACTGGCGCGGCAATCGGAATTGAGTTGATCGACGAACTGATTCAGTAACGACACGCGGCGGTTGGGGGCGACTGCGGAAACAGTGCCGCAGCGCCCCCAGGGCGGAGCCGTGGAGGCCCGTGTGCAAACGCTCTGGGAGGAGCGATGCACACAAGAACGGAAGAAGGAAGATCGGCAGGGGAAGGACGTGAAGTCCACGTGGTCCTGACTACAAACGGCGGCACCATCGACGGCTGCGCCGGCATCTACGAAGACAAGGGTGAGGCCGACGGGATCGCCAAGGAGCTGATGCGGCTCGGACACGACTGTCTTGTCGAGACACGGGCGCTGAACACGGTCCTGGTCAGGGTCAGCGGCGACAACATAGCCCCTGTCCGGACGGTCTCCGAAAGCGACGTGATCGACGCTTTCAACGGCCAGGCCATCAGGCCAGGCAGGACGGTAGCGGAGGCCGTAGGAGCAGCCGAGAAGGCCCTGCAAGGCCAATCGGAAGCAGGAACAACCGAGATCAACGTCAGTGTTGACGATTGCGGCCGCCCGATTATCGAAACAACTGGCAGCGTCGCCGAGCTGACGGCCGAGTTCGCACGGGGAGCGACCCTTGACACTCCGTCCAAGATCAAGGACGGGAACGGCCGCAAGAAGAGCAAGTTCGAAGCCAACCTCACCGGCCAAATCGGCGAACTCGCCGGGCAGATATTTCTCCATGGCCCAGTTGAAGGGCTCTCCAGATACATAAACGAGCGCACAGTCCGCAACGCCGACAAATACCGTGGCGACGGTGGAGTTGACGCAATGATCGGGTCCTCCCGCATCGATTTCAAAACCACCCTTCGCAGGTCGCGGAAGGCTGCCCCTGAACGCTTCAACCTGGTCGTCAGGCCGCACGAGCGAAACGGTGACACCAACTACGTCCTGATCCTAGCCGACAAAATAGGCTACGACCATTTCGTCGCAACAATCGTCGGCGTCTGCCACGAATCCGACCTCCCCGACACAACTGAGTCAGCCGGCACGTTCCGCGGAGCATACACCGTCCCAGTCCCCCGCCTGTCAGCCCCGTCAAATCTCCTGGAGGCAACGGCATGATCGACTTCAACTACGACACCACCACCGAATACGACGACGCCGAAACCGCCGCCCTGCTCTACGAGATCGACGTGTCCGTGTCAGCCCGTCTCTTAGAGGACCGAGGCTCAGGAGGCCCACTGAACAGGGAAATCCACTATTCCAGGTTCGACCTGGCCGAGGCCGAGGCCGACGAGATGGCCAGGGCCAGGGGCGAGATCTGATCGCCATTCACCGGCAACATGAGGCCCCTTTCGGGGCCTTCCTCTTTTTAAATCTTTTTTCCCGCCAAAACTTGACTCTTGAGATTGCGCCGAGCGATGATTGGATTCCTCGGGGCCATGCCCCAACCCATTCTCATCTCACTTCCTCCTGGAAGCCGCGGGAACCTCCCTGGAAACAGGCCGCCGGCTTCCACCTTTTTTTGCGCCATGCGGTGCAAATGTTGCACTTTGCGAAACTTTTTTTGATGCAGTATTTTGCACAATCTGAAAATATACAGTTATTTCAACATGTTTATGCGTAATGCAAAAACAAGGAATCGTCAACTTGTTGAAATAGTTGTTGATTTGCATTTGCGGCGTGGTACGATTCCGTCGATATGGAGATGATGCAAATGTTTTTGACGACGGCGGAGGTGGCCGAGATCCTCAGGATCTCGGACAGGGCTGTGCGCAAGTTGCTCCAGGCATGGGGGGTCAAGCCGTGCGCCGACCTGGGGTCTGGTCGCGGCATGGGTCTCCGGTGGCGGCTGTCAGAAATCGTTGAAGCCGGGGAAAAGACCGTACCGCACCGGGAGACACCGCCGCCGAGGCCTGACCCACGGCTGAAAAAACGCCGGTCACACGCACTTGATCAGCCGATCAGCAAGCTTGTCGACGAGTTAGCAGGTAGTTGACGCCTCCGAGCGCAGAGAGCTACCTTGCCGCGACAAGGAGGGAGTCGTGGCAATACAACACCGAAAAAATCGGCCGCAAAAACCGTGGCTGGTATATTGGCGCAACCCAATAACTGGTGGACGGGAGTCGAAGTCGTTCGCAACCAAAGAGGAGGCCGACCTTAAGGAAGCCGAGGTCAAGTTGCGCAAAAAGAACGACAGGGCATCGTTCGCACCGACCGAACACGCAGAGGAAAGCGACGGGGCGCTGACCTTCGACGACATTTTTCTCCTCTACCTGAAAGCCAAGCGGTTCTCCAAGAAGAACCTTCGCGACACCCTTCTCCACCTCAAATACGTAAGGCCGATGATCGGCCACATCCCGGCAACTGAGCTGACCAAGGCCGACATGCGGGCAGTGGTCCGTTTTCTTCGTGAACCAAGGTTCATCCTGCGTGACTACAAGGATAAAAAGGGGATCAGGATTGATTACCCCGGTTGCAAGCAGAACACGATCAACCGCAAGATCTCGATTGTCAAAGCCGCCTTGAACTGGGCGGAAGACGAAGAACTGATTCACGAAAACCCTATCATACGCTTTTCGGCACCCCGTGGAGCAGACCTCATCATCCCGCCCCCTTCTATCGAGGAGGCAAACAGGATCATGGCCGTGGCGAGTGAACATGTCAGGCGTGTTGTCGTACTCGGCATGGGGACAGGAGCCAGGGTTGGACCGAGCGAGTTGTTCAAGATGAAGTGGGAAGACGTGTCTATCGACGGCGACAACGACGTGCTCCGAATATGGTCGGCCAACAAGAACCTGGAAATCCAATACCGGGACTTGGCGATCAAGCCGATCGTCTCCGACGTGATGCAGATCTGGCGGAAGCAGGACGAAGAGAACGGGATCAAGCACATCGTCCACTGGAAAGGTGAGCCGATCAACACGATCAAGACGGCTTGGTCAGCTACCCTGGAACGTGCCGGCATCACCCGCCGCATCCGCCCGTACGACCTCCGTCACTCGTTCGCTACCGAGGCCCTTGAAAACGGAAACGACGGCTACGGAGGCGACCCGAAGACGATCGCAACGCTTATGGGCCATGCAGACCAGACGATGATCATGCGCCGTTACAAACACGTCGTCCCGAAGCGGATGCGTGACACGGTTCTCGAAATCCCCGACCTCGAGATCCCGGATCTGGCAGACAAAAACGGCGTGGACACTACGGAGCCAACGGAATGATGCCGGTTACATCCGGTTACACATCCGGTTACATTTCAGGCATATTTTAGACTGTTTTTTGTGTAACCGTGATAAAAAAAGTCCTGTAATAACAATGGTTACAGTGATGATCGCCGCCTTCGGGACGCAGAGATCGGAGGTTCAAATCCTCTCATCCCGACCATAAAAATTAAGGGTTTACGGAGATATTCCGTAAACCCTTTATCTTTATGCTACCCTATTGCTACCCATACAGTGAGACATCGGCGGCTCCGACAATGAGCATTCGACAGCGTATCTGATCCGTAATCAATACGGCCGCCCGACCAATCTATAGTACATACGAAATCAATCACTTACGAAAACTCGTATGCTTTCATGTACCTTGGCATCCGCCCAATAACATACGATAGCCGACAAGCACCACTTGACGGCTAGGCATGGCATGAGTAATGCAACCGCAAAACAAGACAAAACTATTGTCAAAAAGTCATTTTCGTGCTCTTTTTTCAAAATAGCGAATTTAACCGGAGAAAACCATGATCATAGAATTCGTAGTCGACAACTTCAGATCGATTAAAAACGAACAGGTTTTAAGCCTTATTGCCGAAGGCGAAAAAGATAATCATCCCGAAAACTATCTCACGACAGATCAGCCCAGCGATATTGCTATTCTTAAAACTGCGGCAATATACGGGGCCAATGCGTCGGGTAAAACGACACTTCTGGAAGCACTTTTGTTGTTCAGAGAACTCGTATTGTCATCAATGGAATATAAAATTGATGAAATAATCAGTTATTACGAACCGCATCGTCTTGACGAGCAATACGAAAATAAACCAACAAAATTCGAAATAGAATTTCTTGCTCCTGATTTATATGAAAAAGAAACTAATCAGCGGTACAACTATAGCATCTCATACAATAAAAAATTTATTTTGTCTGAAGAATTACTGATTTTTAAAAGCACAAAACCAAGCACCCTTTTCAAGAGAGAAAGTGATTCGCCCGTAAAATGGGGGGAATACCTCAAAGGAAAGAAGCAGACGATTGAAAGTATACTTCTTGACAATCAGCTTTTCTTATCGGTTGCAGGAAATACTAAAGACCATCCTCTAAACGTAATATATCGCTTTTTTAGAGACTGCATAAGCAGCTTCCGATCGGTTGGAATAATTGGTGGTATGGAACTGGACTCTTACACGAGAAGACAACTTACAGGCGAACACTCTGATACCTTTGCCCAAAAACTAACTCAGCTTTTGAAGGCCGCAGATACAGGGATTCAGGGTATCCGAGTGAAAGAAGTTAAAATGGACAGTGTAGAGGGTCTCAAAATCGAAGGAGCCCCTGCAATACCCGATGAATTCCTTGAATTGATTAAAAAAGATTTAGCCAGTAGACCTTTTGCCGTTCATGACAAATACAATGGAGAAGAACTTATTGGGGTTCAAGAATTTGACATCATGAAGGAGTCACAAGGAACAATACAATTATTCGACTTAGCTGGACCGGTTATTGAAACATTACAAGCTGGCTCCACCTTAATCATTGATGAGATCAGCACCAGCCTACACCCAGATATTACAAAGTTCATAATCAGTCTTTTCCACAGTAAAAAAACAAATCCCTTTAACGCCCAGTTAATATTTTCGACACACGATATTATTACTCTTACATCTGATATTTTTAGACGAGATCAAATATGGTTTACGCAAAAGGACAACTACGGGGCGACATCCCTTTTTAGTCTCCTTGAATTTGGAAAAAATATCGTAAGAAAGGGCACCAATTTTGGCAGTTGGTATCTTAAAGGCAAATTTGGAGCATTACCGTTTATAAACCGGAACCTGTTCATTCCCTTTGAGGACGAAGAAGAGGTTTCAAATGGCGAGGCCTAGAAAAAAAGCGACACGCCCGATTTTCCCTAGCATCTTCATTTTTTGTGAAGGGAAAAAAACTGAGCCAAACTACTTTAGAGCATTAATCAACTCTTTAAATTTTCCAGGTGAACTGGCAAAAGTCAAAGTGATAGACAGCGACAAGACAAATCTTGTTGGTTTGGTGAATGAGGCGAAGGAATTAAAAAAGAACAACAGATACGGTATAGTCGATGACGAATATTGGATTGTTGTTGATAAAGACGGCTATACTATGCATGCACAAGGGTTTGACCAAGCGCTAGCAAATTCTTTTAATATAGCTTTTTCAAGCGTTTGTTTCGAATTTTGGATTTTATGCCACTTCACCTACACTACGGCACAAAAAGCCAAGTGCGAGAAATTAATCAAAGAACAGCTTGAAGCCAACATTCCAAATTATGAGAAGAACCAAATAGACATATATGACATCATCAAGATGAAACAAAACAACGCATGCGCAGCAGCTAAGCGCATAAGAAAGCACTGGGAAGCCGTCGGCGAGGGCAAGCCAATATACGAACTCAATCCCTACACTGATGTTGACCGATTAGTCGAAAAACTCGTCGATTATAGCAACGAACTAAAAAACAAATAACCAACAATCAACCTACTCAACTTTTGAAAACCCGCATGTTCTCACTCCACGTTCTCGACACCCTGCAATGCCTAACAACATTGGAGGGTTATTATGGTTTACCGTCGAGATCCCGTCCCTCGGACCGGAGGCCTTTATTGGCGCTGGCCTCAAATCGTCAAATATCCCAAGACAACTCAGGAGCGGCGGGAAGCTGCTGCCTATCCTGAATTCGTTCGTCCAAGCCGAAGGGGAAACAATCTCCCCAATAGTTGGGATGACGTTCCCCGAGCTGATTTGGGAGACCGCTGCTGGAAGCGCAACAAGAAACGATTGAAGCAGTGGATGAAATAGATTGTTGGGAGCTTGACCGACGCCTTTCAGGCTGCCGGTCAAGCTCCCTTTCAGGTGCGGTGGGATACAGGATTTACCCAATCAGGCGGCTAGGTCTCATTAGAATATATCACTTGTCCTAAAGTTAGCTCTTCTTCAGATCGCGTTAACAATGAATCGACAAACCGCATGCCATTCTTGCACACGTAGAGATAGGCGGGCTGCCCGGCTTTGTCGGTGGCCGAGATAACTTCCTGAAGGCCGGAAATGCCTTCATTCCCATCCGGGCTTACCCATTCAAAGTACTGAAGCAAGATAGAAGCTTCAGTTATGCAGCCGCTTTTTATGCTCGCGATGATGGCCCCTATGTCGCCCACGATCATACGTATTCTCCTGGTGGCACCAGGTTCGATTTCATCCTGTACTGGAAAGTAGAAATATACGTGAAAAAGGAACGATTGTTCGAAAACCTCCACGGCCCAGTAGTGGGTTTCGCCCATATCTCCGCCAAGCTCTTCAGGCATGTGGAGTTCAAATTTCCAATCATCACGCACGATAAACATATTATCCATAATTGGCTCCTTTTTCCCTATCGTGCTGGTTGTAAAGTCCCCGTATAGTAGGTCCATTGCAAAGTAGAGACTTCTGGCCCAAACTGCGCCCAGGAGTTTCACATGCGCAAATCAAGATTCACTGAGCACCAGATCGTGCGGATTTTGAAATCCGTGGAAAGTGGACGGACGGTCAAGGACGTCAGCCGAGAGCACGGCGTGAGCAACGCTACGTACTACAAATGGAAGTCCAAGTACGGCGGCATGGAGGCGTCCGACATAGAGCGGATGAAAGACCTTGAGGCAGAAAACCGTAAGCTCAAGCAGATGTTTGCGGATCTGAGCCTGGAAAACATGGCTCTCAAGGATGTCATCGAAAAAAAACTCTGAGGCCGGTTCAGCGAAAACAGCTCGTCACGCACATGATCTGTGAGTTCGAGATGAGTGTCCGCAAGGCTTGTACAGCTCTTGGCGTCAGCCGGAGCTACTACGCGTACAAGCCTCATCCGCGCGACGATAGTACCGTCATCGCCGCTTTGACTGAACTGGCCGAGAAAAAGCCCACATGGGGCTTCAGTAAGCTTTTTGCTGTGCTTCGCAAGCAGGGGACCCCTTGGAATCACAAACGCGTCTGGCGGGTTTATTGCTTGTTGAAAATGAATTTGAAACGCAAGGCAAAGAAACGTCGCCCCCAAAGGACAAGGAAAGCCGTGGCCCAGCCGCTGCTGGCGAACCATTGTTGGTCGATTGATTTCATGCGTGACACTCTCTACAGCGGGCGGGCTTTCAGAACATTTAATGCTGTTGACGATTTCAATCGAGAGGTGCTTGCCGTGGAAGTAGACACCAACCTGCCAGCCGGAAGAGTGCTCAGGGTACTTGACCGGGTAGCCGAAGAAAGAGGTCGTTACCCGGAAAAGCTGAGGATGGACAACGGACCTGAATTTGCCAGTTCGGCCATGGCAGCCTGGGCTGATCAGCACGGTGTTGGGCTGGAGTTCATACAGCCAGGCAAGCCGACGCAAAACTCATATATTGAGCGTTTCAACCGGACCTATCGGGAAGAGGTCTTGGACTTGTATATCTTCGATAGCTTGAGCGAAGTGCGTGAATGCACGGAGAGATTTATCAGGGAGTACAACGAAGATCGGCCTCATGAATCGCTAGGCGACATGACGCCAGTGGAATTTGCAGCCCAGAGGGCAGGGGGTACCCCCTGCCCTCTGGGCTCTCACCAAAAAACGGCGGGAAGCCTCTACTACTAGCTGGCCCTAAGATGGGGGACTTTACACCTGCCCTTTTGGTGTGTGTAGAGGGTTAGGCGTATGATTCACGCAATTTGAGGGCAGCGCAAACCATGTTTTTTAGGGAGACAAGCGTCTCGACCCAAGCACGGGTTTTGAGGCCGCAGTCAGGGTTAACCCAAAGACGTTCAGCGGGGATTACCTTCAGCGCCTTTTGAAGGAGCGAGTAGATTTCATCCTCGGAGGGAATCCTCGGGCTGTGTATGTCATACACCCCGGGGCCGATTTCCGCCGGATATTCGTATGCATTGAAGGCTTCGAGCAACTCCATGCCGCTGCGGCTGGCTTCGATGCTGATGACGTCGGCGTCCATTTCAGCGATCCATTTCATGATGACGTTGAATTCGCTGTAGCACATGTGTGAATGAATCTGAGTGGTATCCTGTACGCCGCCTGCAGTCAGCCTGAAACAATCCACGGCCCAACGAAGATATGCTTCCTGCTGATCCTTACGAATGGGCATACCCTCCCGGAGCGCGGCTTCGTCGATCTGGATGATGCCGATGCCAGCGGCTTCGAGGTCAAGAACCTCGTCGCGTATGGCGAGGGCTATCTGGCGGCAGACCACTTCACGCGGAATGTCGTTGCGCACGAAGCTCCAGCACAGGATGGTAACCGGCCCGGTCAGCATCCCTTTCATGGGCTTGTTCGTGAGGCTCTGGGCGTACACGGCCCAATCCACGGTCATTTGCTCCGGGCGGGATATATCACCGTAAATGATGGGCGGCTTGACGCAGCGGCTACCGTAGCTTTGCACCCAGCCGTTTTGCGTGAA
This sequence comes from Pseudodesulfovibrio thermohalotolerans, assembly GCF_021353295.2. NCBI lineage: Bacteria > Pseudomonadati > Thermodesulfobacteriota > Desulfovibrionia > Desulfovibrionales > Desulfovibrionaceae > Pseudodesulfovibrio > Pseudodesulfovibrio thermohalotolerans. The sequence continues at coordinate 1,574,624 of NZ_CP120635.1, read as the reverse complement.
GCAGAATCCCTTGAGTTGTTGGCCGAAGTATTCGACCATGTCGTTACGTTCCGGTTCGCCGTGGACCAAAACATCAAGTCCCAATTCTTCCTGATGAGCCACGACTTCTGCGATATGTCCCTTCATGGTTTCCTTGTATTCGGCATTCGACAGTTCGCCCTTTTTATATTGCAGACGCGTTTTGCGGATCTCGTCGGTTTGCGGATAAGAACCGATAGTTGTTGTCGGGAAGAGAGGGAGGTTCAACTGTTTCTTCTGGATGGCAGACCGTTTAGCAAAGTCGGATGTCCGGTCATACATTTCGGGAGTGATTGTCTGAAGTCGGTTTCGGGTCTCCTTGTCCACGACATGACAGTGGGCACCTCGTGCGAGAAGCGAAGCTTTGTTCTCTGCGAATATCTTCGGCTTGTCTGCCCCTTCCGCAGCAAGCTTCAAGGCTGCAATTTCATCGCACTTTTGCACAGCGAAAGCCATCCACTGCTTCAACTCCCCATCCAACTCCGTTTCAGCGGAGAGATCCATTGGAGAGTGGAGCAACGAACAGCTGGAGCCGATCATTATGCGGCTTGCTTTCAACTGCTGTCTGCTCGCGTTCACACGTCTGAAGGCAGTTTCGAGTTCAGTCTTCCAGACGTTTCGCCCGTCAACCAGGCCGAGGGACAGGGTAACGTGTGGCGGCAGCTTGTGGATGATGTCTTTCAGTTGTTCGGGGGTGCGCACCAAATCCAAATGGATGCCGTCGATGGGCAATGACAGTGTGAGATCGCGATTGTCGCCAAGCCCACCGAAATACGTGGTGAGCAAAAGACGGGAGCTGACGGTGACCTTCTTCATCTTTGCATAGACAAGCCGGAAGGCTTCATCAGCTTCCTCTGAAATGTCCGTACAGAGGATCGGTTCGTCGATTTGAATCCAGGAGCATTGGCCGTCCAGCTCGGCGAGAATATCACAATAAGCGTCAGCTAGCCCTTCAAGGTGATCCCAACGACTACAGCCGTCGGTCTCCTTGGCGAGCGAAAGAAAGGTGATCGGCCCCACCAGAACGGGCTTCGGAGAATACCCGAGGTCCCTGACAGTGGTGGTTTCTTTGAGAAGCCGGGAGCCGGTTTTTTGGAATCGCGTGTCTCTGGTCAATTCCGGGACGATGTAATGGTAGTTGGAATCGAACCATTTGGTCATCTCCATGGCCGGGATACCCTTTTCCGCATCTCCCCGTGCCATATGGAAATATGTTTCAAGGTCAACTTCTTTGCCATCCCACCGGAATCGGGGAGGAATAGCTCCGAGCATGGTGATGGTGTCGAGGATGTGGTCGTAAAATGAGAAGTCGCCAACTGGCAGCAGGTCCATGCCCGCCTTGGCCTGGATCTCCCAGTGATGCTTCTTGAGGTGCTCGCCAACCTTGATAAGTTCAGCTTCGTTTGTTTCCCCTCTCCAGAATTTTTCGAGGGCCCATTTGAGTTCACGATTTTTCCCCATCCTGGGGAAACCCAATACGTGCGCGTTCATGTCTACTCCATGTTTCAGGGTGAAAGACGTAGAGCGTGCCTTGCGATGGTTGAGAGAAACACAGCGTGGGAATGATCCTGGTCTGAGTTGTTTTCTGCCATCCTAACCTGATCGCGAGGCGGTTGCTCTCTGGCAAGACGTCTTCTGGCTTCCGGCCCCATCGTGTTGAATCCCTTCCCCCAAAAAGGTGGTCATCAACGGGTTTGCCGGTTACAGCGGCGCGTCCGCAGCGGTTTTTCACCGCTTTCCGTTTCTTGCCAAATCCTTATATCAAGATTTATTGATATATAGAAAGTCTGTTCTATGCAAGCTTTTTAGGGCGGGATACATTCCATCATCGTTAGTTGTTTGATTTGAGAGCTGCGAAAAGTCTAGTCAGACTCAATCGTGTCCGGTTAACTCGCCATTCCTAACAACGGATAATCATTTTTGATCTTTGACATTTCTCCTGGCGGACTGAAAAATGTTTCCAGCCCTGTACGCTTGAATACGTTCAGCTGCAGCAATTGCAACATCTCCTGAATGGGCCAGCCGATCCTAGACGTAAATTTCAGGAACGCCACCAGCAGATACATGATCATGGCCACGTAGATTTACGAAAGCACGGCATTTTCCGATGTCCCGATGAATCTTTTGATTTTCAAATTCTGTTTGATCAGCCGGAAGAAAATCTCTATCTGCCAGCGCTCCTTGTAGATTTCCGCAACCGATCTTGCTGCAAGCGAGAAATGGCTGGTCAGATATACGAAGTGCTCACCGGTTTTGGCATCGCGGTACCCCACGCGCCGCAATTTGAGCGGCTTTCCGCCACTCATAACCTGAATGATCTGGTCGGAAGTTATGCCCTGTTTTTTGTTGACGGGTCGACGTTTGAGGACCTTGTAGGACATGTTTTTCTTCTGTCTGGTTACGAAGAAAACACCCGCCTCCATGAGTGCGGCGAACCACCGATAGCAGACGTAGCCTCGGTCGAACACGACGATGGAACCCTTGGGCAATGTGAGTGCCTGAGCGACTTTGGATTCGTGTTTTCGCGCATTGGATATCTCCAGGAAAGACGGGATATAGCCGTCATGGTCCAGGAGCGCGTGGAGCTTGATCCCTCCCCGGTTTTCTCGAAACGAAGCCCAAGGAAATTGGTCAAGGCTCAGTTTGACAGTCGATGCGTCGAGGCTGAACAGCTTGTTTTTGAAACGGAATTTGTGGCTGGGAGCGATGGCTTGGCACTGTTTGTACACCGCACCGAACAGGGCCTGAAAGAACGCTGCCGGACGATTGCTATTGGCATCGGCAAAGGTAGAGCGAGCCACCGGCTTGGCTCCCAAGTGGTAAAGCTTTCTTGCGTTTACTGCGAGGTTGCGCAAGCCATCGCGCATGGAATGCCGAGCCGCGATATGGATAAATGCAAGGCAGACAAATTGATTCCAGCGGCTGAAGACACGGGCTTTTCGTTCGCTCGGAAACTCGCGTTCGACTTGCGTAAAAACATGTCTCGGAATCAGGGATAGCAGTTGAGCAAGGATTGTGTCACTGTGAGCTACGTCAAAATTCTCCTTTGTTATTCATTGGTTAGACACCAATATCATAACACAATTCCCGGAGATTTTGGACGTTTTTCTTTCAGCTAAACCGGACACGACATTCCTGTGGCTGAACTATGCAAGGCCGACATGCGCGAAGTCGTAATAGAACTGCGTAAAAGCAAAATCATCGACCAAGTATATTTCGACAAGAATGGTCGTCATACCAAAACAATCAAGCGCAAATTCAATGGCTGTAGCCAATGCACCATCAACCGCAAAGTCGGCATAGTTAAATCTGCGCTGAACTGAGCTGTAGATCAGAGTTGATCGAAGAAAATCCGATTCGCAGCTTCAAGGCTCCTCGGGGGCCGAACAACAAGCCTTCGGCCCCCACTCCGGAAGAGATCAACCGCATCCTGAAGGCCGCACGAGATCACGTCAGGCGAGTTGTCGTTATTGGAGTCGGTACTGGCTGTCGTGTCGGGCCGAGTGAATTGTTCGACATTCGATGGTCTCATGTTTCAGAAGACTGCACCAAGATCCGCATCTATTCAGCCGACAAAAATCCGAACATTCCCCACCGCGATATCGACCTCAAGCCAGCAGTGACAGTTGCCCTTCGCATATGGCGAGAGATCGACATGGCCAACGGCCTCACGGAACACATCATCCATTGGAGAAGCAAACCGATCGATTCCTTCAAAACAACCTGGGGCAGCACGCTCAAAAGAGCTGACATCGGCCGCCGCATTCGCCCCTACGATTGTCGACACCATTCCATTTCCCAAGCGCTTCGAAAAAAATGCGATCTTAAGGCCATATCAATAATCGTCGGCCACGCCGATCCCACAATGATCTTGCGCCATTACCAGGAAGTTGTCGCCGAATCCCCCCAGGAAGTCATGAACTCGGTCACCGATCTGGATATCTCGGAAATCGGTACGGAGCCACAGGACCTGTGCAAGGAGACTGTGTAATGATTAGCTCTTGGGATTAGTGACAAAACCGGAAGACATTAAACCCACGACCTCTTGAATGCCATTTTCGTTGGCACTCAACCAAACCACTCAAATAACCATTCAAAAACAAAAGACTTATCGCCGCCAAGCCACTTCGAAATGCTTTTGAGCAAAGGTGCAGAAAACGCGGGATGTCGCCGCTTTTCGCATGGCGTCGCGAAAAAAGCGGACATATACCGGACACATTTTTTACCTCTAAGCTCTAAATTCGCAGCACCTGGCATGGCAGATTCGAATACAACATAATGAAGATCACCTGCCTCACATTGGGTATCCAATGGAGAACTTCAGCATCCCACATAAGCCACACATGCTCTTGAAGCGAACAGTTTTCCCGGTGTGGCCGATCCCGTACTTCATGACTTCGAGAGACGGCAATAATCACCCGTCCATTCAAAGGGTTACCCCCACCCTTGACGTTCTGAGCAAATCTTGCCTAAAATGGTCCTACCAAATGTGGCAAAAATTGGCATATCCACGAAAATAACGCAAAAATTCACATCATAGGTAATACCTTTTGACTGCGCTAGACACGATTTCACCCCTTTTCCTTCCTGTTCAGGCCGGGCGCGCCAGCGAGGAGGTAGCCCTCCAGATAGAAGCCGCCATAGTGGATGGCAGGCTTTCTCCCGGCGAACGATTGCCAAGTGAACGAGAAATGCAATCCCAGTTCGGCACCGGGCGCGGTGTCATCCGGGAGGCAATCAAAATACTGAAGCAAAAGGGCCTTCTTGAAGTAAAAAAGGGTGCCAAGGGCGGCGCTTATGTCCGGCAATTGGATGTGGGCAACGTGTCCGAATCCCTTGCTCTGTTCCTCAAGCAACATCCTGTGAATCCGGAAAAGCTGATCGAATTCCGCGAATCACTGGACCAAACCATTACCCAATTGGCCATCACACATGCAAAGAAGGCCGAAAAAGAGGAATTGCTCAAGGAAGCTCTTCGCCTGGAATCCATGCTTCGTGAAGGTGAACCAGACTTCCTCGCGACCAGCGAGCTGGATCGGCAATTGAACATCATGCTGGCCAAGATGGCTCGCAATCCTCTTTTTGAGTGGGTGATGCACGCCCTGCAGATGGGGTTCAGCTCCCACGACTACTCTTTGTACGAAGACCCGACCTATCGAAAAAGGGCCGCCGCCAACTGGAGTGACACAGCCAAGGCCATCGCCGACGGCGAACTCATGCGCGCCCTCGCGTTCATCGGCCACCACTATGTGCTGCTACGCAAATGTATCGACGAAAAGGCCGCCCCCACCAATGAACCGGCCGCCGAATTCCTTCAAGACGAAAACCAATAGCCACAAGAAAGAATACAGATCATGAAACACTACAATTACATCATCGTTGGTGGCGGTTCCGCCGGTTCCGTCCTCGCCAACCGCCTGAGTGCCAATCCGAACAACAAAGTCCTCGTTCTTGAAGCGGGACTTCCCGATTTCAAGTTCGACTTTCGCATCCACATGCCTGCGGCCCTGACCTATCCACTGGCAGGCAAGACTTACAATTGGTGGTATGATTCCGATCCCGAACCGCACATGAACAACCGCCGCATCTACCAGCCGCGCGGCAAGGTTCTCGGCGGCTCCAGCTGCATCAACGGCATGATCCACATTCGCGGCAACGCCATGGACTACGAAAAGTGGTCCAAGGAAGACGGCCTGGAAAACTGGTCCTATGCCCACTGCCTGCCCTACTTCAAACGCTTTGAAGGTCGCACGGCCGGAGCCGATGAGTACCAGGGCGCAGTCGGCCCACTCTACCTAACCGAGCCAGACAATGAGAGCCCGCTCTTCGACGCCTTCTTCAAGGCGGTTCAGGAAGCAGGCTATCCCGTGACCAAGGACGTCAACGGCTACCAGCAGGAAGGATTCGGCAAGTTCGACCGCACCACTTACCAGGGCCGTCGCTGGAACGCAGCCCGCGCATACGTCCACCCGGTCAAAAACCGCCGCAACCTGGACATCAAGTGCCTGGCGCAGGCCACCCGTATCCTGTTCGAAGGCAAACGCGCCGTTGGCGTCGAGTATACGCGCGGCCCGCTCAAAAAGCTTTTCAAGGCATACGGTGGCGAGATTATATCCTGCGGCGGCGCCATCAACTCCCCGCAGTTGCTCCAGATTTCCGGTGTGGGTAACGGCTCTGAGCTGTCCGCCCTTGGCATCGACGTGGTTCAGGACCTCCCCGGCGTGGGCGAGAACCTGCAGGACCACCTGGAACTCTACGTCCAGTACGCATGCAAGAAGCCTGTTTCCATGTTTCCCTGCCTCAAGTGGTACAACCAACCCTGGATCGGAGCCAAGTGGCTGTTCGCAGGCAAGGGTGAGGCTGCCACCAACCACTTCGAGGCCGGTGGCTTCATCCGCGGCAACGACCAGGTGGAATACCCCAATATCCAGTACCACTTCCTGCCCATTGCCATCCGCTACGATGGCTCCGCCCCCAACGAGGGGCACGGTTACCAGGTCCACGTAGGCCCCATGAACACCGACGTGCGCGGGCATGTGAAGATCAAGTCCGCCGACCCCAAGGAACATCCGAGCATCCTGTTCAACTACCTCTCCACCGAGCAGGAAAAACGCGAATGGGTCGAGGCTATCCGCAAAACCCGTGAAATCATGACCCAGCCCGCCTTTGACGAATTCCGTGGAAAGGAGCTGGCACCCGGCAAGCAGGCCCAGACCGATGAGGAAATCCTCGATTTCGTGGCCCGCGAAGGCGAATCCGCCTACCATCCGAGCTGCACCTGCGCTATGGGCACCCATGATATGGCGGTCACTGATCCTGCTCTGCGCGTCCACGGCGTGGAAGGGTTGCGAGTAGTCGATGCCTCGGTCATGCCTTACGTGACCAACGGCAATATCTACGCCCCGACCATGATGATCGCGGAAAAGGCTGCGGACATCATCCTCGGCAACACGCCCATCGCACCTGAAAACGTCCCCTTCTACAAACACGAGAAGTAAAATGGCGGTGAAATCATGATCTCGGGGAAACTCTATATTAATGGACAATGGGTCGATTCGCGCTCCGGCAATGAGCGAAAAATCCTCAATCCGTTCGATGCGTCCGTCATAGCCACGGTTGCAGAAGGCGACCGTGAAGACACCAGGGCAGCCATCACGGCGGCCCGCCGGGCCTTTGACGAAAGCGGCTGGCCCCAGACTCCGGCCTCGGAGCGGGCACGGCTTCTGTTCAAACTGGGCGACCTGATTGAGCGCGACCGCGAGGAACTGGCCCGCCTGGAAAGCCTGGACACCGGCAAGACCGTTGAGGAAAGCCGCTGGGACATGGAGGACATCGAGGGTATCTTCCGCTACTTCGCCGGGCTGGCCGACAAGGACGGCGGCGAAATCATCGCCTCGCCCAACCCGGATTCCACCAGCATGGTCATCCGCGAACCAGTGGGCGTCTGCGGCCAGATTTCACCGTGGAACTATCCGCTCCTTCAGGCTTCATGGAAGATGGCCCCGGCACTGGCAGCAGGCTGCACCATCGTCATGAAGCCGAGCGAGATCACGCCCCTGACCACCCTCAAGGTGACAGAACTGGCCGAAGAGGCAGGCTTTCCTGCTGGCGTGGTCAACACGGTCCTCGGCCCTGGCCCCGAGGTGGGAGCTGAGCTGTCCGAAAACAACGACGTGGACCTGATCTCCTTCACCGGCGGCATCGCCACCGGCAAGACCATCATGCGCGCCGCTACCGGGAACGTGAAGAAGGTCGCCTTGGAGCTGGGCGGTAAAAATCCCAACATAATCTTCGACGACGCCGACTTCGACGTCGCGGTGGACTACGCCCTTAACGGCGTTTTCTTCCACGCCGGGCAAATCTGCTCGGCCGGAGCACGGGTCATGGTGCAGAAAGGCATCCACGATCGTTTTGTGGAGGCCCTGCAAGGACGAATGGAAAAGATCGTCGTCGGCAACGGATTTGACAAAAAGACCCAGATGGGTCCGCTCATCTCCGCCGAGCATCTGGCCAAGGTCGAAGGATACGTCAACATCGCCAAAAACGAAGGTGCCAAGCTCGTGCTGGGCGGCAAACGCCCAGATGACGCGGCCTTGGAAAACGGCTACTTTTACAGGCCCACCCTGTTCACGGAATGCGAAAACAATATGCGCATCGTGCAGGAGGAAGTGTTCGGACCGATCATAACGATCGAAAAGTTCAGCACGGAAGAGGAAGTAATAAAACGGGCAAACGACACCATCTACGGCCTGTCTGCTGGATTCTGGACCCGCGATCCTGACCGCATTGAGCGTGTGTCCAAGGCGCTTCGCTTCGGCACGGTCTGGGCCAACGATTTCAACGTCTATTTCGTCCAGGCCCCCTGGGGCGGCTACAAGCAGTCAGGCCTGGGCCGCGAACTCGGCAAAATCGGCCTCGAAGAATACACCGAGGTCAAACACATATATCGCAACCACGCCACCCAGCCTTTCAACTGGTTTGGCGTGGATAACGAATAACCAGCGTATTTCGCGTTTAACGAGCGAGACAGCCTGCGCTGAACCGCTCCTTTAATTTCAACGTAGGAGGTTTAATGTCTTCTGGCCTTAGGCGAACCGCAATCGCCTTCTTTCTCATCGCAACCATTTTCTGTTTCAACATCACCGCACACGCCGCCGACAAAATCACTGTTGCCAGTGTTTCCTGGACCGGTGTGACCATCAAATCCGAAATCGCGGTTTCCGTTCTGGAAAGCCTCGGTTACAAGGCCGAAAACAAAGTCTTTTCCGTGCCCATCACATACTCCGCCCTGTCAACCGGCGATGCCGATGTGTTCTTCGGCAACTGGATGCCCTCCATGGCCAATATCGCCAACAAATTTTTCGACAAAGGAACGGTCATCAAATACGTGGCCAACATGCCGGGAGCCAAATACACCCTGGCAGTGCCTTCCTACTGCGCCGAAGCCGGACTCAAGGACTTCAGCGACATCGCCAAATTCGGCGACAAGCTGGACTGGAAGATCTACGGCATCGAGCCTGGCAACGACGGCAACATGATCATTCAGGACATGATCGACAAGGATATGTTCGGCCTGGGCAAATTCAAGCTGGTCGCTTCCAGTGAAGTTGCCATGCTCTCCGAAGTCCAGGCGTTCGCCAAGAACGACAAGTGGATCGTCTTCCTCGGTTGGGCTCCGCACAGCATGAACGAACGCATCGATATGACCTATCTCACCGGCTCCACCGATCAGACCTTCGGCGGTAATGATGGTACCGCCACCGTTTGGACCAACATCCGCAAAGGATTGGAAAAGGACAACCCCAACGTTGCCAAGCTGTTCAAGAACATGACCTTCCCTGTCTCCATGATGAACCAGATCATGACCGAAGTGCACAACAACAAGAAACTGAAGCTGGGTGAAGCCGGGCTCAAGTGGCTCAAGGGCAATCCGGCCATGTACGAAAAATGGCTCGACGGCGTGACCACCGTGAATGGCAAGCCAGGTGCAGCCGCCTTCAAGGCATACCTCGACTCCGAGGCCTAGCCTCACACAAACAACAACCACGAGGGGGCTGTATTCGTACAGCCCCCTTATTTAATCGAAAAGGGAAATCCTTTCAATTTGGGGGGAAGTTTGGCATAGGGAGTCCCTACCTAAAGCATGATTTTAATCAATTCAAAGGGATTTAGAATGACGATATTAGGAACAGCCAAAACGGCATCAGCAAAGAAAATGATGCTTCTTGGTGGTGGCGAACTTGGCAAGGAAGTTGTGATTGAAGCGCAGCGTCTCGGCGTTGAGGTTATTGTGGTCGATCGCTATGAAGATACCCCCGCCATGCAGGTGGCGCACCGCTCTTATTCCATGTCCATGTTGGATGGCGACGCGCTTCGCCGAGTCATTACGGAAGAGAAGCCGGACTATATTGTGCCTGAGATTGAGGCCATTGCCACATCTACCTTGGTCGAGCTTGAAAAAGAGGGATTTAATGTTGTCCCTACCGCCAATGCGACTAAGCTGACAATGGATCGCGAAGGCATTCGGCGTCTTGCTGCTGAAGAGATTGGCCTGACCACATCGGTTTACCGTTTCGCCGACACAGAAGAAGAATACCGGGCGGCAGTGGCCGAAATCGGTGTCCCATGCGTAATCAAGCCCGTCATGAGTTCTTCCGGAAAAGGGCAATCCGTCGTGAAAAGTGAGGCCGATATCCAAAAGGCCTGGGATTATTCTCAGTCCGGCGGCCGTACGGGTGAGGGGCGTATCATCATCGAAAAATTCGTACCTTTTGATTATGAGATTACCCTTTTAACCGTGCGCCACGTTGATGGAACAACGTTTTGTAAGCCGATTGGGCACCGACAAGAGAATGGGGATTACCGTGAATCTTGGCAGCCGCAACCCATGAGCGAAGCAGCCCTTGCGAAAGCTCAAGAATACGCACGCAAGATCACAGACGCCTTAGGTGGGCGTGGAATTTTTGGCGTTGAACTTTTTGTAAAAGATGATGATATTATCTTCAGTGAAGTTTCCCCCCGCCCTCACGACACTGGATTAGTGACTGTCATCTCTCAGGATTTAAGTGAATTTGCTCTGCATGTAAGAGCTATTTTGGGCTTGCCGATTCCGGGTATTCGTCAATACGGAACAGCCGCTTCGAGTGTAATTTTATCTAATGGCACATCAGACAAGCCCGCCTTTGATGGCGTTGATGTTGCCCTTCGCGAGGCAGATACAAAGGTTCTGATTTTCGGAAAGGGCGAATGCGCTGGAGTCCGTCGTCTTGGCGTTGCCTTGGCCCTTGCCGACGATGTTGAGAGTGCTGTGGAGAAAGCTAAAAAAGTTTCTTCTGCTATAACTATTTCGTATTAATAGCACTTTGAACCGATCGTATGACCAATAAAAGTCTGTAGAGCGGAGGGTTTGCGCTCCTTTCTTGTCCCTTAAATCTGACTTGTTCGTTACACGTAACAAAGCCGAGTGCGTATGAACGCGCTCGGCTTTGTTTATCGTATTCAGTAGGGCAATCAAAATAAAGCACACCACCCCCTTTCGCGGCAGGGCACGCTGAGCGGGATATAGCCCGCGCCGAAGGCGCATAGATGGGATGCAAGGGTGCGAACCCTTGCCCGCCGGAGGCGAAATCATCCGACTATTGCCGCAAAGCGGCTTTCAAGGCCTGATTTTCCTCTCCAGGGAGTTGCAGGAAAAGTTCCCCCAAAAAACGCCCTCGGATATATTCAGCAAAGGCGGCGGCGTACGCGCTACGCGCCGCGCAGGGGGCAAATTTAATATTGACTTTTTTGCCCCCCGCCCATACTTCCGTTTTCGCATTGAAACGATTAACTCGAATCAATGAACCGCAACACCGGGTTTTCCCGAATCCACTTGGCGGGAGGATTTATGAGTGACCCCTACCCTGGAAAGATGGACCACTGAACGGTCCACCGAACTCTATGGCGTCCGTGAATGGGGAGCCGGCTTCTTCGGCATTTCCCAATCCGGAGAACTGCAAGTAACCCCCGAGCCGGGCAATTTTACCAATGCGGTAAGCATTCCCGAGATTATCGAAGGTATTCAGGAACGCGGCTTGGACATGCCCGTGCTCCTGCGCATCGAGAATATCCTCGGCACCCAGATTTCCCTGCTCAACAACAGCTTCCAGGCGGCCATCGACAGCCTCAATTACCGAGGCTCGTATCTTGGCGCTTACCCCATCAAGGTCAACCAGCAGCAACAAGTGGTGGAAGCCGTGACACGTCACGGCAAGAAATACCATCACGGGCTTGAGGCTGGCAGCAAGGCCGAACTGATCGCCGCGATGGGAATGCTCCGCGACCCCGAGGCGGTTCTCGTGTGCAACGGCTACAAGGACGAGGAATACATCGACCTTGGCCTTCACGCGACACAGCTCGGCTTCAAATGCGTCCTGGTCGTCGAAATGCCGGGTGAACTGCCGCTCATCATCGAGCGGTCCAGAGCCCTGGGCGTCGAGCCCATCCTCGGCGTGCGCGTCAAGCTCTCGGCCCAGGCCAACGGCCTCTGGGCCGAATCCGGCGGAGACCGCTCCATCTTCGGCCTCAATGCCGCGCAAATCATCGAGGCCATCGACACCCTCAAGGCAGAAGAGATGCTGGGCAGCCTCCAACTGCTCCACTACCATCTCGGTTCGCAGATTCCGAACATCCGCGAAATCCGCAATGCCGTGGCCGAAGCGGCCCGCGTCTATGCGGGGCTTGTGGCCGAGGGGGCGGGTATGCGCTACCTCGACCTCGGCGGCGGTCTGGCCGTTGATTACGACGGCACCCAGACAAACTTCATGAGCAGCCGCAACTACTCGGTGGACGAATATTCCGTGGATGTGGTGGAAGGCGTCATGACCGTGCTCGACGAGCAGAACATCGACCATCCGATCATCATCACCGAATCGGGCCGGGCATTGGTCGCCTACTACTCCATGCTGCTCTTCAACGTGCTGGATACGGCCCGTTTCGAGCCCGAGACGCTGCCAGAGACGCTGCCAGAAGGCACGAGCATCCACATTCAGCATCTCTATGACACGTTGGAAGCATTGAACCTGCGCAACGTCCAGGAAAGCTTCAACGACATTCTCTACTACCGCGACCAGGTGCGGCAGGCCTTCTCTCAGGGCAAGCTCTCCTTCCGTGAGCGCGCCCTCGGAGACAGCGTCTTCTGGGAGACCATCTTCCGCATCGCCCGGTTCGCCAAGGACATGCCCTCGCTCCCGCACGAGCTGGAAGGCATCACCCAGGCTCTGTCCGACATTTACTACTGCAACTTCAGCGTATTCCAATCCCTTCCCGATTCCTGGGCCATAGGGCAGCTCTTCCCCATCATGCCGGTGCACCGTCTCAACGAAACGCCGACACGCGAGGGACTGCTGGCCGACATCACCTGCGACTGCGACGGCAAGATCGACCGTTTCATCGACAGCCAGGGCGTCAAGCGAACCATGCCCCTGCATGAGTTGAAGGACTCCGAGGAGTACTACCTCGGCGCCTTCCTTGTAGGCGCATATCAGGAAACGCTCGGCGATCTGCACAACCTGCTCGGTGACACCAACATCGTCACCGTCAGGATTCGTGACAACGGCGAGTTCGTTTTTGTGGGCGAGCTTGAGGGCGACACGGTGGAGGATATCCTCTCCTATGTGGAATACGACACCAAAGCCCTCCTCAGGCGCTTCCGCAAAACAGCGGAGACAGCCGTTCAGCACGGCCAGATAACGCCCATTCAGCGACGGGATATCCTCCAGGCCTACAAAAACGGCCTGCAGGGCTACACTTACTTCGAACGATAAGAAATTCTTACCGCTCCCAGAAGAGCGTTCTACGAGGATACGACTATGTCCAAGGTTCTGATCATCGGCGCCGGAGGCGTCGGCAGCGTGGCGGTGCACAAGTGCGCCCAGGTTCCCGAGGTGTTCAGCGAAATCCACCTCGCCAGCCGTACCAAGTCCAAGTGCGACGCCATTGCCGCATCGGTCAAGCAGCGCACCGGAGTCGACGTCCCCACCTACCAGGTCGACGCCGACAACGTGGCCGAGACCGTGGAGCTCATCAACAGGATCAAGCCGGATCTGCTGGTCAACCTGGCCCTCCCCTACCAGGATTTGACGCTCATGGACGCGTGCCTTGAAACCGGCGTCAACTACCTCGACACGGCCAACTACGAACCGCCGAACGAGGCCAAATTCGAATACAAATGGCAGTGGGCGTATCAAGAACGCTTCAAGGAAGCGGGTCTCATGGCCCTGCTCGGCTCCGGGTTCGACCCGGGCGTCACCAACGTGTTCGCGGCCCACGCCATGAAGCACCACTTCGACGAAATCCATGTGCTCGACATCATCGACTGCAACGCTGGAGACCACGGGCAGGCTTTCGCCACCAACTTCAACCCGGAAATCAACATCCGCGAAATCACCCAGCGCGGACGATACTGGGAACGCGGCGAGTGGGTCGAGACCGATCCGCTCTCCTGGTCCATGAGCTACGATTTCCCGGAAGGCATCGGCACGAAGAAGTGCTATCTCATGTACCATGAGGAACTGGAGTCCCTGGTCATGCACATCAAGGGCCTCAAGCGCGCCCGCTTCTGGATGACCTTCGGCGACGCGTACCTCAACCATCTGCGCGTGCTGGAAGGCATCGGCATGACCTCCATCGAACCCGTCGAATACAAGGGCCAGATGATCCAGCCGCTTCAGTTCCTCAAGGCGGTCCTGCCCGAACCCGGCTCCCTCGGCCCCCTGACCAAGGGGCGCACCTGCATCGGCAACGTCATGAAGGGCGTCAAGGACGGGAAGGAAAAGACGATGTACATCTACAACATCTGCTCCCACGAAGCCGCATACGAAGAAGTCGGTTCCCAGGCCATATCCTACACCACGGGCGTTCCGGCCATGATCGGCGCCATGATGATGCTCACCGGCAAATGGTCCGGCGAGGGCGTCTTCCACATGGAGCAATTCGATCCCGATCCGTTCATGGCCGCCCTGAACAGCCACGGCCTGCCCTGGCAGGAAGCGGAGCTGTAGTGAACGGCCGCCTGGAATACCGTTTCGACCCCAAGTTGGTCGAGACGCCATCCTATGTCATCGACGAGGGCCTCCTGAAAGACAACCTGGAGGTCCTCGCCTCTGTCAGGGAGCGGGCGGGATGCAAGGTGCTGCTCGCGCTGAAATGCTTCGCCATGCACGCCGTATTCCCCTTACTTGCGAAAAAGCTGGACGGCATCTGCGCCAGCTCGCCTCACGAGGCGCGGCTGGGGCGGGAGGAATTCGGGCGCGAGGTGCACACTTTCGCCGCCGGTTATTCCGAAGCGGATATCCGGGACCTGTGCGAGACGAGCGACCATATCGTGTTCAACTCCTTTGCCCAGCTCGACCGCTTCCGTCCGCTGGTGCGGGAACTGGCCGAAGCCGCCGGGCGCGACATTGAACTCGCCCTGCGCATCAACCCCGAGCACTCCGAAGGGGCCACGCCCATCTACGACCCCTGTTCTCCCGGCTCAAGGCTGGGCATTCGGCGGGCGCAGTTCGACGCCGACAACCTCGACGGGATCACGGGCCTGCACTGGCACAATCTGTGCGAGCAGGACGCCGACTGCCTGGAAAGGACCATCGAGGCCGTCGAACGGAATTTCGCCGACGTGCTGCCGCGCATGAAATACGTTAACTTCGGCGGCGGGCACCACATCACCTGGCCCGGCTACGACGTCGAACTACTGGTCAGCCTCATCACCCGCTTCAAGGAGAAATGGAACGTCGAGGTCTATCTGGAACCGGGCGAGGCCGTGGCGCTCAACGCGGGCTACCTCGTCGCTGAGGTCCTCGACGTGGTGCAGGCCGACATGCCCGTGGCGATCATGGATTCCGCAGTGCCGTGCCACATGCCCGACGTCATCGAAATGCCCTACCGTCCGCATATCGTCGGTTCAGGCGAGGCCAACGAAAAGGCATGGACCTGCCGGATCGGCGGTCCCTCCTGCCTGGCTGGCGACGTGGCCGGGGAATACTCGTTCGATCAGCCCGCCCGGACCGGCGACCGCCTGGTTTTCACCGACATGGCCATCTATTCCATGGTCAAGACCAATACATTCAACGGTATCCAATTGCCGTCGATTTATCTCTTCAGGCCCGATTCGAATGAAATTCCCCTTGTCCGCTCCTTTGGCTACGAAGATTTCAAAAACCGACTTTCCTAGAGAGGACGCCATGGCTTCGCACTTTCTTGAAGGCGAGATCAACAACGCGCGGCCGGAAGAGGCCGCTTTCCATATCATTCCGGTTCCCCTGGAATCGTCCGTCTCCTACGGCGGCGGAACCGCTGAAGGGCCTGCGGCCATAGTGGAGGCGTCCACGCAACTGGAACTGTGGGACGGCAAGTCCGTGCCCGCAAACAACGGAATCCACACTTCCGCGTCCGTGGATTGCTCTGGCGACATTTCCAAAACCCTCGACAGGATCGAGGACGCCGTCACGTATGCCGTGGAATGCGAGGCGATGCCCCTGGTCCTCGGCGGCGAGCACACCGTGACCCTCGGCGCGCTCAGGGCATTGAAGCAAAAATACCCGAAATTCGGCGTAGTCCAGTTCGACGCCCACGCCGATCTCCGAAATTCCTACGAAGGCTCACTCTACAGTCACGCATGCGTCATGCGCCGCGCCGCCGACGACCTCGGCCTTCCCATCTTCCAGATCGGCGTCCGCGCCCTGTGCACGGAGGAAGTGGAATACAGGAAGGCCAACGACATCCCCCATCTTGATGCGCGCGAGCTGTTTCTGAAAGGCATCCCCAAGCACCTCCTGCCTTCCGACTTCCCGGATCGAATCTACATCACGTTCGATGTGGACGGACTGGACCCTTCGGTCATCCGGGCCACCGGCACTCCGGTTCCGGGAGGCATCGGCTGGCATGAAGCCCTGACGCTCCTCGAAGCCGCCGTGCAGGACAGGGAACTCATCGGGGCCGATGTCGTCGAACTGGCCCCCATGGACGGGGATCGCGCGTCGGATTTCGCCTCGGCGCAATTGGCCTACCTCATTATGGGCCTCAAGCCCGCGAGCTAGGGTGAACGACGATCACGCCGAGGCGCGGCGTGACGGCCACCCGGCATTCCGCAGGCATTGCCGAGGCTCCCTTGCTTTCATCCCGCAACGAAAAAAGGCGCACTCCATTGGAATGCACCTTTTGTCATGGTCTGGCCGCTAAACGCCGGCCAACGTGTTTTTGGGCGTCGGCTTCAGGTAGACGATCGACATGGCTGACTTCTTCCTGTCGATCTCGCGGCCCTGATCCAGGGCCGTCTGCCTGAGCATCTCCACCTCGCCGAACGAGATGGCGTCGGTCATGCAGACCTCGGCGCAGACCGGAATCTCCCCGGCCACCACGCGGTCATGGCAGAGATCGCACTTGTGCGCCTTGTTGCGAACCGCGTCGAACTGGATGACGTTATACGGGCACGCCTCGATACAGGCTTTTGAGCCCGCGCACTTGTCCGCATCGATGCGGACGATGCCGGTCTGCGGGTCCTTGACGATCGCCTCCGAAGCGCACGCCTTGACGCACTGCGCGTTTTTGCAGTGCTGACACGGAACCACCCAGCAATGTTCCGAGACAAGAGGATAGGTTCCCTCGGTCAGGGATTCCACGCGGATATAAAAGGGAATCTCCCCCGGCATACAGTTTTCGTGGTCCACGATGCCGTGGTGGTTGCGGCAGGCGACCACGCACGTCTTGCAGCCGATACATTTGTTCATGTCTATCATCAAGCCGAGCTGATGCATCGTTGCCCTCCTTATCTGGTTATGCGCACTCTGGTGGAAACGTGCGCCTCGCCGCCGATGAGGTCCTGCCATTCAAGGTGCGAACCGGCATCGGGGATGAGTTCGTTGTCGCAATGGCCCGCCCCGGCCGCCACACGGCCAACAGTCGCGCCGAAACCGTGCATGATGCCCACGCAATCCGGCCGGATATGCTCGGTGAGCCTGACCGGCATTCGCAGCTCTCCCGTACGCGACTTGATGGTGACCGTGTCGCCGTCCCCGATTCCGAGTTTGGCGGCGGCCGCCGGGTTGAGAATGGCCGGGTTGGTGCTCTGGCCGGATGCGGGATCGCGCAACTGGGCGTTGTTGCTGGACCACGGCCCGGTTCCGTTGATGTGGATGCGGCGGTAACTTATCATAATGAACGGATACTCCTCCACGTCCGCATCGTATTCCGGAGCGAGAATGGCGCGCGGCAACTGCTGGCCGACCTCCTCCAAATCCTCCCAGTAGAGGTGAACCGTGCCGGACGGCGTCCCGAAGCCGCCGTCCCTGTACTTGCGGAAGCCCATGGTGCCGGGAGACCACTTGCCTCCCATGGCCTTGAGCTTTTCCACGGACAGGCCGAGCCCCTTGAGCTGAATGTCGTAATACTCGACGTCGTCCTTGAACTGGAAGTATTCCGGGAACATGCGCTTGCCTATTTCGATGAACACGAGATTGGAATGCATGGCCTCGCCCGGTGCCTTCACCAGGGGTTGGCGGAGAAGCACGCCGTGGCCGAAATTATACCACCACGGCATGTACAGAAGCTCGTAACGCTCGAAATGAGTCTGGTCGGGCAGCACCAGGTCGGCGTATTTGGCGGTTTCGGAAAGCATGATGTCCGTGTTCAGCAGGAATTCCAGCATGTATTCGCCGTTCGCGTCCTTCATGCACACGGCCTTCTGCCACTCCTTGCTGCCCATTTCGGTCAGGGCCGGATTGGCTTCGGTGACGAGAAGGATTTTGAGGCTGCCGTCCTTGATGGCCTGCGCCTCGTACCAGGTCGGTTCCATGATGAAGCTGTAATTTCTGAAGGCATCGCGATTCGGCCCGGTGCGGTGGAAGCCCATCTCGTTGAGGGGCGGCGGGCCGGGCGGCTGGGGCTCCACCGGGCTGAGCGGAGTCAGTTCCGGTATGGGCTGGCCGCCGGGGTTGTCCAGATTGCCGGTGATAGCCAGGAAAATGGACCACGCGTGGCCGAAATCGAGCGCCTGGCCGAGCATGATGGACTTGAAGCCGTCCACCCCCACGGCCGGGGCCTCGGCGCACATGACGGCCAGTCTCCTGATGTCGTCCGCCGGGACGTCGCAAATCGCGCTCATGGCCTCGGGGGTCATGTCCTTGACGTGCGCCTTGACCTTGTCGAAGTCGCCCTCGCGCACCCACTCTTCCACGAACTTCTTATCGTAGAGATCGTTTTCAATGATGTGATGTATCATGCCCAGGAAAAGCGCGGTGTCGCCGGACGGGCGAATGGGAATCCACCAATCCGCCTTGGCCGCATCCGGACTGAAGATCGGGTCCACCACGATGAGCTTGGCTCCCCGGTCCATGGCCTCCATAATATCCCTGGGAACGCAGGCGTCATCCAGGCAGCCGAAGGCGTGACGGCCCACCAGCAGGATTATGCCGTCCTTGGGCATGGTGAACCAGGCGGGCGGGATGTGGTGATTGGGAATGCCGCCCCAACATTTGATCTCCGAGACGATCTTGCCCGAATCGCAGTGCGGCAGGCCGGTATTGATGTAGCCGCCATAAGCGTTGAGGAAGTGCCATTTCGGGTCGGTCAGCGAATGGGGAAAGAAGCTGTAGGTGAGCTTGTGCCCTTCGCCCCGATCGTACAAACTACGCAGCTTCTCCTCGATAATGTCGAACGCCTCGTTCCAGGAAATCTCCTCGAACCGGCCTTCCCCCCGCTCGCCGACCCGTTTCAGGGGTTTTGTCAGACGGTCCTTCGCGTACTGGAGAGTGACCCCGGCCATCCCCTTGACGCAGGCTTTGCCGCCGTATTTCGGATTTCCTTTGACCTCGGTGACCCGTCCATCCTGAACTTTCGCCAGAATGGCGCATTCCGCCTTGCATTGATAGCAGACAGTGGGATGCCATCCGTCCTGTACCATGGTGAGCCTCCTTGAGTTGCGGCTCTGTCAGGGTATCCCCTCAGGCAGAGCAACCCATTGGTATAACCATATGCCCGGCGAGCCCTATTCGAGCTTCTCCGGCATATTTCCCGGATAACCGGGATATCGCCGCGCGAACAGGCGCACGACAATCCATACGCTGACGACAAAAGCCAGAAACAGCCCCCATACCACGGGGTTGAAGGGAGAATAATCCATCATCACAACTTCCCCATAAATGAGGTTTTGCTCCTGTATATCATCTCGACTCGCTTCGGATTGGACACCAACTGAAACGGGATGCCCACAAACAGAATCCCGCCCACGATGTTGCCGAGGAGTGTGTACAACTGGTTGTGCGCCCATCCGTATTGGCCGAATCCCCAATGCAGGATCACGGGCGCGGCCAGCCCCATCCGCCCGGCGGCTTCCAGAAAGGCTTCCTGCTGAAACAGAGGCAGGGCCAGGAAGCCTATGTTGGCGATGCAGTGCTCGGTCATGCCCGCCACGAAGGCCAGCGGACCATAGGCGGCCATGGCGATCCTGGCCATGTCCCCCTCGGCTTTGACGAACAGAATGGCCGCGGTCTGGAGCATCCAGGTACAGACGATGCCCATGACGAAAATTTCGATCGCTCCGTATCCCGTCTTGGCCACGGCTATGGCGTGTGACTTGGCCATCCAAGGCCAGGCCGCATAGGCGCCGCTTTTGCCGATGAGCCACATGAAAAACATGGAGCCGATAAAATTGCCGATGTACCCGAGGAGGATGCCCCACATGAAGCTTCCCCAGGTGATGCGTTTGTGAAAGACGCCGACGATCCCGATATACATGTCGGCCGTAACCAGGGTCATGCCGGACATCATGATGATGACGAGGGAGAACATGAAAACCAATCCCATAAGCAGATTGGCCAGCCCGGGAGCAAGATTCTCACCCACTCCCGCCGAGACCGACAGGGCCAGGGTCGCGCCGAACACGACCATCGCACCGCCGGCAAACGAGGAAATCAGGAAAGCCAGCGGGCGTTTTCCCACCATATCCCATTTGTAGGTGCAGATATCGGCGACGCGTACCACCAATTCGTCGAGATTGGCCGGCATATGCCCTCCCCTTGCCATGATCGAGACGAAACACGAGCGACGCAACAGTCCTGCTTGAGACAATACCCCAAACAAAAGGGCACGACCACTTTTTTTGAACATATGATAATATGTCTATTATATCAGCGGATGAGACGGCACTCGGACCGAACCGGCGTTCCCGCCGTCCGCTCACCCTGCGCGGCGCGGCAAAAAAGGCTCTCCGCAAAAACGGCAAGGGGTTGCAGCGGCATGGCTGCAACCCCTCTTGTAAGCGCCCCGAGTCGGCGCTTCCGGCATGTTCGGGATGCCGGATTCCCGTCAGGCCTGACCTCCTCGCACATCCGGCTGGCTGCTACCGGACGCACGGCCAAGCCCACACGCCGCTCCTTTCAAGCGGCCGATCAAGGCAGCCTACTCCCTGCCCGAAGCGCAGATCAGCTTGACGTCGTCGTCCAGGGTGTACTCGGCCCCGGCGTCGGCGTCATAGCAGGTCAATCCGCATCGCAGGCAGCGGCTCGCCTCTTTTCTGGCCGCCTCATAGGTGATGGAACCGGCCACTTCCTCCCTGAAGGTATGCCTGCGCTCGTCCATGCTAATCAGGGGGATTTGCACCCTGGGAATGGAATAGGTCACACGCATATCCTTGAGGATCGTCTCCGGGATGACCTGGACTTGCTGGTTGTCCGGTTCCGGCACGGTCCCCCGGGTCACATGGAAATGGATGGAACGAGCTGCGCGGCGTCCGTCCGACACCGCATGAATCAGGATATTGCGGCCCGTATGGGCTTCGCCTCCCGCGAACACGTTGGGGATGTCGGTTTGCAACGTGGTGGGGTTCACGCTGATTCCGCCCGTCTTCCTGTCCATCCTGAATAAGGGATTGCCTTCGGCGTCGCGCAAAAGGCTGTCGTCCACCACGCGGTCGGTGGCCGCGATGACCAGATCGGCCGCGACGAACGCTCGGGTTCCGGCCACGGGCTTCGGATCGCCCTTGGCCTTTTCCGGGTCGTCGTAGGCCAGGTCGCAATAGTTCACGCCCCGCACGGCTCCGTCTTGCGCCTCGATGCCGAGCGGCGCGGTCAGGTAACGAAGATCCGCGCCGATCTCAAGAGCGCGCAGGACCTCATCCTTGTTGGCGGACATCTTGCGCTGGATGCTCGGCACCAGAGCCACGACCTCGGCACCAAGACGTGCGGCGGACCGGGCGACGTCCATGGCGGTGTTGCTGCCGCCCACGACCACCACGGTCTTTCCGCGCAGGTCGGTGTATTCGCGGCCCACGCCGTACAGGAACGAGACCGCGTCCAACACGCCCTTGGCATCATCATTCTCGATGCCGAGCGGCGGCACCTTCCACGCGCCGGTGGCGATGAAGACCGCTTCGAACCCTTCCCTTTCGAGATCGGCGAGGGTCACGTCGCGGCCGAAAGCCACGTTGGTGCGGGCCTCCACGCCGAGGTTGAGAATGGTCTGAACCTCCCAATCCACCACCTTCTTGGGTAGGCGGTATTCGGGGATAACGCCGCGCATCATGCCGCCGATATGGGCGCGCTTCTCGAAAATGACCGGCTCATGCCCCACACGGCGCAGAAAATAGGCGCAGGACAGTCCGGCCGGACCGCCGCCGATGATCGCCACCCTGTGGCCGCTCGGGGGATTGCAGTGCAGGGGCACGCGAATGCCCGACCGCATTTCCCAGTCCGCAGCGAACCGTTGCAGGGTATGGATGGCCACGCCCTCGTCCACGATCTTGCGGCGGCAGATGTTCTCGCACGGGGCCGGACAGATGCGGCCAGCCGCCAGGGGCAGCGGATTGTGCTCCTTGATGGTCAGAAGCGCGCCGCGCATGTCGCCCTGCCGAAGCTGCTGGATATAGCGGCGCACATTGATCTGAGCCGGACACTTCTGCATACACGGAGCGAGGCAGTCGTCGGTCTGGTTAAGGTGAAGCAATACGCTGGTCACGCTGGATATGCGGATGGCCCCGGTGGGACACGCCTCGGCGCACTTGCCGCAGGACCGGCAGGCGTTCCAGTCCACCACGGGCAGCCCCGCGCCGCTCAAACGGATGGCGTTGAACGCGCAGACCTTCACGCAGGTGCCAAGCCCGATACAACCGAGGCCGCACGACTTTTCGCCTCCGTAGAGCAGGGCCTCGGCGCGGCAGTCCTCCACGCCCTTGTAATCGAAAAGCAGGTTGGCCCGGGAGCCGCCGCTACAGATATTCGTGGCGACCTTGGGCTCCTTGAAGCTCACCTCGGAACCGATGATCCCGGCGATGCGCGCCGAAACCTCCTGATTGGCCGCCACGCAGACCTCGGGCGGTGCCTGGCCGTTGACTATTGCGGCCGCAGCGGCGGAACAGCCGGGGTAGCCGCACCCGCCGCAGTTGGCCCCTGGCAGGCAGGCTTCCACCCGGGCCACGCGAGGGTCCTCCTCCACGCGGAGGATTCGGGAAGCGACGGCCAGAATGGAAGCGGCCGAGAACCCCAGGAAAAACAGAACCAGTATGGATGAGGGTACCATAATCGCGTCCTTGAGCTTGTTCGTTTATGCGGCCATGCCTTGAAAGGCGAGAAAGACCAGGGACATGACACCCGCCGTGACCAGGGCCACAGGAATGCCCCGGAAGACGACGGGCACCGGGGAGAGGTCCAGCCGCTCCCGGATGGCGGAGACGATTATCAGGGCGATGAGAAAACCGATCCCCGAAGCCAGGGAAAAAGCCATCGCCTTGACGAACGAGTACTGGTTGCGCTGGACCATGATGGCCACGCCCATGACCGCGCAGTTGGTGGTTATCAGAGGCAGGAATAGCCCGAGGGAGGCGTGCAGCGGCGGCACGGCCTTCTTCAGGAACATCTCCACGAACTGAACCAGGGAAGCGATGACCAGGATGAAGACGATGGTTTGCAGGTAGCCGATGCCGAAGGGCGTCAGCACATACCGTTGCAGGGGCCAGGTGAATGCCGTGGCCATGAGCATGACGAAGATGACCGCCGCGCCCATGCCGAAAGCCACGTCCGTGGATTTGGACGTGCCCATGAACGGACAGGTACCGAGATATTGAACCAGAACGATGTTGTTGATGAAGATGGCCGAGATGAACAGCATGAAGTATTCCATGGCCTACTCCTCCCTCTTGGCCGTTATGCAGAGGTTGCACGACGCGCAGGAGGCGCAGGCCGCGTTCTGCGGCTCGGCGGCCGGTTCGCCCTTCCTGCGGCTCAAGTGGCGGTTGAGGGCGTTCATGCCCGCCAGGATCACGCCCAGGCAGACGAACGCGCCCGGAGCCATCACCAGGAAATGTGCGGGCCTGAATGTCTCCCAAACCACCGGGACGCCAAAGACGGTGCCGCTGCCGAGCCCCTCGCGCAGCGCGCCGAGAATGGTCAGCGACAGCGTGAAGCCAAGGCCCATGCCGAGCCCGTCGGCGATGGACGGCAGTACCGGATTCTTGGAAGCGAACGCCTCGGCCCGTCCCAGGATGATGCAGTTGACCACGATGAGCGGCACGAAGATGCCCAGCTTCTGGTACAGGGAGTATGTGTACGCCTGCATGAGCAACTCCACGGCCACCACCAGGGATGCCGCGATGACGATGAAGCAGGCGATGCGCACCTTGGCCGGAATGACCTTCCGCATCGCCGAGATGATGGCGTTGGACAGAGTCAGGACGAAGAGCACGGCCACGCCCATGCCGAAACCGTTCTCCGCCGTGGAAGTGACGGCCAGCGTGGGACACAGCCCGAGCACCACCCTGAACGGCGGCAGCTCGTCCCACAACCCCTTGAGAAATTCCTTTTTGATGGAACTCATGTCTCGCTCCTTAGGACGTCGGCCAGAGGTCGGCGATTTGAGGCTTGATGTCCCTGTAGACGTCGAGCGCCTTGCGCACGGCGTCCACCGCGCCGGAGGACGAGAAGGTCGCCCCGGCCACGGCGTCGATGTCGCCGTCCCTCGAACTCAGCGCCATGGCGTCAAGCCCGTGGCCCCTGAACTGCTTGAGGAAGGCGGGCTTCATGATCCGGGTGCCCACGCCCGGCGTCTCGGTCTGGGTGGTGACCCCGATGCCGATGAGCCGATCCGCGCCAAGGTCGAACCCGGTCATGACCCCGATGTCCCCGGAATAACCTGAAGCGAAGGTCTCGAAGGCCACGCCCACCAGCCTGCCTTCGCGCCGGGCCGGAAACACGGTGACGCCGCCCACGGTCCGCCGTTCGGCTATGGGGTCGTTATCGCACCCTTCGAGCACGGCCATGAGGGCCGGTCCCTGGACATTGACGAGCACCTGCTGCTCTATCCTCTCCCGGGTGGCCTGCTTCAGGTTGACCAGCAGAGTGCCGGAAGCGGCGCAGATGAGCGACAGGACCACGACCATATTAACTATTTCTCGCATGGCTATCTGACTCCGAAGTATTTGGGACGAAGGCGTTCCAGCAGCGGACTGAGCAGGTTCGCCACCATGATCGCGAAGGGCACGCCGTCGGGGTATACCCCGTGGGCGCGGATGACCACGACCATGGCTCCGGCAATAAGCCCGAAGACGATCTGGGGAATCTTGCCGACCGGGCTGGACGCGGTGTCCGTGGCCAGGAAAAACGCCCCGAACATGGTGCTGCCCGCCAGCAGGTGAAACACCGGGTCGGCGTAGACAGTGGGATCGATCAGCCGGTACACGGCCGCCGTGCCCGCAACCCCGGCAAGGAAGCCGAACGGGATGAACAGGCGAATCCAGCGGGCGGCGAGAAGAAAGAGGCCGCCGACGGCCACGGCCGCGACCTGGGAAGAGCCGAGCCCGCCGAGCTGCCGTCCCATGAACAGGTCCATGTAGTCGAACTGGCCGAGGCTGCCGACCCCGAAGTACATGAGCTGGTCCACCGGGCTATTGGCCATGAATCCGGCCAGGTTCAGGTCTATGTCCATGGCCTCGGGCCAGGAAAAACGGCACACGGCCCATGCCACCAGCGGAGCGCAGACAGGGTTGCACCCGAACCCGCCGAACACGGCCCGGCCCAGGGCTATGGTCAATGCGCCGCCCATGGCCGCCAGCCACCACGCCGCGGTGGCCGGGAGCAGGAAGGCGAACAGCACCCCGGCGTACAGTGCCGAATAATTGTCCACGTCCACATCCCGCTTCTGAAGGCGCAGACACGCCACCTCGGTGAGCACGGCGGCGGTTCCGGCCATGCCGACCACGGACAACGCCCGCCAGCCGTACATGACGGCCGCCATGGCGGCAGCCGGAATCAGGGCCAGCAAATGGGCCTGCATCATGCCCTGGATGGTCCGCCCGCTCCGCCAATGGGGCGGCGGTGAAACCGTCAGCCGAAGGGAGATGTCGGACATCGCTTTGAGTATGGGAGGATTCATATGCTTCTTCCTTGTTTGATCGAACATCTTGTCCGCGGCGGAACCGGCTAGGACCGCGTCTCCCGTCCCTTGGCCAGAATCTGCGCCTTTGCGAAACGGATGTACTGGAGCAGCGGCCGCCTGGCGAAACAGTTGAAGGCGCACAGGCCGCACTCGAAACAACTGTTCAGGCCGTATCGAACAGCCTCATCGAACCGCTCGTACTCCGCGCAACGACTGATGAGATGCGGCTGAATCCTGGCGGGGCATTGCAGAACGCATTCGCCGCAGTTGATGCACGCCGCATCCTGCACCGCCGGGATGGAGTCCGAAGAGGTGATGAACAGGCCGTGGTCGCCCTTCTTCACCCCCTGGTCCAGGCTGTAGATCGCCTCGCCCCTAAACGGCCCGCCCAACACGACTATGTCGCCGGGGCCGGCGGCCATGTGCAGGGCGTCCAGGATGTGCCTGACGGGCGTGCCGATGGGCACTCGATAGTTGTGACCGGCTATGCTCATGAGGGTCTCGGTGATAGGCAACCCGGTCAGGACCACTTTGCCGAGATCATACAGATCCATGACGTTGACGACCCTGACGTCCTCGGGGAATTCCCTGCCGGTGACGGCCCGGACCACCAATGCGTCCAGGGAATAGGGATACTTCGCCTTGACGCCCACGGTCTCTGCGCCGGGGATGGAGGTCTCCTCGCCCTTGGGCACGGCCAACACGGTCCGGCCCGGAGAAAGCAGCCTGCGCGCCATTTGCAGCCCGGCATGAATCTCTTCGCGTCCGTCGCGCAGGAGCTGCTGAGCCACGGAAATGCCGGGTTCCGGGTTCTGGCCGTTGACCACCAGGACTTCGGCCCCGCCCTTGAACAGGGCCGCATCCACGCCGAGCCCCTGCAAGGCGCGCAGAAGCTCCAAGCCCTTGCCCATGGTCTCCACGTTCACCGGGTCGACGGTCTCTTCCCCACCCGAGCATTTGACGGTCAGGCTGTGGTAGTTGACGCCCGAGACCTTGCCGCACGCCGACGCGTGGAACGCGCCGACGCCCTTGGACGGATGTTCGGCGACGATATCACCCTTACGCAGCACGGCTCCCTTGCCGACCTTCAGGACGAGGTTGCGCACATTGACATGCAGCTCCTTGGGGGGCCGCATTTCCCGGATGGAATTGGCCAGCTCGGAATCAAGTGGATAGCGAATCTTGAGCATGGATTACCTCGCGTGACACCGGGTGCAGGAATCTTCGTCAAAGGGGCCGCCGTTCGACTCGTGGCACCCTCGGCATTGAGTATGAAAGGCATCGCCTCTGACGGGAATGAATTCCACGTCCGGCAACTCGTCTAAAGGGGGTGGCCCGTCAGGAACGTCAACATGGCAGCGGGGACAGGTCTCCCGGCCGAAAAACGCCTTGGCATGGCCGAGGCGAAACTCCTCGCCGAACTCCGCCGGATGGCATCCCCCGCATTCCAGACGAGCTTGGCCCTCGACGTCATCGTGATGGCAGTCGTCGCAGTCCAAGCCGTAGTCCTCGGCATGGACCCCGTGCGTGAAAATGACCCGGCCGCCAGTGTTGTCCAGAATGCACCGGGTGGGCGTCTCCCGTTTTTCCACGGGAATGGCATACCCGGCCACCGCGCCCGCAAACAGGAGCGCAACCACTGTGGAAATCATGAAGTATCTGTTTTGCAACTGGTCAATCCCCGTTCGGATAAATGGTTTCAAGCCCTATTCGACGGCGTTCTTCCGCCCTTTTCAGGAAATCCCGCTCTCTCGGCCCTGAATTGATTAATCAATCAAAATCCAAAAAGCAGGAAACATGCCACGAAACCAACGAGTGACCGCAGACTGACTCATTCAATTAATACATTGAAATACAAAACTATTTATTTGCAAGAGGCATCGACAACCCATTGCACGTAATCGTGCAACAACCTGTTGAATCCTTGAATTTTTCAACCCGGCGGAGAGCAACCAAACCACGCTGAAATGCCGGAGCACATGGCTCTTCGCCACTTTGCGCAAGGCTTCGCCACTCCCATGATCCATATATCGGTACACCGTACCACTATATTGAAAAAATATACCCATTATCGGACGATCCGCCCGGATGTCGGAGGCTGAGTCACGTATCACGCAACCATGAAATCGAACTCATTGCGCGAAATAAACTGGCCATTTCCCGAACGGATCGAACATATTCCGCCTGTCGCCTACCCTATCCCTAGACGAAACGATCGCGGACGCTCCAGACTGCCTCAGACCACAAAAAAGGAGTATGCGGAAAGCTCCGCATACCCCTTTCCAACTTCGGCTAGTTGGCTCGATTACTCGGGTAACTGCTGCTTGTTCAGGACCAGCAAAAGGAATTCGCCGAGGTGCTGGGCCGTGTTGATGAAGCTCATGACCTGGAAGTAGCGGCGAACGTCGAATCGCTCGATGACGCCTTCCTCGCGCAGCTCGATGAACCGCTTCTCCACCGCATCCACGGACCGGGCCAGATGATGGGAATCGTATTTCTCGCCCCGGCCGATGGCGCGCAGGGCGTCGGCGATGTCCTGGCCCAGCCGGGTAAGCTCCGGGGCCATGATGATGTCAAAACCGTCGCCCTCCACTTCGTTGAGCAGATTGGGCGCGGACTGAATCCGTTCGACCACGGAGTTGAGCGTGTTGACCTGAAGGCCGAGCAGATCGATGTCAGCGCGGAAGACGCGCCGTTCGGTGGCGTAAATTTTGTTGTACAACTCCCGGTTGGCCTGAACCTCGCGGGCCAGATCAAAGAACAGGTCCGGATCGGTCTTGCGCTGTTGATGCAGGAAATTGTCCACGAGCAGCAAGAAATTGTCGGCCACCTGATCGTATTGGGTGCGCAGCCGCTCAAGCAGGACCGATGCGGTTCTGTTGGGCCACACGACCACCGAAACAACGAAAGCGCAGAGCACACCGATGCCGATCTCCGCCACCCGGAACAGGGTGTATTCGATGCGATGCTCCTCGAACAGGCCGGACAGGAAGACGATGGCCATGGTGATGGCCGCCATGCGGTAGCGCGCATCATAGCGCGTCAGGTAGGCGCAGGTGCCCGTGCCCAGGAATATTGCGATAAGGGTATAGATCGGGGTGGGCGGAAAGATGAGGATCATCAGGATGCCCATGCCCGCGCCGATGGCCGTGCCGGTAAACCGGTACAGGCACATGTTTATGGAATCGGCCACGTGCATCTGCATGACGATGACCGTGGTGATGACCGCCCAGTACGCGTAAGGTACGCCGGACCAGCCGGAGACCACATAGGCCAGGACGCTGGCCAGGCCGACCTTCATTCCGTGCCGGACATGACTGCTGATGATTTTTCTTAAGCTGAGAGCCATAGTGCCCCTGGGGAAAGGGTTCATTGTCGGCCTTGCCCGCCCAAACGGACAGATCGACACCGACCGGCCCTTTCGCATATGGACCGGCTCGGGTCAACCCCAAAGGTTCACACCGGAAAAACTACCGTTCCGACTTGGGCATCTCCTCGACACGCTTGAGCTTTTCTCGCAGGGTCTTGCGATTTATGCCGAGAATTTCGGCAGCTCTGGTCTTGTTGTGGCCGGTCATGACCAGGACGTTGCGGATATGTTCGAGTTCAACCTCCTCCAAAGTCCGGTTGACGCTGCCTTCCCGCGGCAGGCTGAAACGCATGGTATCGGGCAGATCGGTGATCTCGATGGTATCGTGATCCACGATGACCACGAGCCGCTGGATGAGATTCTCAAGCTCGCGGACATTGCCGGGCCAATCGTGCCGACGCAGGGCCTGTAACGCCTCGTCGGAGAGGGTCGGCGGCTCGCGGTGCATGGCGCTGGAAAACTCGGCCAGGAAGTGATTTATGAGCACGAGCATGTCATCCCCGCGCTCCGACAGGGGCGGCACATTGATGTCAATGACATTGATCCGGTAGAAGAGGTCCTCGCGGAAGGAGCCCTCCTTCACCATACGCCGAAGGTCCTTGTGGGTGGCGGCCAGGATGCGCACATCCACGGTCTTGACGATGCTCGACCCGACCTTGCAAAATTCCTTGGACTGGAGGACGCGCAGCAGCTTTGCCTGCATGGTCGGGCTGGCGTCGCCTATCTCGTCCAGGAAGATGGAGCCGCCGTTGGCGATCTCGAAAAAGCCCGCCCTGGACTCCTTGGCCCCGGTGAACGCGCCCTTGACGTGACCAAAAAGCTCGCTCTCAACGAGGCTGTCGGGAATGGCCGTGCAATTGACCGGCACGAAGGAAGCCGTCCGACGGTCACTGTTGTAGTGTACGGCGCGGGCGACCAGTTCCTTGCCGGTGCCGGACTCGCCGATAATGAGCACGTTGGCGTCCGAGGCCGCGGCTTTGCCGATGCGCTGGAACACGTGCTCCATTTCCGGGGAGGTGCCGATGATCCCGAAGTTGTCGGGCGGCGTATCCGCCGATGCGAGCACCCGCCTGCGCTGGAGCCGCTCCACGATGCGCCCCACCGACGAGAGCAGCTCCTCGGTGGTGAACGGCTTGGCCAGGTACTCCCCGGCGCCGTCCTTGATGGCTTCCACCGCTCCAGGAATGGACGGATAGCCGGTTATCATCATGATTTCCACGTCCGGCAGATTGGCCCGCACGTGCTTGATAAGGTCGAGCCCGGAGGCGACGGGCATACGATAGTCGGTAATGACCAGATCTATGACGATATCCTCAAGCAGGGCCACGGCCTCGTCCACCCTGCCGCAGGTAAAGACCTCGTAACCCGCAGGTTCGAGGTTGCGCTTGAGAACCTCAAGGGTGGACTTGCTGTCGTCCACCGCCAGAATGCGGATACGTTTATTCATCAATCATCCTCCGTGCAGCACAGATGGCAAGGCAATGCCACCTCCACCCTGGTACCGGCGTCGGGCGCGCTTTCCACCTGTATCAACCCGCCATGGGCCTTGACTATGCCGTGTATCACGGACAGTCCCAGACCCGATCCCTTGTCCACGTCCTTGGTGGTGAAAAACGGAGTGAAGATCATTTTGAGCACGTCCGGGGTCATGCCCGGTCCGGTGTCCTCCACTATGAGATAGGCGTCGCCATCGTGACTGACCGTCCGAATGGTCACGGTTCCACCCTCGGTCATGGCCTGAATGGCGTTGACGACCAGATTGACCACAACCTGCTTCATGTGTTGCGGGTCGGCCAGGATTCTGGGCAATGTCCGGTCAAAATCCCGAACGATTTCTATGTCCCCGCGCCTGGCCCCGGACTCGGTGATGCGCAGGGCCTGCTCCACGGTATCGTTCAGGTCGATGAAAGTCGGCTGGGGCGGCAACTGACGCCCGAAAAACATGAGCTTGCGGATGATCTCCCGCGCATGGAGGGAGGAATCCACAATATTATTCAGATCGGTGACCACCTGCCCGGGCAGCTTCGGAGTCTGCAGGGCAAGCTCGGCGAACCCGAGAATATTGGCAAGGGGCTCGTTGATCTCATGGGCCACACCGGCCGAGAACTGCCCGATCTTGGCCAGCCTGTCGGACTGCCGCAACTGCCGTTCGAGTTCCTGTTTGGCCAGCCGGGTCTCCCGCTTGGACACGAGGATCATCACCTGCTGAACCACGGTGGAGAAAAGGTCGCGCTCGTCCTCTATGAAGCCGGGCCTGGCGGCGTCATCGCGCACGGCCACGCTCAGGGAGCCCCGCTTCTCGTTGTTTACCACGAGGTCGGACTTGAGCATGTGGTCGCTGTCCTCATAGCCCGGAGTCTCGTAAATCTTGTGTCCGAGCCGAAGACGGGCATAGGTCATTTCGGGATTCTGGAAGGCCGAGGGAAGCAGGTCCACCACCTGCCGCAGGAGATCATCCATGGACCGATGAATCTCGCCCATAAGCTGGCTCAAGGAATAGAGGCAGCTCAACTCCTTGTTGCGTTCGAGCAGGGTGAACCGCTCGCGCAGGAGCCCCTTCTCGCGCAGGACCAGGTCGGTCACGTCCTGCCCAACGCACAGCAGGCTGATTATCTCCCCGTTGGAGTCGGTCAGCGGCTTGAGGTTCCAGTTGACGTAAACCGTGTCGCCGTCCTTGGCCCGGATGCGACCGGCAAAAGCGGTGATGCCCCTGCCCGGCCCCGCCGCGCTTTCGAACAGGGCGCGGCGTGCCATCTCGCGCTCGTTCCTGGGTATGAAAACCTCGAACCAGTCCCTTCCGGCCAATTCCCGTAGGTTATACCCGGAAAGCTGTTCCAGTTCGGAGTTGCCGTGAATGATCCCCCCGTCGAGGTCGAGCGTGACCACGATGCCGTGGGTCAGCTCCATGACGGTTTCATAGTAATTCTGGAGATTCATGCACGAGTCCTCATTCAGAGAAAATACAATCATTTCGGTCAGAAGTAAATCCTTTCGTATATCAGGGCGCGGTCCGACGGCCGGGAAACCGCCGGACCGCGCTGGGCTAGGGTATGTTGCGCATTCCGAGACCTAGTGGCTGAGCTTGAGCCCCCACCCCTCAAAGAGGAAGAGGATCGCGAACCCGTACCACAGGGTATAGAGCACATAGAAGATCAGGGAGAAGGAAACCAGAGCCAGATCCTCCGTGATATGCTGAGCGTCTATGCCGTAATAGTTGTAGGATGCCTCGATGGCCTTGGTCTGAACCGTACCGGCCATCTTGGCCGCTTCGAACTCGCCCTGCGCCTTGAGGACCTTGTCCATCAGCTTCAGGGAAGTCCACCAGTTGAACAGCGCGCGGCGCGGATCAATGGGGTACTTGGCCTTCATGGCGTCGCCGTCGTTGTCGTACATGAGCTTGGCATCGTCCAGGCTTGCGTCGAGAATGGCGCCCAGGGAGCCGGTAACATGCAGGGTCGAGCCTTCAAGGGCGGCCGTAGCCCCGGCCTGAGTGAACAGGGCCGCCGACTGCGAAGCTTCCGCCTCGGTCTTGTACGGCAGTATCAGGTCAACGCTTTTGTCTTTATAAGGCGCTGTTTCCGTCTTCAACTGCCCCGAGTAGTCAATGGAGCCCTTGGAGATGGAGTTGTACAGGTGATCCAGGAACTGCATGGCGTTATGCCCATGATAAATGGGCTGGAACATCATGAACAAAATGACGAAGAAGACCGCCAGCAGGGCGGCGCCCCCATAGAATTCCTTCTTATTGTAGATCATGGCGTTAGGCCTCCTTTCTCTTGAGCTTGGAAATATTCATCAGGAATGTCCCCACCACCCAGACGGAGAACCCGCCGATGACGATGAAGAACGCCCAGATGCCGATGGTGTTGAGTATATCGCCCGTTCCCGGCGAAAGGGAGATAACCTCCATTTCGGCCAGCTTGCCCGGCAGCGCGAAGATACGGTTCATGAAACCGGCCAGCACCGCCATGGCGTAGAAGCCTCGAATGGTGATGCCGGGCACGATCTTGGTCACCAGGGCGCCAATCTGGATGCCCAGCAGCGAGCCGATGAGCATACCCATGGCCAGGGTGTAGAAGATGAAGCCGTAGATGGCGTACTGGGTGATGGACGCGAAACCGGCGGTAAACACGATCTGGAAGATGTCGGTGCCAACCGTGGTCATGGAGGACACGCCGAGCACGTAGACGAAGATCGGGAAGGTCAGGAAGCCGCCGCCAACGCCCATGATACCAGCGGCCAGGCCGACCAGAGCGCCGGACAGGACCAGGAATATCCAGGAGATCTGACGGCCGCCGGCGACCAGGTCTTGGTCGAACTTGATCATGGGCGGGCACTTGACGTCCTGCAGGTTGCGGCAAATCGCACCGAGTTCGGCCCCTTCCGCGCCGCCGTGAGCATCGCCGCCGTGGGCGGACTTGCGCGAACGCAGGAAGTCGGTCAGGGCGTAGAAGCCCAGGAAGCCGAGCATCAAGGAGTAGACGGTGGTGATGAAGGCGTCACTCAGAATCGGGTTGATCTCATACAGCACGCGGTTGATAACACCGCCTGCCGTGGCCCCCAACACGGCGCCCACCAGGAAGACAACGGCCAGGGACACGGACACGTTGCCGAGTTTGCGGTGAATGACGCTGCCCATAATCGCCTTGGCGAAAATGTGGAACAGGTCGGTACCAACGGCCAGGATGCCCTTGATGCCCGCCGACATGAGCGCCGGGGCGATGATGAAGCCGCCGCCCGCGCCGATGCAGCCGGTAATGAGGCCCGCGCCAACGCCGATGGCGATGGAAATCAGGAAAATGCCCAGGCTGTAGAATGCCGGGCTGTAGGCTTTCTTTCCGCCGAGCAGGTCGGGCAGGGCCGGGCCGATGTCATCGGCGAAGGCCACGCCGATCAGGATGATGGGAATTATCATCAGCCCGATGAGCAGGAGTTTTTTCCGGCTGCTCACGATGGACTTGGCGTTTTCGATCTCCCATTGGGCAAGGGCGCCTGCCCCAGCCATCATGAAATTACCCCATTGCTTGAAAAATCGCATGATTATCCTCGCTTCCTCTTGTTTTGTTCTACCTGTCCGAAGCACCCACCCACGGGCCGATCACTTCGAATTACTTCTTTTTCTCATGGCCGCATCTTCGATCTTGCGAACCAGTTCCTCCACATCCGCCGGCTTCATGAGGTAGTCGAACGCCCCCATGGCCAGACTTGAAATGACAATGTCCGTATTGGCGTGGGCGGTCAGCATGACCACTTCCACGTCCGGATGCTGCCGCTTGATGGCGCTCAGGGTCTTGATGCCGTCCATGCCCGCCATCCTGACATCGAGCAGGACCACGTCGAATGCCTTCGAGCCCATAATCTCCAGGGCTTCCGCCCCGCCGCCGGCCGTCGTCACCGACAGTCCGCGACGATCCAGCCGCTTGGCCAGGGCATCGGTGTACCCGGCCTCGTCGTCAATGAGCAGCACCCTGATCCGGTTCACGCCCGCACCCTCCCCGCGCACACTTCCAGCGCCTTGGCGAGCAGTCTGTCGAAATCAACGGGCTTGGAGAGATAGCCCGCCGCGCCGAGCTTGATACACTCGTCGCGCGCCTCTTCGCTACCGTGGCCGGTCAGCATGACCACAGGCATTTCCGGAGCCATCAGCCGGAACACCTTGAGAATCTCGATACCGCTCATGCCCTGGAGCTTGAGATCCACAATGGCCGCGTCGAACTCCTCGCGACGAAGCAGGCGCACCGCCTCGTCGCCGCTGGACGCCGAAGCGGCGTCCACACCGCGCCGGCGCATCCGTTTGCACAGGACCTCGGCAAACCCGGTCTCATCGTCCACGATGAGCAGGCGCATGTCCCGGCTGACGCCGTTTTCGGTGTTCTTGGCCTTGTCCACGGCTTACCCCATGCGCCCGGCGATGTTGCTTAGCCGGGCCTCGACGGCCTCTTCCTCGCGCTCGTTCTTGAGCTCCACGGCTTCGGCGATCTTCTGATTCAGATCCTCGAAGCTGCACGGCTTCATCAGATAATCAAAGGCCCCGTGCTGGATGCCCTCGACCGCCGAGGGGACCGTGGCATGGCCGGTCAACATGATGACCTCGACCAGGGGGTGCGCCTCCTTGATCTCCTGCAGGACCACCAAGCCGTCCTTGCCGGGCATCTTCATGTCCAGGATAACCACCTGGATGTTCGGATGGTCCGCCAGCCGGACCATGGCCTCGTCACCGTTGAAAGCCTGAAAAACGGTCATGTTGCGCTTTTCGAGCCGCTTGGCCATGGTCTCGACGAACCCCCGCTCGTCGTCCACGATCAAAACAGTGGCATCAGTCATCTTGATTCTCCTGTCGCGTTTCAGGTTGCCATGAGGGCGACGGCATCGGCAGCCGGATGGTAAACCGCGTTCCCACGCCCACTGTGCTTTCCACATCTATCTCACCACCCATCTGGTGGATTATTCCGAAACATATGGACAATCCCAGGCCGCTCCCCTTGCCTACGGGCTTCGTGGTGAAGAACGGATCAAAAATCCGGCCCAGATTCGCGGCGGGGATGCCGGGACCGGTATCCCCCACCGTGATGACCGCCTGGCCCGTCTCCATGAAGCAGGAGATGGACAGCTTGCCGCCCTCGGGCTCCATGGCCTGGATGGCGTTGTTCACCAGATTGAGCAGCACCTGTTGCAGCTCGGTGGCCGACGTGCTGATGCGGGGCATGGACTCGTCCAGATCGAGGTCGAACTCAACCTGGGCGAACCGGGCCTGCTGCATGGAAATTTCGACCACCTCGCGGATAAATTCGGGCACGGACATCTCGATCACGCGGGAGTCGGTCTGCCTGGCGAAACTCAAGAGCTTGTGGGTGATGTCCTTGCACCGCCGCCCCTGGTTGCCGACCTGGGTGAGCGCCCGCCGTATCTCGGCATAGGACGGCAGTTCACGGCCCTCGTCCTCCATGAGATCGCCGACCCAGCCCGCTTCCTCGATCATGATGGCCACGGGATTGTTGATCTCGTGAGCGATGCCCGCGGCCAGCTCGCCGATGGCCGCCAACTTGCCGGTCTCGACGATCTGCTTGCTCATGAGTTCGGACTCCTGGTCTATGGCCTGGAACCGAAGCACGAGCTTGCGGGAGATAATCAGAGCCATGGCCACGATGCTCACGCCGCCGATGAGGAAAATAATCAGGGTGACGAACTCGGTGCGGGTCATGGCCGAGAAGGCGTCGGAAGCCTTCTGCTGATAGATCAGCTCCCATCCCCCGCCCTTGATGGGCGCGGACACGGTGATATAGTTATCGCCCTCGCCGTCAAAGGATTCATAGATGGAAACGCCGGCAAGGGATTCCAGCCGGGTGAGTTCGCGACGCGGAGTCAATTCCAGGTCCTGGTTACGCTTGTCCTTGGGGCGGGTCTGATACACGCCCCGGCTGTTGACGATGTAGGCGAACCCGGTCTCGCCGATGTGGAGGTTGCGCACCAGGGAACTGAAGGACAGAAAATCGATGGTCGCGCGCAGGGTCCAGCGGTCTTCGCCCTTCCCCTGGCTGATGGAGATGATGAAGTGGGGAGACTGGCGCAAGCCCTCGAAAACGTCGCTGATGATGGCGTCGCGTTCCTTGGAGTTGCGAAACCAGTCGGCTTCTGAATAGTCCGCGCCGTACAGGCTGAACGGCCCGGCATAGGCCACTTGACGGCCCTGGCTGTCGACTATGCCCAAATCCACGAAGATGCGGCCGTATTGCTGCTGCATCCCGCGCAGGGCCTTTTCCAGACGGCCCGGGGCTGTCAGGTCTTCGAAGGAGGAGGTCCGGCTGATGTATTGGACCTCGGTGAGCTTGTCCCGAAGAAACGTATTGATGTTGGCCGCGTGTTTGTCCACAACCTCGGCCAGATGGGCAAAAACCTTCTCAGTATATATGGAGCGGAACTGGTGGAAGAGAAGGCCGCCCACCAAAATGAGGGGGGCGAAGGACACCGTGATAACTGTCAGCGATAGATTTCGCGACAGGTTGTCGTATGATGACTTCTTCTCAGGATGCATTCCCTCAACTCCCGATTGCAACTTCCGGCTTCCCGGCCGTACCTCACGGCCTCTCCATGGTGCCCATGAGCAAACCGTGTGCCATCCAGAATCAAACAAAGACGGACGGCCCGAGAACGCCAAATCGCTCTTATTAACCGAAATATATACTTTTTATACACACCATCCCATAGCGACTTTCTCCGCCTTCGAGCGAAACCCAACAGCCGTTTAATACCTTCATCCATGGCATACACCACAAAAGCGGTACATTTTGCCCCAGTGGTACATAATGAACCAATACCCCTTTCCTCCTCTCAAGCCCCCGTATGAGGGAACGCCTGCCACCTCCATAGCACACGATGGGTAAAAACGCCCCACTTTTTCAAACATTCCCCTGAATAGCCTAGGTATTTTTTTGCATGTCCCAATTGGAACAAACTGGTTACTTACGTACCATAAGTATTTAATTATATGAAATTACTGTCCTTCTTTTAACCTCGACAAGTGGAGAAAAAAGTATCAAGACGTGTTGGGCTTTCAGTCGCTGGCATGTTCATTGTAAGGAGAAGAACGTGATAAAAGACACCAAGACCGCAACAATTCACATCCTGATCGTCGACGACGAGCCCGACTTCGCGTCCACGCTGGCCAAACGGCTGGCTCACCTCGGAGCGCGGGCGGCCACGGCCGCGAGCGGTGTCGACGCCTATGCCGTGCTGGAGTCCTCCCCCGTGGACGTGGTCCTGCTGGACATGAACATGCCCGACCTGAATGGACTGGAGACCCTCAAGATCATTCGCAAGAACTTTCCCCGCGCCAAGGTCATCGTGCTCACGGGAGAAGGCGACATGAACCGGCACATGCAGTCTCTCGAAGCGGGGGCCTTCGACTACCTGCTCAAGCCCGTTCCGCTGGAACAGCTATGGGAACGCATCCAGGACGCCATACGAGCGTAGGAATGCCGGGCAAAAACCCGCCCGAACCGACCGCCATGGGCACGAACCACCCAAAAGAAGAAGAATATAGAAAGATAGGCCAAGGGATGCACAGCAGCCCCCGGCCATGGAGTTCTCTTGAATATAGCCGTTTTGACTTTCGACAGCCCGGATTCCGCCTGTGCCCGATACCGGGTCCTGGCACCACTTCGCCATGAATCCGTGAAGGTGAACTGGGCCGTTCGCAAACAGGGTGAGGATCACGCCGTGAATCACGACGCTCTGCTCAAGGCCGACGTCATCCTGGTGCAAAAATTCTTTCCCCTGGACTTTACCGAGGAACTGCTCGACGCCTGCTTCAACAGCGGAAAGCCGGTCATCTACGAGACGGACGACCTGCTCCAGGCCATACCCGAGGAGAACCCGCAACACGACCTCGCCCGCCGCACCTTGCGGACACTGGACAAGATCGCACACCGCTTCGCGGCCATCTCCGTCCCCACCCGTGCCCTGGCGACGGCCTTCAAACGCCGTAACGCCCGCGTGGCGGTCACGCCCAACAGACTGGACACGACTCTGTGGGCCCCCTCGGAACCAAGGCAGGATGGAACGCCCGTCCGAATCCTCTATGCAGGCACTCCCACCCATTCGGCCGACCTCGAAACCCTGCGGGCTCCCCTGTCCCGCCTGCTGGACAAGTACGGAGAGGCCGTCGAGCTGACTCTGTTCGGCTGCTCTTCCCCCTCCATTGAACGACTGGCCGAAGTGCGCATCCTGCCCCCGACCGAAAATTACGCGGCCTATGCCGAAGCCATGAATAAGCTTTCCTTCGACATCGGCCTCGCTCCACTGGAGGACTCCCTGTTCAACCGGGCCGGGAGCCATGTGAAATGGATGGAATACGCGGTACGCGGAATCGCGGGCGTTTTCAGCGACCTGCCGCCCTACGCCTGTGTGCGCCACGGCCGGACCGGCCTGCTGGCCAACTCGCCCCGGACATGGCTTGACGGTCTGAAAACCCTGATCGAGAACCCCGGAGCGCGGACCCGGATGGCGTACAGCGCACAGGAGGAAGTCCTGTCCGACCATGCCTTGGCCGACGACACGCCTAGCGAATTGCTCGCTCTGTGCTACGAATTGTCGGGCAACAATCCGGATTCCTGAAACCGTTCGCGTCTCGCCGCCAAATCCGCCCGCACCGAAGCGCGTTGTATCGCGCACAGTTCGGGCAGGACGGGCGCATGGCGTTCCTCTAGGATATGACGGTGCATTTCGCTCCGGGCGGCCGCGCCTTCCGACAACTTCAGGAAATGCGTGGACTCCCGCAAATGAGTGATGCGGACATCGCCCAGATAGGCGGCGAGCTTGCCCTGGCGGAGCCTGCGCAGGTCGAGATCTAGGTCATCGAACTGGCTGGGAGAGAAAAGCAGATCGAAACCGCCGCTCCCGGCCAGGGAATCCGTTTCGAAGAGATGGCAGCAGCCGGTTACCGAGGCCGCATAGCGACGATAGCCCAGCAGCGACTCGGCCATGACCTCCACGCAGGGTTCCTGTAGTGAGACCCGTCCTCCCCTGCGCGCCGCCTCATCCGGCGGAAGCAGGAAGCCGTCGCCGTGCTGAACGAGACTCGGCGACCGCACGTCCGCGACACGGCATCCCCACACTCCGGCTTCGGGAAAATCCTTCACGCCCGCGGCCAGCCCAGCCAACCAGTCGCACGGCACGAGCACATCGTCGTCCAGGTAGACGATCCAACGCGCCCCGTCGCGGCGGGCCGCGTCCAGCAGCCAATTGCGCGCAGCGGGCGCGCCCACATTCACGGGCAGGGCGACGATCTCCATGTTGCCGCCGAACCTGTCGCGCGCGGCCTCGGCCACGGCCCGGCTGTCGTCGGTACTCCCGTTGACCAACACACGCACGGTGACGTCGCCGACCTCGGGACCGAGATTCGAAGCCAGCACGCTCTCCAGAGTCCGCCCCAGTTCTTCAGCTTTGTTATAGGAATATATGGAGACCGCGCACTTGCCATCCAGCCTGCCGTTGCGGCCGGGCGGGAAAACCAGGCTGTCAAAATACAGCAAGGCCGTGACGTGTTCCGGAAAATCCTCCAAAACCCTGCCGAGCAACCGCACGGCACCGTCTGTATTACCCGCTGCGGCCCGGGCCGATGCCAGGCGCAATCCCCATCCAGCCAACCCATACAACGCGACGGCCCTCTCCAATTCCGCCACGGCCCGGTCGTATCGTCCCCCGGCCAAACAGACGTCCGCAAGCAACAGCCGTCCCACCTCCGGGTCCGCCGGAACCACATGCCGTTCAAGAAAATCGACCAGCCAATCCCATTGCGAAAGCAGCCCTTGCAACTGAACCGCCTGAGCCACCAGGGGAAGTCCCGCGCCCTTGGCAGCCTCGCTTTCGAACCAGGCCGCCATACGAGAAAAATTCCCCTGTGCGAACATTCGGCCGGGTTCGGCTGGCGCATCCGCCGCAAGGGATCGCGCCAACCTCCGTGCCAGACGAACCCCCTCCCCGGTCATGGCGGGGTTGGGAAACGAAGCGGCCAAACGCGGAAGCTCGGCGGCCAAAGGGCCATTCAAAGGGAACTCGGCCCAAGCCATGGCGAAAAGCCGGGACCCAAGGGCGACCAGCCCGGGCCGGTCGCCAGGCTTGGCGGAACCAGCCTGACCAAAGGCCTTCTGCGCTCCACCCAGAAGATGGTTATGACCGATGGTCCCAAAGGAAAGATAATCCCGCAAGGCTTGCTCCGTGCTGTTGATGCGGCCCGCCCGAGTACCGGCCGCGCCGCGTTCGTCAAAATACCGTACCGATCGGAAACCTTTACAAGTTCCGTTCCAGCATAAATGCCCCGCGCATTCGAGGAACAAACCGGCAGCCATGGAAAACTTGATGTCATAAGAATCGGTTGTGGTTGCATTGCTCCCCGAGTCAGGGCATTCTGCAATGATGAATTCCGTGGAAACCGCACACCAATAATCAACCTTATCAGGAGCAGGCATGACGCAAAGACTTCTCATGGGCGCCCTGTCGATCCACAAGGAACTCGCCGAAGCCGTCAGGACCATCTTGAACGGAACCGGCCTCAATGAAGCAACTTTCTGGGGCGGAGCCGAATCCGTATTCAGGGATTTCGCCCAGCGCAACCAGGAACTGCTGGCCGAACGGGACCGCATCCAGGCGGCCATGGACGAATGGCATCAGGCGCACCCCGGCCAGCCCGGTGACAAAAAGACCTACCACGCCTTCCTGCGCGAGATAGGCTATCTGTCGCCCGAAGGCGGGGACTTCTCCATCGTCACAGAGAACGTTGACCCGGAGATCGCCAAGATAGCCGGGCCGCAGCTCGTGGTCCCCGTCACCAACGCCCGGTTCGCCCTGAACGCGGCCAACGCCCGCTGGGGCAGCCTTTACGACGCCCTGTACGGCTCCGACGTGATCGAAAGAGACGGCATCCCGGCCAAGGGATACGATCCGGCGCGCGGACAAAAGGTCATGGCCTGGGCCGCCGCGCACCTGGACGCCGCCGTGCCCCTGGCCAACGGGTCCCACCGTGACGCGATAGGATTCGACCTGACGGACGGCCCCTCGGGCAAGAACGTCGTCGTCACCCTGCTCAACGGCAACGCCACCTTCCTGCGCGACCCCGCCCAGTTCGCCGGCTACGTGGACGAGGACGGGCTCCAGTCCCTGCTCTTCACCAAAAACGGCCTGCACATAGAGCTGCAATTCGACCCCGAACATCCGGTTGGCCGCGACCACCCCGCGGGCATCAAGGATGTGGTCCTGGAGTCCGCCGTATCGACCATCCTCGACTGCGAGGACTCCGTGGCCGTAGTGGACGGCGCGGACAAGGCGCAGGCCTTCCTGAATCTGTTCGGCCTGGTCATGGGCGACCTTGAGACGAGCTTCGAAAAAGACGGCGGAACCGTGACACGGACGCTCGCGGACGACCGAACCTACACCACGCCCAACGGCGCTCTCCTGACGCTGCCGGGCCGAAGCATGATGCTGGTCCGCACCGTGGGCCATCTCATGACCACCGACGCCGTGCTCGTGGACGGCTTCGGCAGGAACGAGGAAGTTCCCGAGGGTATCTTGGACACCCTGCTCGCCGGGCTCGTCTTCCTGCACGATATCAATGGCCGTGGCCGCTGGCGAAACAGCAGGACCGGCAGCGTGTATATCGTCAAGCCCAAGCTGCACGGTCCCCAGGAGGTAGCCTTCACCTGCGATCTGTTCGCGGCCGTGGAAAAGGCCCTCGACATGCCCCCGCTGACCCTCAAGGTGGGCATCATGGACGAGGAGCGGCGGACCACCCTGAATCTCAAGGAATGCATCCGGGCCGCTAAAGACCGGGTCATCTTCATCAACACCGGCTTCCTCGACCGAACGGGCGATGAAATCCATACGGATATGGAGGCCGGGCCCATGGTCCGCAAGGCGGCGATCAAGGACGAGCCGTGGATAGCGGCCTATGAGGATTGGAACGTGGATGTGGGGCTGGCCTGCGGATTTTCGGGCAAGGCCCAGATCGGCAAGGGCATGTGGCCCAAGCCGGACATGATGCGGGAGATGGTCGAGACCAAGGGGGCGCACCCCATGGCCGGGGCCAACTGCGCCTGGGTTCCCTCGCCCACGGCTGCGACCCTGCACGCCCTGCACTATCACCAAGTGGACGTTTTCGAGCGGCAGCGCGCGCTGGCCGGAAAATCACGCGCCACCCTGGAAACCCTGACCACCCTGCCTCTCATGCGGGGCGAACATCCCTCGGCGG
Organism: Pseudodesulfovibrio thermohalotolerans; assembly: GCF_021353295.2. Lineage (NCBI taxonomy): Bacteria > Pseudomonadati > Thermodesulfobacteriota > Desulfovibrionia > Desulfovibrionales > Desulfovibrionaceae > Pseudodesulfovibrio > Pseudodesulfovibrio thermohalotolerans. The sequence continues at coordinate 1,531,599 of NZ_CP120635.1, read as the reverse complement.
ACGAGATCGCCCGCGAGCTGGCCAACAACGCCCAGTCCATCCTCGGCTACGTGGTCCGCTGGGTTGACCAGGGAGTGGGCTGCTCCAAGGTCCCGGACATCAACGGCGTGGGCCTCATGGAAGACCGGGCGACCCTGCGCATATCGAGCCAACACCTGGCCAACTGGCTGCGACACGGAATCTGCACGGAAGAAGCCGTCCTCGACACCCTCAAGGCCATGGCCGAGGTAGTGGACCGCCAGAACCAGGGCGACCCGGCCTATCGCCCCATGGCCCCGCATTTCGACCAGAGCTTTGCCTTCCGGGCCGCCCGCGCCCTTATCTTCGAAGGCGCGGACCAACCCAACGGCTACACGGAACCGATCCTTCACACCATGCGCCGCATGGTCAAGGCGGCCGACGCAACAGCAAACCAGGAGTAACGAGCATGATGCCCGTGACCACATCCATATTCGAACTGCTCAAGATAGGTCCCGGTCCATCCAGTTCGCACACCATCGGCCCCATGAAGGCCGGATACGACTTCATGCGCCTGATCCGCGAACTGCCGGAAAAGGACAGGCTGGCCGCCGACGATCTCGAAATCAGGCTGTTCGGCTCCCTGTCCGCCACGGGCGAAGGGCACGGCACCCCCAAGGCGGTCATGTCCGGCCTGCTCGGCTCCCAGCCCGACACCTGCGGAGCCGACACCCTTGAGCGATTCGCGGATGGAAGCACCCCCTTCGAACTCGACCTGGGCGTCAAGTTCCTGTCCTTCGCCCCGGACCAAATCATCTTGGATGCCGTCCAGCATGACCACGCCCATCCCAACACCATGAGTTTCCGGCTCAAGGCCGGAGAAACCGTCCTGCTGGAACGAATCTACTATTCCGTTGGCGGCGGCTTCCTGCGTTGGGAAGGATGGGAAGAGCCCTTCCGCGGCGAGCCGGTCTACCCGTACTCGACCATGGCCGAACTGAAGACGCACCTGCGGAAGCATTCCATTCGCCTGCACGAACTTATCCTGGCCAACGAGATGTCCATCACCGGCTCCACGGAGGACGAGATATACATGGGGCTGGACCACATCATCGCGGTCATGGAGCAGGCCGTGGAAAACGGCATCCAGACCTCTGGGGTGCTGCCCGGCCCCATCGGGCTGCAACGCAAGGCGGCGGCCATGTACGACAGGGCCAGACAGGAATATTTCCAGGGTCCGGGCTTCATCAAGGCGCTCAACGCCTATGCCCTGGCCGCCTCCGAGGAAAACGCCGCAGGACACTGCGTGGTCACGGCCCCCACCTGCGGGGCGGCGGGCGTCATCCCGGCCATCATTTTCATGCTCAAACGGCACACGGGCGCCTTGCAGACCGAACTGCGCGAGGGACTGCTGGCCGCCTGCGCCATCGGATTCCTGTGCAAGCACAACGCATCCATCTCCGGGGCCGAAGTGGGCTGCCAGGGCGAGGTGGGCGTGGCCTCGACCATGGCCGCGGCCATGATCGCCTATGCCCGGGGATACCGATTCCAGGTCACGGAAAACGCCGCCGAGATCGCCCTGGAGCACCATCTGGGACTGACCTGCGACCCGGTGGGAGGCTACGTCCAGATTCCGTGCATCGAACGCAACGCCATGGGCGCGGTAAAGGCGTTCAACGCCTACCTCATCGCCTCGACACTGGATGAAAGCTATCAGAAGGTGGACTTGGACAAGGCCATCCGGGCCATGGCCCAGACCGGCCGGGACATGTCCGCGAAGTACAAGGAGACCTCGGAGGCGGGGCTGGCGCTAAGTTTCACTGAATGCTGACGATCCGTCGTCAGGCCCCGCCTCTCCTCCATTAAGAAATTACTCCCGGGAAGGTGCGCCGAATATTGTTCAGATCACCCCCCGGGGGAAGAATTTATATTGCTATACAGCCGTTTTTCTGCTAAAAATTCCTCTTGACTTTTGCCCAATTTCTTTTCCGGAGTTCGCAGTGATTTCTTTCAAAGGCGTCAACAAATGGTATGGGGACTTTCAGGTTCTCAAAAATATCAACCTCAATGTGGCCAAGGGAGAAGTCGTGGTGGTCTGCGGGCCTTCCGGCTCCGGCAAGTCCACCATGATCCGGTGTATCAACCGGCTGGAGCCCATCCAGGAAGGCGATATCCTGGTGGACGGCATGAATGTCTCCGACCCACGCACCAACATGACCCTGCTTCGCGCCGAAGTCGGCTTCGTCTTCCAGCAGTTCAATCTCTACCCGCACATGACGGTCATGGAGAACATCACCCTGGCACCGACGCTCGTCCGAGGCATGAGCCGGGGCGACGCCACCGCCATCGGCATGGACCTGCTCAAGAAAGTCGGCATCCCGGACAAGGCGGGCTCCTATCCGTCGCAGCTCTCCGGCGGCCAGCAACAGCGCGTAGCCATTGCGCGGGGACTCGCCATGCAGCCGAAAATCATGCTCTTCGACGAGCCCACGTCGGCGTTGGACCCGGAGATGATCAACGAGGTCCTGGACGTCATGAAATCCCTGGCCCGCGAAGGCATGACCATGGTTTGCGTCACCCACGAGATGGGATTCGCCAGGGAAGTTGCGGACCGGGTCATCTTCATGGACGACGGGTACCTCATCGAAGAGAACACGCCCGAGGAATTCTTCCACAACCCGCAGTCCGACCGGACCAAGGATTTTCTCAGCAAGATTCTCAGCCACTAACGGATTTTCGCCCTTGCCGGACATCGTGTCCGGCAAGGGCTTTTTTCATACGAACTCGACAATAGGAGAGGTAAATGAGAGTTCTCAAAATCACTGCCATGGCCGCCCTGCTGGTTATGGCTGCTTCCGTTGCTTTCGCCGGGCCCACCTATGACCGCGTCATGTCCACCAAGGTCATCAAGGCCGGTCTGTCCAACCAGGGCATCCCCTTCGGCTTCATCAATGACAAGAACGAGTGGGTAGGCTTCGACGTCGACATGGCCACTGAAATCGCCAAACGCCTCGGCTGCAAGCTCGAAAAGGTCGTTGTCAACAACAACACCCGCATCTCCTTCGTCCAGACCAACCCGCCCAAGGTCGACATGGTCCTGTCCAACATGACCCACAAGCGCGTTCGCGATGAGAAGATCGACTTCTCCATCACCTACTTTTTCGACGGACAGAAGTTCCTGGCCAAGAAGGGTGCCGTCAAGGACGCCAAGGACCTGGCCAACTTGAAGGTCGGCTCCATGCAGGGCACCACTTCCATCGTCAACGCCACCGCCTATCTGAAGGAACTGGGCAACGCCAATCCGCAGGTCACTGGTTATGACGGCGAGGTCGCCATGTTCGAAGCCCTGCGCTCCGGCCGCGTCCAGGCCATCACCACCGACTCCACCATCCTGCTCGGCTACGCCGCCAAGGTTCCCGGCCAGTTCGAGCTGGTCGGCGACTTCATCTCGGACGAGCCCTACGGCATCGGCCTGCCTCAGGACGACTCCGCCTGGCGCGACACCATCAACTTCACCATCCAGGACATCTGGAAGGACGGCACCTACCTGAAGATCTACGACAAGTGGTTCGGCGCGAACTCCCAGTACCCGTTCCCGCTGACCTCCAAGATCGAAATGTGGCCGTAGGCCCTTTTCCCGAAGCATGACAATCGGGTCCCGGAGCCTTCCGCTCCGGGACCCTCTTTCCTCAAAAGAGCACGATGTTTAAACGGTATTTCGAAAAAATCTGGGTCCAGAACCTGGCCCTCCTGGCCCTGACCGGCCTGGTGGTCTACTATTTCGCCTTCATCTTCGAATTCAAATATGATTTCGACTGGGCCGTGTTCGTTGTCGAGGGCCAGTACGGCCACATGGGCCACCTCATGCTCAACGGCATCAACACCACCCTGACCATCACGCTTTACTCGGCAGCCATAGCCCTGGCCATGGGCACCATCTTCGGCCTGGCGCGCCTGTCCTCCTTCAAGCCGGTCTACTGGTTCGCCACCTGCTATGTTGAGCTTTTCCGCAACACCCCGCTGCTCATCCAGCTCTTTTTCTGGAACTTCGCCTTGCCCTACGCCTTTCCCGAAGAAATCCGCTTCAAGCTGTTCGACATGAACTTCGAGTTCTGGTGCGCCACGGTGGGTTGCGGCATCTTCACAGGCGCGTTCATGGCGGAGATCATCCGTGCGGGTATCCAGTCCATCCCCAAGGGACTGCTTGAAGCCGCCTACTCGTCGGGCCTGACCTTCCCTCAAACCTTGCGCAAGGTCATCCTGCCGCTCGCCTTCCGCGAGATCATCCCGCCCCTGGGCAGCGAATTCCTCAACAACATGAAGAACACCTCGCTGGCCATGACCATCGGCGTGTCCGAGCTGTGTTGGTCCATGACCGAGGTGTACTCCCTGACCTACCGGACCTTCGAGGCCTTTTCCGTGGCCACACTGGTCTACCTAGCCCTGTCCCTGTCCATCGCGGGTATCCTCTACATCGTCAACGAACGGCTGAAGATCATGCCCCGCGACAGGATCACCCCCCTGCGCAGAGTGGCCGACATCCTTTTCTGGCCCCTGGATTTCCTTGGCCGAAAGCTCGAATACGTTTTCTGGTATTTCCGCAAGAGCCCGGACCAGCGCACCGTGTCCCCGTTCAAGCAGTTCCTGAACAGGCTGGGCAAGGATTTGACGAAGGCCCTCAAATTCCTCTTCGTGGCCGCCATCGCCTACATCCTTTACATGGTCGTCATGGCCCTGTTCCATTTCAACTGGGAGATCATCGGGGCCAACTTCAAGACCCTGCTCATCTGGCGCTTCCCCGAGGGCGACGAGACCGAGTTCTGCTTCGGCTTGGGCGGACTGGCCAGTTCCCTGCTCATGGCCGCCATATCCATTGCGGGCAGCTTCCTCATAGGGCTCGCGGTCGGCATGGGACGCACCTCCAAAAACCGCGTATTCCGCATCCCCTGCCTGCTCTACATCGAACTCATCCGGGGCGTGCCGCTCATCCTGGTCATCCTCTGGTTCTACCAGGCGATCCTCGAATTCGTCTTCAAAGTGGATGTCCAGGCCTTCTGGGCGGCCACCATCGCCATGACCTTCTTCTTCGGGGCGTACATCGCCGAAACCGTACGCGGCGGTATCGAAAACATTCCCGCTGGACAAGTCGAGGCGGCCAAGGCTTCCGGCCTGACCTATTTACAGACCATGCGCAAGATCATCCTGCCCCAGGCGCTCAAGCAGATGCTTCCCGCCCTGGTCGGCATGTTCATCGCCGCCTTCAAGGACACCTCCCTGGCATACATCATCGGCGTGATGGAGCTGACCCGCGCGGCCTACGCCATCAACAACCGAATCATGATCTATCCCTTCGAAATCTACACCACGGTGGCCGTGCTCTACTTCGTCTTCAGCTACTTCATGAGCCTCTACGCCAAACGGCTGGAGCGCAAGCTGAGCCCCGAAACCATCCGTATCGAAATGTAGCCGACCACGGCAAAAACACGAAAGGGGGAGTGTCGACGACGCTCCCCCTTTTTTGATGGTCTTTCCCGGTCCTCTCCGCCCGCTTGCCCACGGCAATGAAACCGCCTGCGGCGGAATTGGCCGACGATACATCCTTCGACGGCGCAAGATTTGTGCGTTCCATCTTCTTTTTTTGCGTTCCGCACGCCGCACATGCGCAACCTATGCGCACCCCACGGCAATCGGAAATTATTCCTCTTGTATTTCAAAGGACTAACTCTGGCACACGCCTTGCCATATCCATACTGACCACCAACGCAAACCATGGAGGCATCATGCGACGCATCGTCATCACCCTACTGGCCCTTTTCACTTTCGGCCTGGCCGCTTCGGCTTGGGCCGCTCCACCGGCTCCCGGCGATCTCAAGCTCAGCCCGCCCGAAGGGATGGAAGCCACCAAGAGCCTGGTGGACTTTCCCCACGGACGCCATGTGAAGGCGAACCTGGAATGCGCTACCTGTCATCACACGTGGGACGGCAAGGCCGAGATAAAGGGATGCAGCGCGCCGGGTTGTCACGACCAGCCAGGCAAGAAGGGAACGACCGCCTTCTACGCGGCCTTCCACGCCAAAAACACTGACAAGAGCTGTCTCGGCTGCCACAAGATCGTTAAGAAGCGCGACGGAAAGCCGGTGCCCATCTCCTGCAAGCAGTGCCACACCGACTAAGCCATCCCGCCACCTCCCCCCCCCCAAAAGGCCCGCCCGATGCGGGCCTTTCTCTTGCCCAGCCCCGGAGCATTTCCGCGCCGAAACCGTTCCAAAGGGGCGCAAGGTGCGCAAAGACTGCGCGCCCATTCGGAGGCCCCAAAATAATACACTTCAAATTCAGGACATTACAAACGGCACAGCCCTTGCCTTAGCTTGAATATCGCAACCCAAACACAGGAGGCATTATGCGACGACTGATCCTCATCACCCTGACCCTTTGCACACTCGGTTTCGCCGCTACGGCCGGGGCCGATCCCGGTGCTCATCGCCACCCCGGCCCGCAATATTCCCGGCAGCAGCCCCACCAATCCGTAAACCACAAGCAGGGACACGCATACTTCAAGGACCAACGGGGGCAGAAGGACTTCCGGCACGCCGCCCGTCCCGGCAACCGCACGCCGCACGCCATGGGCAACCGGACAGTGCATCGGAAGCACCCCCATTTTCGTCCCCACAAGGTACACCGCCACAACAACGGCCACCGTGCTCACAAGTACGTCCGTTGCGTGCCGAAGCGCACCGCCCCGATGCAGCATTTCTCGGCCGTGATCCAAACCACCAGATAGGCTCCCCCCTCTTCAAAACGAAAAAGGCCCGCTCTCAGGCGGGCTTCCTCTTGTGTGATCGTTACGGCGCGGAGATCAGGAAACGCGGATGGCTTCCTTGACGGCCTTGAGCTTCTTGACCTCGGCCAGGGCCGCATAAAGTTGATCCAACCCCTTAACTTCAACGGTGAAGTTGAGCATCGAAGTGCCGTCCACCTTGGATTCGAAATTGCCGGAGTCGATGTTGACGTCCATGTCCGCAAGCATGGTGCAGATACGGCCGAGCATACCGGGCTTGTTCAGGCACTTGATCTTGACCTTGGCCGGATACGGCTTTTCCTCCACGCCCTCCCAACTGACCTGAAGAAGGCGTTCGTCCTCGAAATTGACGACGTTCGGGCAGTCGATGCGGTGCACGGTCACGCCCCGGCCCCTGGTGATGTAGCCGATGATGGGCTCGCCGGGCAGGGGGTTGCAACAACTTGCGAAACGCACGAGGACATTGTCCACGCCGGAAATCTGCAATCCGTCGGCCTTGGGCTTCTTGCCGATCTCCACGCCCGAAGCGACGATCGGCTCTTCCGCGGGTTCCGAAACGACCTTTTCCTTAAGCTTGCGCTCGTCCAGGGTCTCGCCGTGCATGACCGCGTAAAGACGCTTGATGACCTTGCGCGGAGTAAACCGTGAAAAGCCCACCTGGGTCAGAAGTTCGTCCAAGCTGCCGCAATTGAACTCTCCGGCCAGCTTGATGAGTTCGCCGTCCTTGATGGCCTTCTGGATGTTGATGCCGACCCGGCGGCCTTCCTTCTCAAGCATCTCCTTGGCCAGGTTGATGGCCCGCTCCTTCTCGACGGTGCGGATGTAATGCTTGATCCGGGTCCGCGCCTTGGCGGTCTTGACGAATTTCAGCCAGTCGCGGCTGGGCACCCGGTTCTTGTCGGTGATGATCTCCACCGAATCGCCGTTCTGCAAACGGTATTGCAAGGGCACGATGCGGCCGTTGACCTTGGCCCCGGCGCACTTGTCGCCCACTTCGGAATGAATGAAATAGGCGAAGTCCACGGGCGTGGCCCCATCGGGCAGCTCCTTGATGTCGCCGTTGGGCGTGAACACGTAGACCTCGTCCTGGAACATCTCCAGCCGCAGCGAGGACATGAATTCACGAGGATCGGAAAGCTCGCGCTGCCAGTCCATGATTTGCTTGAGCCAGGTGTACCGCTCGGCATCGCGTCGGCCGGTGGTCTTGCCCTTCTTCGTGCCCTTGCCCACTTCCTTGTACTGCCAGTGGGCGGCCACGCCGTATTCGGCGATCTTGTGCATCTCCTCGGTGCGAATCTGAATCTCGATACGCTCGCCGTCCGGCCCCATGACTGTGGAGTGCAGAGACTGGTACATGTTCGCCTTCGGGATGGAAATGTAATCCTTGAACCGTCCCGGCACGGGCCGCCAGGCCGCGTGGATCAAGCCCAGCACGGCATAGCAATCCTTGAGGGAGGTGACGATGACCCGAAAGGCGATAAGGTCGTAAATCTCGTCGAAGGTCAGGCCCTGCTGCTCCATCTTGACCTGGATGGAATGCAGGTGCTTGGTCCGGCCGAAGACCCTGCCTTGGATCTTGTTCTTCTTAAGCATATCGTTGATAAGGTCGATGACCTTGTCGATATACGGCTCGCCCGCGGCGCGGTGCTCGTGCACGGCGTCGGAAAGCTGGGCATAGACGTCGGGCCGAAGGTAGCGAAGGCAAAGGTCCTCAAGCTCGGTCTTGACCCGGTGCAGGCCCAGCCGGTTGGCTAGCGGCGCATAGATGTCCTGGGTCTCCTGGGCGATGAGCCGCTGCTTGACCGGCTTCATGAACTCCAGCGTGCGCATGTTGTGCAGCCGGTCGGCCAGCTTGACCATGAGCACGCGGATATCCTCGGCCATGGCCAGGATAAGCTTGCGGATGTTCTCGGCCTGCTGCACGGCCTTGGACTCGAATTCCATTCGGCTGATCTTGGTCACGCCGTCCACGATGTCGGCCACGTCCGAGCCGAAGAGATCCTCGATCTCGTCAACGGTCGTGTCGGTGTCCTCCACGGTGTCATGCAGGAGACCGGCGGCCACGGAGGCCTCGTCGAGCTGCATGTCGGCCAAGAGATAGGCCACGTTCATGGGGTGGGAAATGTACGGTTCGCCCGATCGCCGCACCACGCCGTCATGCGCCTGTGCGGAAAAGACGTAGGCCCGCTGAATAAGATCCAGGTCGGGGTCCTTGATATATGAGGCCACCTTATCGGTGATTTCGTTAATGCGAATCATGTATGTACGCCCGTCTTACGGCTGGTGTTGCAGACTGCGTGGTATCCACCACTTTTCGGAATTATAGGCTATCCCGGCCGGGGCCGCCTTAATATTTTGTATCCTGGCCTGAACTATGGGCAGGGACATGGGAACGTAGAGAAAACAATAGGGAACGTCGTCATGCAGGATTTCCTGCACCCGGTCGTAAAGGGGCTTGCGCTCCTCCTGCCGGACCAAATGCCGACCGCGCTCAAGAAGCCCGTCCAGCTCCGGATTGATATAGCGCGTGAAATTGAGCCCCCCGTCCACGGCCATTGAGGAATGCCACACGTTATAGATGTCGGGGTCCTGTAGAATATTCCATCCCAAAAGAATAGCGTCGAAACGACCCTTGTCAACGAACTCCTTGATGAACGCCGCCCACTCCACGGTGCGCAGGGAAACCTGAATGCCGACGTCCTTGAGCCGCTGCTGAAGAATAACCCCGGTCTTGATCCGCAGGGAGTTGCCCTGGTTCGTGATGATGGAAAAGGCGAACCGCTTGCCGTCCTTGTCCAGCCAGCCGTCACCGTCGGAATCCGTCCAGCCCGCCTCGGCCAGAAGCTCCCTTGCCTTATCCGGGTCGAAGGGACGCGGCCGGACGTTCTCGTTGTATTGCCAGGTGCCGGGTTTGTACGGCCCGTTGGCCGCCTCACCCAAGCCGTAAAGCACCCCCTTGATGAGTTCCCGCCGGTCGATGGCGTAATCGATAGCCCGCCTCACGCGCACATCCTGAAAAAACGGATGCTTGAAGTTGAAGCCAAGGAACGTGTAGCCGAACGACAGGAAGCTGAACTTGCGGAAGCTGCCGTCCCAGCCCGGCCCTGATGTCTGATAAAGGTATTGGAGGGAATCGAGCCCCATCGTGTCGAGGTTCCCCGCCTTGAGTTCCAGGAATTGGGTGCCCATGTCCGGGATCACGCGATAGACGAGGCGATCGATGTACGGCTTGCCCTCGAAGAAAGTCGGATTGGCCTCAAGCACGATCTGGCTGCCGGCGGTCCACTCCTTGAGCATATACGGCCCCGCCCCGACGGGCTGGCGGCTGTATTTCGTATCCAGCAAGTTCTCCCCTTCGAGGACATGCTTGGGCAGAATATTCGTGGCCCAGGAAACCAGCGCCTTGGCAAAAGGCTGCTCGTAGGTCACCTCGAAGGAAAACTTTCCGGTCTTGCGGAATTCCTTGACCAGCTTGAAATTGCCCGCATAGGCCGTGGGCGTCTTGGGGTCGATGGTCAGGCGGTAGGTGAACTCCACGTCGTCGGCAGTGAGTTGGACACCGTCGGTCCAGTGGATGTCCTCGCGCAGCTTGAATCTGAGCCGCTTGCCGCCGTCAAGGACCTCATAGGACTCGGCCGCATAGGGCACCAGATTGATATCCTTGTCGTACTTGAGCAGGCTGACGTAAATCTGCCCGGCGAGGGTGTGGGAAGCCGAGTCCGTGGCCAGAATGGAAATCAAGTTGCTCGGCTCGCCAAGCATGGGTTCGACCAGCGTGCCGCCGCTCTCGGGCACGGACGGAATCTCCGCGGGATTGACCGGAGCAACGGGCGTGGCAGGGCCGCCGTCGGAGCACCCGGCGGCGAATAACAGACAAAGAAAGGCGGCAATCAGTTTCGCGAGTCTCATTTTCCCTTGCAAAAGCATTTTGGTTGGACCATACAATGGTGCGAGCGTGGCTGATGTTTCCAGTATGAACCAACGTGTTCGAAAAGCCAAGAGTCCACATGGACATAGGGGGGGGAACAAATCCAGCTTGCCCATTGCCCGGGTTATATGTAAGAAGTTCTGTTCAATTTTATTCAGATGATGATTTCACGAGATTTTCGATGAGCAGCGGTGAAGAACAGATAGTCAAATCCATATTGCAGGATTTCATTGGCGATAGCGTCCCCGATTACATTTTGGAGAGCGCCCATGGAATCGTTGCCGACAACGGCGTCGCCAAACTGGACCTCAAAAAGCGGGAACAGTACTGGGACATCGATGGTCAGGTACACGGAGACGATTTTCAGAATTACACTTCTGAAATCGGCCTGAACCTGTCCGACAGGACCATCAACTACTATTGCAACTGCCCGGACTCCTTTTCCGGGGTCTGTCGTCACGTGGCAGCCACGGCGGTCAAGTTGCTCAAGTCCCTCGACACCGAATCCGGCGGCGGGATGCCCACCCCGCGCACGGACTGGCGACAGACCTTCCGTCCTTTTTTCGCCACCGAACTCGAACCCGAGGCCGGTCGCCATTACCTCATATACCGCATCTATCCGGAACTCGGCCGCCTACAGGTTGCTTTTTTCCGCGCCCGCCAAAACAAATCGGGCATATCCCAGGTGCAGAACGAGGTCACTCTGTCCCAGATTGTCGAGAACTCCGACTGGTGCGACACTTCGCCCGCCCTCCCCGGCGTGGCCGAACAGATCGGCCACTACCTCGATTACTGGGGCCACAAGGTGGAAATCCCGGCGGGCCTGCACTCCTGGTTCTTCAGAGCGATCAAGAACGAATATTACCTCTATCTGCGCGAATCCGATCAGCCGGTCACCATCGAGTCCAAGACCATGCAGCTCAAGCTCTCCCCCACCCTGAGCGAGGATGGCCTGAACTTCGAAATTCTGCTCGCCCGCGAGGACAAAATGCCCTTCCCCATCACCGATGAGGAAGAAATATATTTCTACGGCCGCCTGCCGCTCTGGGTCTATTACAAGAACTCCTTCTACCCGGTGCAGACCGGCCTGGAGCCCAAGCTGGTCCAGGCCATGGTGGAGCAGAAGCCTATCGTCCCCCACGCCGACGTATCCGAATTTCTCGACCGCGTCTGGACCCAGATTCCGGTCAGCGACCTCTACGGCCAGGAGGACTTCCTCGAACGTGTCGGCCCCATCTTCCAGGACGCCGACTACGATCCCAAGCTTTACCTCGACGAGGAAGGCTCCCTGCTCGTGCTCAAGATTCAGAACATCTACTCCAACGAGCACGGCGAATTCATCATGCCCGGCCCCAACCCCGACCTGCAGACCGGCTCCTACCACGAGGGCGGCAAGTCCTACCTCATCCGGCGCGCCCAGGACGAGGAGGCCCGCCTGCTGAGCGAATTGCAGGACATGAATTTCCAGCCCAGGAACAACCACATCTGGTTCATGGAACAGGAGGAAGCCATCAACTTCCTGCTCGACCACTATCCCCAGCTCGTGGAGGCGTACCGGGTTTACGGCGAGCAGAACCTGACCCGCTACAAGGTCCGCACCACGCAACCCCAGGTCGTGGCTGAAGTGGAGAGTGACGAGGAAGACAAGTGGTTCAACCTCGAACTGGCCGTGCAGTACGATGAGCAGCGCGTCCCCATCGAGGTCATCTGGGAGGCATGGACCAAGGGCAAGCGGTACGTCCAGCTCAAGGACGGCTCCTACACCAGTCTGCCCGAGTCCTGGCTGAAGAGACTCGGCCACAAGCTCAAGGCACTGGGCTTCGATCCCGAGAAGGCACCCAAGCAGCAGTTCAACCAGTTCGAGGCCCCGGTGCTCGAAAAGATTCTGGAAGACCTGCCCCAGGCCCAGACCGACGAATTTTTCGTGAAGTTGCGCGAAAAGATCAACAACTTCGAACAGATCAAGATCATCGCGCAGCCCAAGGAATTGCAGGCAACCCTGCGCCCCTATCAGGTTCAGGGGCTCAGCTACCTGAACTTCCTGCGCGAATACGGCTTCGGCGGCATCCTCGCGGACGAAATGGGACTCGGCAAGACCATCCAGACCCTGTCCTACATCCAGTCCCTGGTGGACAACGGCGTGGACGGCCCGAACCTCATCATCGTGCCCACATCTGTCCTGCCCAACTGGGAACGCGAGGCGCAGAAATTCGTGCCCGGCCTGAAACGGCTGACCATTTACGGTGCCAAGCGCGAAGGCCTGTTCCAGCACATCAAGGACTCACACCTGGTCATCACCACGTACGCCCTGCTCCGGCGCGACCTGGACGAGCTGCTGAAATACGAATACGCCAGCGTCATTCTCGACGAAGCCCAGAACATCAAGAACCCGAACACCATCACCGCCCGTTCCGTGCGCAAACTCGACGCGGGCCTGCGCGTCTGCCTGTCGGGCACGCCCATCGAAAACAACCTGTTCGAGCTCTGGTCATTGTTCGAATTTCTCATGCCCGGCTTCCTCGGTTCACAGCATTCCTTCCAGCGCGGCATCGTCAAGCCCATCAAGGACGGCGACGAAGAGACGCTGGATTACCTGCGCACCCGGGTCAAGCCGTTCATCCTCCGCCGCACCAAGGCCGAGGTGGCCAAAGACCTGCCGCCCAAGATCGAGACCACCCACTACTGCGAATTGGTGGAGGAACAGCGCGAGCTCTACAACGCCCTGGCCAAGAAGCTCAAGGACCAGGTCCTCAAGGACGTGGACGAAAAGGGCATGGCCAAGAGCCAAATGTCCATTCTGGACGCCCTGCTCAAACTCCGCCAGATCTGCTGCCACCCGCGCCTGCTCAAGCTCAACTTGCCCGGCGTGTCCACCAACCTGCCTTCGGGCAAGTTCGACGCCTTCAAGGATCTGGTGGTGGACATCATCGAAGGCGGCCACAAGGTGCTGGTCTTCTCCCAGTTCGTGCAGATGCTCCATGTCATCCGCAACTGGCTGCAAATTCGGGAAATTCCCTTCGCCTATCTGGACGGTTCCTCCAAGGACCGCTTTGAACAGGTGGACCGCTTCAACGAGGACCCGGACATTCCCATCTTCCTCATATCGCTGAAGGCGGGCGGCACCGGCCTGAACCTGACCTCCGCGGACTACGTCATCCACTACGACCCGTGGTGGAACCCGGCCGTGGAAAACCAGGCGACGGACCGCACGCACCGCATCGGCCAGAAGCGCCAGGTCTTCGCCTACAAGATGATCTGCCAGAATACCGTGGAAGAGCGCATCCTCAAATTACAGGAGCAGAAGAAGGACGTCGCCGAAGCCATCATTCCCGGCCAGTCGGCCCTGAAGAGCCTGACCCGCGACGATCTTGAGATGCTTTTTGAAATTTAAGTTAAATAGGAATTCATCCTATTTACTTCGGCAGCCGCTCCTGATAATTCGTCACCCGCGTCGTTGACGGCGCACAACAGATGGATTCATTCGCGGAGGCAACATGAAGCATCCCATGCACAAGATATACGACCTGGCCACCTTCGCCTTCGACCCCCTGCATCATTACTGGGAGAAAGACTCCACCCAGAGGGCGGTGGCCGGTTTTCTGGTCGTGATCTTCATTCTCGCCCTGGGCGTCATAGAAATGAAACGGCAGGGATGGATCACCGGGCACTTCGGGGAGATCATTCCCACCAGTCACTACATGGCCATCAACCTGGCCTTCACGCTGGTCCTGATCCTGGAGGTCATCAGCCTCATCTTCACCCTGCCCTGCTCCATTTCAAAGGCCGTGGGCAAGCAGTTCGAAATCCTCGCGCTGATTCTGCTGCGGAGCGCCTTCAAGGCGCTGGCCGACTTCCCGGAACCCATCACCATTACCGGGCACGAACAGGAGCTGTGGATCATCATCTCCGACGGCGGCGGAGCCGTGGTCATATTCTGCCTGCTCGGGGTCTATTCCCTCCTGCGCGGCAACCTGGATGAAACGCTCAAGAAGGGCGAGCCGCTCTTCAAATTCGTGGCGGCCAAGAAACTGGTGGCCCTGGTCATGCTCGGCATCTTCGTGGGCATGGGCATCCAGAACGGGCTTCACGTGCTGAACGGCGAGCATCCTTTCCACTTCTTCAAGAATTTCTACACGGTGCTGATCTTCAGCGACATCATGCTGGTGCTCATCGCCCAGCGGTTCCTGCCCGAATTCCGCGCCATATTCCGCAACTCCGGCTTCGCCCTGGCGACCCTGCTGATCCGGCTCGCACTGACCGCGCCGCCCTTCTACAACGTAGCCATAGGCATCGGCTCGGCGGTCTTCGCCTGCCTGCTAACCCTGGTCTACAACATCTTCTACTCAAGCACGTCGAAATTCGTCCAGAAACGGACGTAGACAACGGCCTCGAAAGGCCACTCAAAAAAGGGCGCGTATCGACCCGGCATCCAGGTCGTCCGCCTCAAGTGCGAGGCCGTTCCCTTCCCGGCGCAAGACCGTACATCGGGCGTATCCCGGTTTGAACCGGAACAAGTCGTCCAGAGGATGGCCTGTCACCCGGCAAAGCGCCGTCCGGATCACGCCCGCATGGGTCGCCACCAGCACGGGAAGCTTTCCTTCGGCCAGCTGCTCCAAGGCAACCATGACCCGGTCGGCCACATCCTCGAAGTTCTCCCCGCCAGGGGCGCGAAAACAGCCAAATCGACGGCCCCGCGCCGCGTATTCCTCCGGGAACCGTTCACGAATATCGGCAAAGGCCAAACCGTCCCACGCGCCCATGTCGATTTCGTCCAGCTCTGGCAATATTTCCACGGGCATTCCAAGCCGCTCCGCCAGCGGCCCGAGAGTGTGCCGCGCCCGGATGGCGGGGCTTGAGCACAGCCGCGCGAACGGAACCGCCCCCAGCTCTTCGGCAAGCGCACGGGCCTGAAGCTCGCCATCCGCAGAGAGTTGCAGGGGCGTCCTGCCGACACACAGCCCATCGCCGCCCGCCGGCCGGCAATGGCGCAGGAGCACGATCACGACAGGGCCTCACGGGCTATGCGTTCGGAAGAATCGTTCAACTCCCGGTCGAAACGGGTCATGACCGCCCGGGCTCGTTCAAGACGTCCCAATATGGCCTCTTCCGCCCCCACCTCGTGGCGATACATCTCCACCTTCTCCATATATCGCCTGTCCAGCGGAACCGGCCCGTGACAACGAACCAGCTTATCGGCCAGGAAAACGACCTCCCGCTCAGTGACGGGGGCGTCGTCGGACAGGGTCAGATCGAAGTGGGCGGCCACGATGTCGGCGGCGTCCGAAAATCCATGAGCGCGCAACAGCTCCGCCCCAGCGGCCTCGTGCCGCTTGGTCCCCTTGCCGATGTCGTGGGTAAGGGCCGCGCCCAGGACAAGGCCGGGGTCCAGCCGGGGAGCGCCCGGCCGCTCGTTCAGCCGACCGCACAGGGCCGTCGCCACCTTGGCCACGGCCCGGCAATGTCCGACGATATGGTCGGAAACCCCGTACTCCCGGAACAACTCGCCGCACTCATCCTCAAGCGGATAGCGTATCCCGGCCACTGCCAGGGCCAACTCGTAATCCTCGGGACGATCCAGGTCATGGACTATGCCGAAATCGGGCACGTCCAGGTCCAGCGCGTCCGCCTCCACCCCGTCGAGCACGGCCCGAAGCCCGCCGGTGCCGTCATGATTCAGAATGGCCGGAACGATTTCGGCCGCAATGAGCGGCGGATGGCCTCGTTCTCCGGCGAATCGTGGATACAAGACGGACGGCCGCGTCCGCTCGAATTCGTCGACAAGCCGCCGAACCGTCTCGGGCCGGACCAGGGGAATGTCCGCCGGAAGCATGAAAAATGCCCGCACATCGCCCCCCAATGTCCGCACGCCGGTCAGGACCGAGGAATACATGCCCTGTTCGAATGACGGGTTGTAGACGGCCTCGGCCCCGGCCTCCACGGCACAGGCCGCCACCTCGTCGGCCCGCTTGCCCGTAACCGTCACGATCCGCTCCACGCCGCACTCCCTGAAAAGTGCAACGCAACGCGAAAGGACCGTACCGTCTCCAAGGGGAAGCAGCGGCTTGAAACTGCCCATGCGAGAGGACAGTCCCGCCGCCGGAATGATCGCGGCAAGCCCGTTCATCATGCCTTACCCGCCCGGACCTGAATAAGCTCGCCCACGATGCTGACCGCGATCTCCTCCGGGGTCTGTCCGCCGATGGGCAGCCCGATGGGGCTATAGCAGCGGTCGATCTCCGCCTGGGTGAAACCATCGGCCAGCAGGGAAGCATATATCTTTTCGCGCTTGGTGGAGCTGCCGATCATGCCCACATAGCGCGCCCTTGTCCGCAGGGCCTCGGCCAGAACGTTACGGTCGTGCATATGCCCCCGGGTAACGATGACCACGAACGCCTCGGGGTCTTCCCTGAGCGCGTCGCAGCACCCGGCGAAAGACGGGAGGACCACCACCTCGTCGGCCTCGGGAAAGCGTTCCCGATTGGCGTACTCTTCCCGGTCGTCCAGCACCACGGTGCGAAACCCGACCATGGCCGCCACCCGCGCGGTGAACCGGGAGACGTGCCCGGCTCCGAAAATATACAACGGCGCGGGCGGAATGAACGGCTCGGCCAGGACCATGGGATTGCCGTCGCGGCTGAAAACCGGCATCTCGCCGTCCGGTCTGCCGGTGACGATGTCATGCCCGGTGACAAGCGGCGTTTCACCGCCCTGAACGCAGGTCGTGAGCGTCGCGGCGTCGCCCCTGCGCAGCATGTCGTCCAGCTCGGCATAAACGCGGGCGCACTCCCCGTTCGGCGACGCCATTTCGAGAAACATGGACAGCCCGCCGCCGCAGATCATATCCGAGTCGGCGGCCAGTTCCTGGGTCATGTCCACAAACATCAGCCGCGCCTGACCGTCGGAAGCACCTCCGGCCAACATCTCTCCGGCGGACCGGCAGGCACGGGCCTCGGCCAGGCCGCCGCCCACGGTGCCGATGATGGCCCCATCGCGGCGCACGGCCATCTTCGCGCCCGAGGACCTCGGCGTGGACCCGGAACTCTCGACCACCGTGGCCAGGACAAAGGGCTCTCCGGCCCGCGCCAATCCGGCCACCTCACGCACAAACGCTTTCATTGCTCAACTCCCTATCTCTATGCGCCGCTTGTCCAGCCCGGAAACGGCGGGGGCGACGCCATGCTTGTTCTCGATATCCACCCGCAGCGTCCCGGCCGCAAGCCCCCCGGCCACGGCGGGCAGGGTCCCGAGCGCGTCCGACACCGCCTGGAAGGAAGCATCGCCGCACACCACTAGATGCAGCGTGCCATTGTTCAACCGGGCCGCGAAATCCGCCACGCCCGGCACGCCGTACATAACCTCGTTCAATTCCCACAGAGAGAAAACGCCGGATACCGACGCCACGCCGCCGCGCCTGCGCCGAACCAGCGGGTCCAGTCTGCGCAGCGGGCTGCCGCAGTCGCAATCCCGAGGCAGGATGCGCCCCACGTCGCCGGTGCGGTAGCGAATGAGCGGCATTCCCTTTTTCAGCGGCGTGCTCACGACCATGTCTCCGAACTCTCCGTCCGGGAGCAACCGACCCGTTTCCGGGTCCACGATCTCGACGAAAACATCGGTCTCGCGCAGATGCATCCCCGAACCCGGCGCGCACTCCACGGCCCCGCCCAAGCCGGTCTCGATCATGCCCCAATGGCGAAATACCCCGCACCCCAACCGTTCGGCCACGTTCGAACAAACCGCGTCGGGAATCACGTCCCAGCAAAGCAACACTGAGCGGATCACGTCACGGGGCAAACCGCGCGCAGTCCAGGCGTGGGCGAACAGGTTCACATGGGCCGGTGAGCCGACCACGCAGACGGCCTTCTCGGCCAGGCACTGGTCCACAGCCGCATCCGCATCCGACATTTCGCCATGGGATACGGCCCGCGAGCCGTGCCTGGACAACGCCTCGTCGAGCAACCGCCCCACTCCGCCGGGCCGCGCGCCGGGCAGGAGGACCAGGGCGGTCTCTCCCGGACCAACCATGTTGGACATGCCCCAACCAAAAAAATCCGTAGTGGCCTCAAGATCGTCGGCGGTGTGAAAAATGCGTTTTGGTTCCCCGGTCGTGCCGGAGCTGGACAGGGTGACGACCCGCTCTATGTCGTCGCGGGACACGCTCAGCAACGCATCGGGATCGGAACGCAACTGTTCCGGACCTATCTCTGGCAGCCGTGAAAACGCTTCAAGAGTATCCAGATCCGCGCCGCAAAAATCCGCCAGATGACGGGCATAGAACGGACTGCCAAGCTTGGCGTGATCCACCATCTCCCGAAGCCGCCGCAACTGCCAATCGCGCAGCTCGCGGCGTGACGGAACAGTGTCCCGCCCCATGCGTCCGGCCAGCCAACGGTCTAGATTGGAGCTATTCATGACATTTCCCCCTGTACAGGGTCTCACCGTCCATTGAGGTCAGGTTATAGGCGCAGAACGGAATGAGCCGCCCGTCAGGGGACACCTCGTGAATGCAACATCCCTTGAGCCGTTCGAGGTCCAGGGTCCAACAGTCCTGAAAGGCCATGGCCGACACGGCCAGCGTATGAGTGGCAGCCCGCCGGATAAAAGCGTCCAGGGCGTCCATCGGCTCACTGTCGGATGATACCCCGGCCTGCGCCCCGTCAAAGGCCATGGGCAGTCGCTTCTCCGGCGCGGCCCACTGACGCTTGACGAACGCCTTGGCCGCGTCCGCCCCCTCGGAGGCCGGACGCGGGGTGCAGCCGCACGCCCCGTTTGAAGAAAGCCTGGTCAAACCGCCTTCCTCCGTGACCACGTAGTTGGCGTGGAAGGAACAAAAGGCGTGCTCGCAACCCGGCGGGCTGAAGTCGGCGGCCTTGAGCATCCCGCCGGTCTGGGTTTCAAGGCCGCGCATAATCTCCGGCAGGGTGATACGTTCCTCGTCGCCCGGCCGCGTGGGGTAGCGACCGAAATAGCTGACAGGCTGAAAGTGAACCCCGCGAACGGCCGGAGAACGCTCCATGGCCAATCGCAGGATATTGCCCAGATCGTCGGTATTGACCCCCGGCACCAACGTGGGCACCAGGATGACGCCCACCCCGGCCTTGGCCAGTGCGTCCAAGGCCGCGAGCTTGGCGTCGAGCAGGGGGCGGCCCCGCAGGTTCTCGTAAATGCCATCCCGCGTACCATCGAATTGCAAAAAGACGGAATCCAGCCCGGCCTCGGCAAGCCGATCGGCGTAGCCCTGCTCGCACGCGAGCCTGAGCCCGTTGGTGTTCAGTTGGATGAACGGAAATCCCTTGCCCTTGCCCAGCCTGATGATATCGGCAAGGTCCTCGCGTACGGTCGGCTCGCCGCCCGAAAGCTGTATGTTGCAATAACCCGAGGCCAGCTCCACGCGATCGAACAGGCGGCCCAGTTCGTCCAGGGACGGATCGGGCGGAGCCTGTCTGCCGGACGAGGCGAAACAGACCGGGCAGCCCAGGTCGCACCGCCAAGTGACTTCCAAAAGCGCGGTGCAGGTATGCTGGCGGTGTGCGTCGCACAACCCGCAATCCAACGGACAGCCCCGATCCACTTCGGTGAACGGCGTCCGTGGACTCGACGGCACCTTGGGCCGCGCCCATGCGGCAAAGGAAGGCTCGCCGCGCCAGACCACCGCTCGAAACTCCCCGTGCTCGGGGCAGGTCTTGACCAGGAACGTCTCGTCGCCGACGGTCTCGTGAGCGGCCGGAATGAGCCGCAGGCAGACCGGGCAAACGCTTCTCGGGCTTTGGCTCACTACAGATCACGCCCCTCGGACGGGTCCAGCCCGTTCTCGACGAGAATCTCGCGAACCTTGGCGTTGGCCTCGGCCACCAGCCCGCCGCAGCGAGTCGGGTGAGGACTGCCGCAGCCGCCTTCCAGAATCGCCCCGCAGGTGATCCCGCCGTATTCCAGAGTCCGCTCGACGAACCAGTCGCGCAGGGATTCGAGCATGACCGGCAGCGTATCCACCGGCTCCTCCATATCCGAGCCCTTGCCCCCATACAGGCCGAGCGCAAGGGTCGCGCCGGTGAGCACGCCGCACGGCCCGGAGCAATCCCCCAGCCCGTTGCACAGCCCGCCCGCTGCCCGAACCAGATCCGGGTCCTCGCGGTCCATCTCGTCCAGGGCCATGACGACCAGCATCTGGCTGCAACAATATCCTTTTCCGGCCAATTCCATGACTCGAAGTCCGGCGTCGTCCAGCATCGTTACGCTCCTTGTTTTTTCGCGATCATGAGAAAATAGCCCACCCCCCGCCCGCAGCCGCAGGAAACACCCTCCCCTATCCAGGCGAGCCGGGCGGCCAGGTCGCGCAGGCGGTCCGAGTGGTCCTCAAGCAAATCGACGGCGAAACCATGGCCGCGAACGAGCCGGACGGTTTCCGCCAACGGCTCGGCGCGGTCCGCGCAGGACGCTCCATCTTCCGGGACGGGATTAGACGCGCAAAGGTCGGACAGAACCAGGAAGCCGCCGGGCTTGAGCACCCGGTGAAATTCCGCCAGCCCGGCGGGTCGGTTGTCGAACAGGGAAAAGACGCACTCGCAGAACACGGCGTCGAACCGCTCCCGTGCAAAGGGCAGCCGGTCGCCGCGCGCCCGGACAAGCCCCGGCACGGCGCACCCCAGTCCCAGTTGAGCCGCCGATGGCTCCACGCCCCATGCCTCCACGCCATAACGTGAACGCAATCGGGAAACGGTGGCTCCGAGCCCCGCACCGACGTCCAAAACCCGCCACCCCGGGACCGCGCCAATACGCTCCGCCGCCCTGTCGGTCAGCTCGAAACCGCCGGGCCGGAGGGTCTCTCCGGCCACGGCGCGCAATTCCTCGCGCTCCCAGAGCGGACGCGGCTCAGGAGCCACGGCTACTTGTCCTCCAGCAGTTGCTCCACCTGATGCA